>NZ_JCAFRY010000010.1:0-159746 GCF_059368675.1 Stenotrophomonas sp. YJH_SMC_120
CAACGTGATGCCGTGCTGCCTGAATGGCTGCATTACTACAACTGGCACCGACCCCACATGGGGATCGGCAGCCAACCGCCTATTTCCAGAATCCCGCTGAACAACGTGGTGGGTTTACACAACTAACAGTCGACTCTACCCATGGCCTGTCCATGCACGACCCATGGCTTGCCCGTGCAGGCCCCATGGCTTGTCCATGCAGATGGTTTTCATTCGGCGGGCTTGGCTGCTGCCGAGGCCGCCGCGCTTGCGGCGCGGCGCGACAACACGGCTTCGCGGTGGGCGATGTAGGCGTTGGCGGCGAGGATGATGCCGGCACCGATGAGCGTCCAGCGATCCACGCTTTCGTTGAACAGCAGCCAGCCGAGCAGCGTTACCAGCGGCAGCTGCAGGAAGCTGATCGGGGTCAGCGCCGAGACTTCACCGAGCCGCAACGCCCGCGTCCACAGCAGCTGGCCGACGGTGCCCAGCACGCCGGTGGCCAGCAGCCACAGCCACGCCATGCCGGAGGGCCAGACCCAGACGAACAGTGCCGGGACCAGCGACAGCGGCACCCAGAACACGTAGGTGTAGAGCACCACGGTGTCAGCGCTGTCGACACGGGTCAGCTGCTTGATCTGGATCGCCACCAATGAGCTGAGCACGGCGGCTGCCACCGCTACCAGGCTGCCGGCGGTGAAGCCGGCGGTACCGGGGCGCACGATCACCAGCACACCGATGAATCCAACCACCACCGCGGCCCAGCGCCGTATACGCACGGTCTCGCCCAGCCACAGCACGGCGGCGATGGTGACGAACAACGGCGTGGAGTACGAGAGGGAAACCGCCTGCGCCAGTGGCAGATGGCCCAGTGCCCAGAACGCGCACAGCATCGAACCGAGGCCGATCGCACTGCGCACGAAATAGCGCGGCAGCTGCTGGGTCTTCAGCGGCGCATGGCCCGGGCGCAACAGCATCGGCAGCAGTGCCAGCAGGCCGAAGGCATTGCGGAAGAACGCCACTTCCTGGGTCGGCACGTAACGGGTGGCATAACGAATCGCCACCGCCATCAGACCGAAGGCCATCGTGCTGCCGAGCATCAGCAGCGCCGCCCGCATCGGGGTGGCGCTGGGGGAGAGGGCGGGGGTGTTCACCACTGTGCGCCGAGCAGGCGGGGCTCCGGTTCGATCGGCACGCCGAACTTCTCCAGCACTGAAGCGGAGATGCGTCGCGCCAGCGCCAGCAGTTCAGCACCGCTGGCATTGCCATGGTTGACCAGTACCAGCGCGTGGCTGGGGGCCACCCCGGCATCGCCTTCGCGGAAGCCCTTCCAGCCGCAGGACTCGATCATCCATGCCGCCGAGACCTTGCGCTTGCCGTCCTGGTCGGACGGGAACACCGGCAGGTCGGGGAAGTGCTGCAGCAGCACGTCGACCTGTTCCAGCGGCAGCACCGGGTTCTTGAAGAAACTGCCGGCGTTGCCCAGCACATCCGGGTCGGGCAGCTTGCGGCGGCGGATCGCGATCACCGCGTTGGCCACGTCCACTGCGCTCGGCAGCTCCACGCCCTGTGCCTGCAGTTCCTCGCGGATGCCGGCATAGTCCATGCGCAGGTCGTGCAGCAGCGGCAACTTCAGTTCGATGGCGGTGATCAGGTAGCGGTCCATCTGCTGCTTGAACACGCTGTCGCGGTAGGTGAAGCGACACTGCTCGTTGTCCAGCCGTACCCAGGTTTGTTCCTGGCAGTCCCAGGCCTCGACCGCCTGGATGAACTCGCCGACCTGCGCACCGTAGGCGCCGATATTCTGGATCGGCGCGGCACCGGCGGTGCCGGGAATCAGGGCCAGGTTCTCCAGCCCGGACAAGCCTTCCTGCAGCGACCACATCACCAGGCCATGCCAGGGCACGCCGGCCCCGGCGCGGATCACTGCGTGGTCAGCGCGGTGTTCCAGGAAACTGATGTCACGGTTGCCGAACACCAGTACCGTGCCTGGTAGGTCTTCGGCGATCAGCACGTTGCTGCCGCTTCCCAGCACCAGCAGTGGGCCGCTGGCCACTTCGGGCAGCGCCAGCACTTCCGGCAGCAGGGCCGCGTCGTGCAGTTCCAGCAGCTGGGCTGCACTGGCCTGCACATGGAAGGTGTTCAGCGCCTGCAGCGGTGCATTGCGGGTGAGCGTCCAGCGCAGCGGTGCGGCTGCATCGGTGGTGTCCATGGGCGCGCTCACAGCGGCGCCACCGCGCCGCGGCTCGGCGCCTCGCGGCGGCGACGGATCGCCTCCACGCATTCGGAGACCAGGGCAGGGCCACGGAAGATCAGGCCGCTGTAGCACTGCACCAGCGCGGCGCCGGCGGCCATCTTGGCCACCGCGTCGGCACCGGACAGGATGCCACCGACCCCCACCAGCGGCACCGATTCGGGCAGGCGCGAGCGCAGTCGGCGCAGCACCAGGGTGGACTGCTCCAACACCGGTGCGCCGGACAGGCCGCCGGCCTCGTTGGCCAGCGGATCGCCGGCCACCTTGCTGTGGTCGATGGTGGTGTTGGTGGCGATCACGCCGTCCACCTGCAGTTCGCCCAGCACGCGCGCGGCGGCATCGATGTCGCGGTCACTGAGGTCGGGCGCCACCTTGACCAGCATCGGTACGCGGCGGCCGTGGCGCGCCGCGAGGTCTTCCTGGCGGTCGCGCAACTGGCTGACCAGCTGGCGCAGCGCGGTCTCTTCCTGCAATTCACGCAGGCCGGCGGTGTTGGGCGAGGAGATGTTGACGGTGACGTAGTCCGCCAGCGGATACACCTTGTCCAGGCAGGCGATGTAATCGTCCACCGCCTGTTCGTTCGGGGTGTCCTTGTTCTTGCCGATGTTGATGCCGAGCAGGCCGCGGCGGTTGCGCGCGCGCTCGACATTGCGCACCAGCGCGTCCACGCCCGCATTGTTGAAGCCCATGCGGTTGATGATCGCGTTGTGTTCCGGCAGGCGGAACAGGCGCGGCTGCGGGTTGCCGGCCTGCGGGCGCGGGGTGATGGTGCCGATCTCGACGAAGCCGAAGCCGAGCGCGAACAGCGCATCGATGTGCTCGCCATTCTTGTCCAGGCCGGCGGCCAGGCCGACCGGATTGGGGAAGGTCAGCCCGAACACCGTACTGGGCATCGGCGCGATGCGTGCGGCCAGCAGCGGCGTGGTGCCGGTGCGGTAGGCCAGGTCCAGTGCGGACAGGCCGAGGCCGTGGGCGCGCTCGGCGTCGAGCGAGAACAGGAAGGGGCGGGCAAGCGAATACATGCGTCGGTTCAGTCCAGCGTGCCGAGGAAGGCTCGGGTTCGATATTCAAAAGCAACCTGGCCGTCGACCGCGTGGGCGGCGAACAGGTCCTGCAGAGCGTCGATCATCGGCGCGTGGCGCGGGTGACCGGATTGGGGTGCGTAGGAGGAGGACAGCAGGCGCCCTTGCAGGGCATCCAGATCCAGGTACTGCACGTTCGGCAGCTGCACCATGCCGCGCAGCCCGGCGCCGAACCAGGCCTGCATGGTGGCGTCGTCCTGGTAGCGCTCGGCCACGGCGGTGTAGTCGGTGCCGTAGTCCAGCAGCAGCTGTTCGTAGCCGACCAGGAACGGGCTGGCGTCGAGCAGGCGCGAGTTCCAGTAGATCAGTGCCTGGCCACCCGGGCGCAGGATGCGCTGCCACTCGGCGCGCACCGCTACGGTGTCGAACCAGTGGAAGGCCTGCGCGACGCTGACCAGGTCAACGCTGGCATCGTCCAGGCCGGTGGCCTCGGCGCGGCCATCGACGGCGGAAAAGCCCGGATACTGCGGCGCCAGCCACTCTTCGGCGGCGGCGCGCATGGCGGCGTTTGGCTCGACCGCCACCAGGGGATGACCGCTGGCCAGAAACTGACGGCTGGAAATGCCGGTGCCAGCACCGATGTCGGCGACACGGGCCTGGTGACTGACATCCATCGGGCCATGCAGCCATTCCAGCAGCGCGGGCGGGTAATCGGGCCGGTAGCGGACGTAGTCGGCGACGCGGCTGCTGAAGCGTTCAGTGCTGTCGGAAGTGGTCATGGCGTCAGTTCGACACCGCGGCCAGCCACGCCAGGCCGCCGAAGAACAGGATGAACACCAGGATGGCGGCGACTACCGCGCCGACCATCACCCAGCCCAGCACAAGACCGGTGACGGCCAGGCCATCGCCTTCCAGTTCCTGCGGGCGGCGGCGGATCTCGGCGCGGGCCATGTGGCCGGTGACGATCGCCACGATGCTGGCCACGAAGGGCAGGACGGTCCAGCTGGCGATGCCCATGACCAGGCTGACTACGGCCAGGGCGCTTGTCTGTCGGGGTGCCACGCTCATCGGGGTCCTCCTTGGCAGTGTGCACATGATAGTGCCTCTGCCCGGGCAATCCCATGCCCGGCGGATGCGATGGCGGGCGTGGACCCTGGTCGACAAACGAGGTGCCGGCCCTGGTAGGCGTCGACCTTGGTCGCCGAAGGGCATTTCAGCAGGGTAGGCGTCGACCTTGGTCGACGAAAGCCATTTCATCAGGGTAGGCGTCGACCTTGGTCGACGAAAGGCATGCCAACCAAGGTTGGCAGCTACCGGAGTGCCGGTGTCAGCCCATCAACACCTGGCCGCCATCCACATTGAGCACATGGCCGGTGATCCAGCGCGCCAGCGGCGAGCACAGGAACAGGGCCGCGTCGGCGATCTCGCGCGGATGGCCGAAGCGGCCGAACGGGATCTTCGCCAGGGTGCCGTGGTACAGCGCCGGATCTTCGGTGCGACGGCGATCCCACAGGCCGTCATCGAATTCAATCGAACCGGGGGCGATGGCGTTGACCCGGATCCGGTCCTTGGCCAGCGCCAGTGCCTGCGAGGTGGTGTAGTGCGACAGCGCGGCCTTGGCGGCGGCGTAGGGCGCGCCACCGGGGCGTGGCTGCTGTGCGGCGATCGAGGACAGGTTGAGGATGCAGGCATCGCTGGATGCGCGCAGCCACGGCAGTGCCAGGCGCGAAGCCCGTACCGCCGCCATCAGGTCGATCTGCAGGCTGGCGGCCCAGCCATCCTCGTCGTCGGCCATGCCGTAGCCGGTAGCGTTGTTGATCAGTACATCGATGCCGCCGAGCGCATCGGCAGCGGCCTGCAGCCAGGCCTGGATCTGGCCGGCGTCGGCCAGATCGGCGGAGACGGTATGCAGCGGGGTGCCCTGTGCCTGCGCATCGGCACGCAGGGCATCCAGGCCGGCGTGGCCACGTGCGCAGACCGAGACCTGCGCACCGGCGCCGGCAAATGCCAGCGCCATTTCACGACCGATGCCCTTGCTGCCGCCGGCGATCAGCACGCGGCGACCGGTGAAATCGAGGGTCGGAGCCCCATTGGGGATCCGGCCCTGGGCAGGGGTCAGATCCCCGGAGGGGCTCTGACCCGCAGCCATGGCAGAAACGTCTGCCATCACAGATCGAACTTGATGCCCTGGGCCAGCGGCAGCGAGTCCGAATAGTTGATGGTGTTGGTCTGGCGGCGCATGTAGACCTTCCACGCATCCGAGCCGGACTCGCGGCCGCCGCCGGTGTCCTTCTCGCCACCGAAGGCGCCACCGATCTCCGCACCGGACGTGCCGATGTTGATGTTGGCAATGCCGCAGTCGCTGCCAGCGGCCGATAGGAACTTCTCGGCAGTCTTCAGGTTCTGGGTGAAGATCGAGGACGACAGGCCCTGCGGCACGCCATTCTGCATGTCGATGGCTTCATCGAGGGTGTCGTACGGCATCACGTACAGGATCGGCGCGAAGGTCTCGTGCTGGACCACGGCATCGCTGTTCTTCAGGCCGGAGACGATGGCCGGCAGCACGAAGTTGCCTGGGCGGTCGATGCGGGTGCCGCCGGTTTCAATGGTGCCGCCGGCGGCCTTGGCCTGGGCGATGGCATCGAGGAACTGCTGCACGGCGCCGTCGCTGTTCAGCGGGCCCATCAGGTTGGCCGCATCGGTCGGGTCGCCGATCTTGCCTTCGACCTGCTTGTAGGCCTTGACCAGGGTGGCCAGCACGTCGGCGTAGATCGAGCGGTGCACGATCAGGCGGCGGGTGGTGGTGCAGCGCTGGCCGGCGGTGCCGACGGCGCCGAACACGATGCCCGGCACGGCCAGCTTCAGGTCGGCGGTTTCGTCCAGGATGATGGCGTTGTTGCCACCCAGTTCCAGCAGGCAGCGGCCGAGGCGACGCGCGACCTTCTCGTTGACGGTGCGGCCGACCTGGGTCGAGCCGGTGAAGCTGATCAGCGGCACGCGACGGTCATCGACCATCTTTTCCGACAGCGCGGTGCCGGCATCGTTGATCAGGAAGAAGATGTCCGGGAAGCCGGCTTCGCGCAGGGCGTCGTTGCAGATCTTCAGCGAGGCGATGGCGGTCAGCGGCGTCTTGTTGGACGGCTTCCAGATGCACACGTCGCCACAGATGGCGGCCAGGAACGAGTTCCAGCTCCACACCGCGACCGGGAAGTTGAAGGCGGAGATGATGCCGACCAGGCCCAGCGGGTGGTACTGCTCGTACATGCGGTGGCCGGGGCGCTCGGAATGCATGGTGTAGCCGTACAGCATGCGGCTCTGGCCCACGGCGAAATCGGCGATGTCGATCATCTCCTGCACTTCGCCGTCGCCTTCCGGCTTGCTCTTGCCCATTTCCAGCGCCACCAGCGAACCCAGGGCGTCCTTGTGCTTGCGCAGCGCTTCACCGCACAGGCGCACGGCTTCGCCGCGACGCGGGGCCGGCGTGGTACGCCAGATCTTGAAGGCTTCCTGGGCGCGGGCGACGACGGTCTCGTACTCGGCCTCGGTGGTCGCGCGGACCTGCGCGATCGGCTCGCCGGTGGTCGGGTTGACCGGGGTGATCAGCTCACCGCTGGTCGCGCTCGACCACTCCCCGTTGCCCAGGTACGTGCCAGCGTTGATCGCGTCCAGGCCAAGGGACTTGAGCAGCTCGGAAGACATGCAGACTCCTGTGTTTCGTTACGTTGTTTGGTGCCATCGCGGGCAGGTGGGGGGCGCGATGAACTGAATCGCCGATGGTAGCAGAGCGGCCTGTCCGGCCATGGTGCAACGCGCCAGCGCCGCCGTGTGGAGCACGAATGCTTGGAGGGCAGGGTGTGTTGCCTGTAAACTTCCCGGCTGCATGGCCCCGTAGCTCAGCTGGATAGAGCGTCCCCCTCCTAAGGGGAAGGTCGCCCGTTCGAATCGGGCCGGGGTCACCATAATCAAGCACTTAGGCGCAGTTCGGCATGTCGGTGTTGCTCTATTTCGCCACTTTTCGGACCTGATTTGGCACAGTTGGCACACCACTTTTTTTGATGGGCAGGCCATGGACGAAGCAGCGCCGCTGGACCTCTACTGCTGCCTTACCTCGTTGAGTATTGGGTGCGAGCCTTTCGACCTGGGCAACGGCCTGGCGCTGCAGCCCGGCTACACGCATGTCATGTCAAACACGATGGTTGCAATCCGGCGTCCCGCGATGCCCGGTCAGCACCATCCAGGCCCTTGGGCAGCAACAGGACATGGGTTTGGCTTCGATTCCGAAGTGGCGCTGTATATCCCGGCTAGCTATAAGCGGCGCAAATCCGATTCAAGAGCGATTGCAATGCAGCTAGTTGCATTGCTCAGATTGTGGGTTGATCCGCGCATCCGTTTGATCCTCGGATCCAATATTTCTCCCCAGAGTATCGAGTGGTCACCCGAGAAGGGGTGGGCTCATGTCGCGAACGCGGTTGAGGTGCAGCCTTGGTATTTCCAGCTGCACCCGGCCACGGAGCGTGATACGCGGCAAGACCTCGAGTGGGTTCGGGAAAACTGGGAGGCGGCGCTAGATCTGGTAGAGAGCAGCGCAGCGTTCAGCCTGGCCGTCGACGCATTGGCCAATGCTCAGCTGATACACAGCTCAGCTCTTGGGCTAGTGTCGGTATGGGGCGCTTTGGAGGCGCTGTTCACCGGGTCAAACAGTGAGCTTAGGTTCCGAGTGTCGGTCATGATAGCCGCGTACCTCAAGCCGCCTGGTCCGGAGCGGACCGCGCAGCACAAGAAGGTGTTGAAGCTGTATGACGCACGGTCGGCTGCTGCGCATGGGTCTCCAAAACACTCATCCGACGATTTGCTCGCCTCCCTCGAACTGTTGCGCAAAGTGATCATCAAGATGATTGAGGCCAAGAAAGTCCCGACTAAAGAAGAGCTTGAA
Organism: Stenotrophomonas sp. YJH_SMC_120; assembly: GCF_059368675.1. Classification (NCBI taxonomy): domain Bacteria; kingdom Pseudomonadati; phylum Pseudomonadota; class Gammaproteobacteria; order Lysobacterales; family Lysobacteraceae; genus Stenotrophomonas; species Stenotrophomonas sp. YJH_SMC_120. Next base: position 8,189 of record NZ_JCAFRY010000010.1, read on the forward strand.
GGCTTGCTCTTCGGGTCGTGACAGCGACTCAGTAGCGGAGCTTTGCGACAGCGCCGTCATCACCATCCGGCGTCAGATGCGCGTAGTATTTCTCCGTCGTTGCGTAGTCAGCGTGTCCTGCGAGGATCTGCACTCGACGCAGTGGCACGCCTGCCATCACCATGTGTGCGCAGAAGGTGTGACGGAGTCGGTGTAGGTGCCCGCCGACCCCGGCCAGCTCCGAATCTTTCTTGAACCAGGCAGACACGGTGTCCTTGTGTACCGTGACGAGCGGATCTGGCAGATGCCGAAGCGCCCAGCTGGCATAGCGGTTTAGGGGAACCTCCCGCCACTTCCCTGACTTTGTCCGGCCTTCGCCGTTCTCGTCCGGATCGCTTTCAACAAGCAGGCGTCCGCCCACGACCGAGTTTTTCTCCAAGCCGATGATCTCGCCCCGACGCAGCCCGGTGTGGGCCATGAAGAGCCAAAGCGGCGCACGGGCGGGGTTCGCCCGATACAACCGGCGCATCGCGGCCCGGTCATAGAACTTGACTGCCACGCTCCGCACGCCGCGAGAGGCTTTCACGGTGGCGAGCGGGTTCACGTCCAGCTCTTTCCATTGGACGCCGCAGTTGAATGCCGCCTTCAGCCGCCGAATCTCCTTCCCAACTGTTTCCTTTGCCGCTTTGTCGTCCAGCAGCCTGGAGCGCTTGTACTGCTCTACCTCCACCGCGCGGATGCTGTCGATTGGCCGGTGCCCGAAGCGCTCGATGAAGCGCTTCACTTCGCTTCTGGCCTTCGAAATGGTAGTCGGGTGCTCGGCTTCGTACCAGTCCAGATACCATCCCAGGTAGTCCCGAACCTTGGGCAGACGCGCCAAGATCCTGACCCCGTGAGTCAGTTCTGCTTCTTTCGCGGCACGTATTCTCTCCGCCTCACGGGCGTCAGGTTGCCCAATGGACCGGCGAAAGCGTTCGCCGCCTTCAGCCCAGTCGAGGTAGGCCTTGCTGCCGCGCCAGTAGAGTCGAACCTTTGCCATTCCTCTGCACCTTCGATCGCGGCATGTGCCGGACGCCTATGCGTTCAAGGTGGAACGCGCCGACGGTTCCATCGAGTATCGGCTGGAGGCGCGTGCGAGGGTGACCTGTCGATTCAGGCGAGAGAGCACTGGTGCTGTAGGGCGCAGCCCTCATGAGGAAATGTGAGCCCCACCGCCATCACGACGGCAGGGCTCAGTCCTCAGAAGGGTGCTACTGAAAGAACAAGCCCCACCGCGCAGGCAATCCAAGACAGAGTAAGCAGGAACAGCGTCCGTGGCTTATTGGTGAACCATTCGGCATTCCGCACCCTCGCTCTATAGGAAACGATGAGCGCGATGAAGACGAGGGATGGAATGATGTACGGCCAGACAAGAGCGCCCTTGGCACCCCTTCCGATCGACAGTCCGGCCAGCATCCATACTGCAGAGCTCATCGTCAGGATCAAAAATGCCCGGATAAGAATGCCGTTTCCGTGGATCAGTCGCTCTGATCCACGTTCTATGGGGTTAGGGAGTTCACTTGGCATTGTGCACCTGAGGGAGTGTAGGAACAGCCGATTCGGAAACCAACATATACCGGTGGAGAGTTTGCGCCGATCCAACGGACACCCAGGTTGTCGAGGTGTCTTATCATCTCACCACCCGGGCCTGCCGCAAGTGGGCCCGTCGGATAAATGTACGTTTGGGAAGCTTGATCGGGGCTCGCAATATCCTTCTGCCCGTCAGGAATCACATTGCCTGCTGCGTCTCGCCCGGATCCACGGATGTATCTGTACCCGTGATCTTGATAGGTGTATTGCACGAGAATGTAAGAGCCGTCAGGGAAGGGAATAGTGGTTACGATGCTGAAGGGGCTCGGCAGCTTTGTGATGTTGACGGCTTGAGAGAAGCCTGAAACGAGAACACGAAGGGTCTCTCCCACAAACCGCAAAGGCCCGAGATTGTCGTAGGATAGTGTTTTCGCAATAGCCGCCTCACGCCAAGCCGGTGTCGTCACCGCATCCATTGCATTCATCGGGTAGGTCTGAGGTGGATCGGCGAGTGGTATAGCCTGGGTGGGCGCTGCGGCGATCGCGCCACCGAATGAGTTGAGCGCAGCGCGGCTGTCATATACAGGCGCTTGGACTCTAACCGTCTCAGACCGGCCATTCGCGTCGTAGAGCTGCATGCCCGCATTGAACATTGCTTGTTCGTCCGCAGTCAGCATGATTTCCTTTACTTTTGTTCCGCCTGGAGCGGCAGCTGCGCGATAAAGCGGGCCGCCACTACCGGATACGTTCATGTGGTACAGGCGTCGATTCTTGAAATCCCAGAAGTAGTAGTCTCCGTCTCCTCCTGCCTTTGACTGCATCTGACGCTTTGTCAAAGTGCAGTCATCACAGGTTATTGAGTCGATTGCGTGTGCGGAGAGGGCACTTGTGAAAAGCGATATTCCGAGAATGACCTTTGCAGCCTTCAAACGCATTTCAGTTCCTTCCTGGAGTTGTAGATTGGCGTGCAATGTAAGCGCAGCGTGAACGTGCTGGCGCTTCACTTATACTCTTCAACCAAGCGCGAGCTTTTGCCGATTTTGGCGGGAGAACTCTTTGGTCACGTAGCATGGGTTGTTGGGAAAGGTGGACATTTGCCAGCCCTGCCTCTTGGGTTCCCTGATGGGGCAGTAATCACCAGCGTCGTGTGATCGAGTGGCAATGGACCCACGCTGGTCCCAGGCACTTCGTAAGTTGCTGATTGAGCGGGCGACGAAATCCCCTCCCAAGGGGAAGGTCGACCGTTCGAATCGGGCCGGGGTCGCCAGAATCAACAACTTGCGAAAGCCGCTATATCGCCACAGGCCATATCGGGCCATCAAAAGGCGCCATTTGGTCACAGTGGTGGTAATGGCGAATCAATAGGTTGGCTTCGCCACCGCACCGTCATCGCCCTCAGGGGGAGAGGTGCTCGTAGCACTTCCAGTAGTGGCGTAGTCGGCATGCCCGGCCAGGATCTGCACCTGTCGCAACGGCACTCCGGTGATGGCCATACCGTGTTCTTGTGCACGGCGACAAGCGGATCGGATAGACAGCGAAGTGCCCAGCGCACATACCGGCCCAGCGGCGCCTCGCGCTACTTGCCGACCTCGTGCACCCCCGGCCATCTTCGTCTGGATCGCTCTCAACACTTTGGCTGCCCACCTCTGCCGGGAGGCTTGGTGGGCGGCTGGAGTTGGATTGCCGCGCGGCAATTGAATCGCAATGCCGTAAGGTAATCTTTCTGCCGATCCGTTCGGAATTGCGCAAGTGCGGACGCGCAGTAGAATCAGCCAACAATAACGGAGGGGATCATGCGGAAAGGAATGCTTGGTGCTGCGGCCGCAATGGCCACGTTAATCGGCTGTTCCACGGTCCCCGTCACGGAGGAAACCGCCAGGCCGGTGCCTCCTGATCGTATCTACAAGGCCGAACGCTTGGCGCCGTCGCCGGACCGTAGTGCGCAGATCTACATCATGCGGGACAAGGGTTTCCATGGATCTGCCTGCACGCATGCCATCTCTCTCAACAATGAGAAGGTGATGGACATTCGCCAGTCCGAAGCCGCCACTCTGTATGTATCACCAGGCTCCTACTTCGTGAAGCTCGACACAGGCGGCGGCGCCTGCCCGAACATTTCAACGTCTCAGAACCTGACCATCAACGCGGGCGAAAGGCAGGTCTATCGAATCCTGCTGCCGTCCAATGGGAACCTTCGCCTGACCTGCGAGCAATAACCAAGCGCGGCAGGTCATGCAACGCCATGCAGGTGCTGGGTGAGGCGGACTCGGCCGCCGATGATCGAATCGTCAATCAGACGGAATGACGGATAGAGGCCATCTTCGACGAACCCGGTGTACCCCGTGTCGACCAGCACTACTACTGGCGCAGTGCGTCCGGGCTGGGTACCTGGCCCAGGTGGAGGCTGGATTCACGCGGCCGCAGGCCATGCAACCGGTGTCCGCCAAACTGGGCCCCGGCAAAATGCAGGCAGCGTCGGATTGTCGGTCCCGTGAAAACCGCAATCCTGTGGTAGTAAAGGCCCCAGCGGTGGCATGACGCCGCCGACAGGGGGCAACATGAAGGCGATGACCGCTGTTCTGGTTGCGGCTGTGCTTTGCGTTGGTTGTTCAACCAAGGGGGGGGGCACTGCACCCTACAACGTCTCTTTCGTTGGCCATCCTTCCCGGGCCGCCGTAGCACCACCTCCACCTCCACCTCCACCTCCGCCGCCCCCCGTTGACGGTCAGGCCCAGGCGCCTGATCCCAGCGGAGTCAAGCCTCCGAGGAGGCTTCCCCGCGACGGATGGTATGAGCCTGGAGAGGAGGTGGATGACGCCTCGGACGTTGAGGAGGCGTTGCCAGCGGTACTGGCGGAATGCAAGAAGCTCATCCTCGGGATGGAGAACAAATCCGTTGATCAGCGAAAGGCGTCCCTCTGGGTGTACGGCATCGGGCTGGTCGCGGGCACGGTCATCGCACCTGCACTTACGGCGGCGAACGCTGCCAAGCACGCCGGTGCAATAGCGGGACTAAGTGCATTGGGGGGCGCCTCTGGTATGGCGGGAAAGGCGCTGGAGGACTCTGGGTTCGGGGGATCCGCGGCAATTGCTGATCGTAGAGCTGTCGCTGACGTGATTCGTCTGAAGCTCCCAGTGATCACGGATCGCAGAGAGGCGTCGCACGATCGACGGAAGGCGCTTACGGAAATGCAGGCTGCATGCTTTGCCTACGATCTGACCACCCCGAAGCCCATCCAGTCGTCAACAACCGGCAAATGAACAAGGAAGGGCCCGCTCTCCGATGGGCCCTTCTCTTTTACACCCCGCGTTAAGTTCGCTGCCGTCACTTTGCTCCGGGTGAAGAAGGTGGGCAACATCGGCGAGCGCGCCATCAACACCATCGTCGTGCGGTACGACATGCTGGATAGCTTGCTGGCTCTGAAGCGAAAGGGTATCGGGAGGAGGAGCCCGAAGACCCCGAAGTCGATGGACGACACTTTGCGTCTGTGGGTAAGGCCGATTGAATTTTCTGCTGGGGCAGTCGGCATGTGTTCCAGATATGGCAGTAGAATCCGCGCCTGCCCCTCTCTTTCGGGTCATCATGTCGATACGAGTAGCGTGCCTGTGCGGGAACGTCGCCATTGAGCTGGGTGGAGAGCCGGTCGCACGCGCCAACTGCCACTGTTCATCGTGCAGGGACTTCTACGGTGTCACCGTGTTCTCCGCGACGGCATGGGAGGCTTCGTCGGTTCAGATGGCCTCCTTCGATGCGCGAAGCTTCAGCCATCCCCACAAGCAGCTGAAGAAGACCTTCTGTGCTACGTGCGGCGAGGTTGTGTTCGGCACGAACCGTCTGTGCATGCGTGTCGTTCCCAACGCCATGCTCGCCCGCGCTGGCGGCGGATGGCTGGACGTTGCCATGGCGCCCACAATGCATCTCTACTACCGGCAACGCGTCGTTGAGGTTCGCGATGAGTTGCCGTAGTACCTTGATGGCTGGGACGGCCCTGCCTACCTGCAGAGCTGAAGCTGCGACTGTGATGGTGCAAGGGCATTGTCGCAGGACAACATTCAACGGCTGCCGCGCAGCGTGACGGCGTTGGGCGGGCCGCTCACAATCAGTGGACCAGACCACACAGGCATCCTCATGCCCGCACAGTTGCAGCCGGTTCAACCTCGGCATTACCCGCGTATCGCTGGCTGGCTCGATTCGGTTGCAGCGACGCAACGCTGGGCTGGCCCGGGCGTTGCGTTTCCTCTGCTGCCTGAGGCATTCGCACGGACTCTTGAACTGGCCGAGCGCCCGGGTTGGGTGCTGTTGGACGGGGAGGGTGCGTGCATGGGGTTCGGCCAGTACTGGTTGACCGCGCCCGGCACTGCCCACCTGGGCCGCATCATTGTCTCGCCGCAGGCGCGTGGGCGCGGCCTGGGACGGGTGCTGATGCAGTTGTTGTGTGCCGAGGCCCTGCGGTCGCCGGATGTGCAGCGCCTGAGCCTGCGTGTCTATCGTGACAACGTCGCGGCGGTCGCGCTCTACCGCGATTTCGGCTTCCAGCCGGTGGAAGATGCCTCGACGCCGGAATTGTTGTTCATGCAGCGCAGCGAGGGCTGAGCCGTGATCACGTGGGCAGCGGTACGGTCTGCTGCGCCTGCCATTCCCTGGCGGTGATGCGGCTGATGTGTTCGGTGCGGTAGTCGCCGAGGAAGCGGTTGAACTGGTTGACCTCGGTGTGGTGATGGCGGAAACCGCATTTGGCCTGCGCGCTCATCGATTGCAGGTTGTCGGCGAAGTAGCCGCACCACAACGCATCCAGCTGCAGATCCAGGAAGGCATGCCGCATCACCTCACGTACAGCTTCGGGTACCAGGCCACGCCCCCAGTACGGTACGCCGATCCAGTAGGCGATCTCTCCCTCGCGCTCGCCCAAGCTGAAGTTGCTGTCTGCACCGATCAGGATGCCGACGCAACCGATGGCACGCCCGTTCTCGCGGCTCTGCAGGGCGTAGACCTCCGGTCGGTTGAACACGGTGCGGATGATGTCGGCACTCTCCTCTACGCTGGCATGCGGTGGCCAACCGGCGACGGGCCCCACGCGCGGGTCGCGGGCGTACTCGTACAGATCGGCGGCGTCACTGTCGCGCCAGGGGCGCAGGATCAAGCGTTGGGTGGCCAGTTGCATGGCGGGTCCGTCGGTGGAAAGAGAGTGCACAGGCTAGGTTTCGACGGGCAGGGAGCACAGGGCGGGACCTTGATGGTTTCGGTACTTTTCACAACTTCTTCGTTCGGGCGGATATGCTCTGCCGCGATATCCCAGTGGAATCCCAGTGGATCGGCCCATGGATCGCATTCCCCAGCTTCTGGAACAGGACGAATCCATGCGTCTGGAAGTCAGTACGCTGGCGGAAGGCTTGGGTGTTCCGCTGTCGTTCGGGCACGCCTATCTGACGGTGCTGGTGTGCGTGTCCGGGCGTGCGCGGTTCGCACTGAACTTCCGCGAAGTGGCGGTGCAGCGGCACGACGTACTGGTGCTGGCGGAGGATACGCTGGCGCTGCTGCGGCAGCGTTCGCGCCGCTTCCTTGCGGTGGCCTGCCTGGTGCCGAAAGCGCTGGCATCGGAGGTGGCCTATGTGCTGCCCAATGCACTGTTCAAGTTCCTGCACGAGCACCCCCATTGTGTGCCGTCACCGCTGGAGGTGCCGCTGCTGCAGGGTTGGCTGCAGCAGTTGATGGATGCCCAGCACAACGGTGGCCGCCATCGGCACGTGATGCTGCGCAACCTGCTGCAGACCTTTTTCCTGAAGTTCGCCACACTGCTCCCGGCATACTACGAGGCGGCGCCGCAGGTCGGCCGGCGCGAGCGCCTGGCCTGGAGCTTCTGGGAGCTGGTCGGCCAGCGCAGCACGCGCCAACGCGACGTGCAGTCCTACGCCGAGGCGCTGTGCATTACCCCGTTCTATCTCTCGCAGGTGACCCGGGAATGCTTCGGCGAAACGCCGAAGGCGTTGATCGACCGCCAGGTGGTGCTGGAGATCAAGGCGCTGCTGAGCTACAGCGAACTGCCGATCGGACGCATCGCCGAACGCCTGTGCTTCGAGGACGCGTCCTACCTGTGCCGCTATTTCCGGCGGCACACCGGTCAATCGCTGACCGGCTACCGCCGGGCGGGGCAGGGCGGTATCAGTGCGATACGAACAAGGGCGCCGGTACTTCGGCGAGCAGATCCTCGGTGACCCCGCCGAGCACGCGCTCGACCACGCGACTGCGGCTGTAGGGCCCCAGCACCAGCAGATCGGCTTCGGCATCAAGTACATGCTGGCGAATGGTGGCAGCTACACCCCCTTGGCTGGAGCTGATCGCCTGTATCTCCACTTCAACGCCGTGCCGCGCCAGATGCTGGGCCATTTCAGCGCCGGGTGCCGCTTCAGCCTTGGGCGTGTCGACCATCAGCAGGTGCACGGCCTGCGCGCGGGCCAGCAGAGGCAGGGCATCTGCCACCGCACGACGGGCCTGCTTGCTGGCATTCCAGGCCACCACGATACGCCGGCCGACCTGCTTGCCCTTCCAGTGCGGCGGCACCAGCAGCATCGGTACCCCGGTCTGGCGCAGCGTGCCCAGTGGATGCCAGCCGGAGGGCGCGCCTGGTGTGTGCGGATAGCCGGCGATGATCAGGTCGCAGTACAGCGACTGCAGCGCCAGGTCAGCGCCACCCAGGTAGTCCGAGACGATGCGCAGTTCGGTGCTGATCTGCAGCGGCTCGGACACGGCACGCAGGTTCTGCATCAGCTGTGCGGTGCAGGCGGCATCCGCGCGGGCCTCGTGGTCCAGCGCGGCGGCGATGCCGGCACCGCGCGCGAAGCCGTTGGCGATGTCGGTGGGATGCAGGGCCGTGGAGACTGCGACCAGATGCGCCTGCTGGGCCTGCGCCAGGTCGGCGGCGATGTTGAGAACGCGGTGCCCGGTGTCGCTGGCGTCGAACAGCACGGCGATATCGCGTAGTGGGTGCAGCATGGCGTTGTCTCCCTCGATGCCTGTGACGCGTTCCCTGCCGTGCACCGACCCGGGTGCACCGGACGCCCCCCCGTTGTAGCGCATCCATGATTCGTGTGAATCATATTTGATTCAGTTTATTAATTGATGATTCATGCTAGCGTGAGGGCCAGCCCACACCCCATCGCTTTTGATGCGACCTGCCGCAGCACGTACACGACGCGACCTGCCCCATGCGCTGGCGGCCACCCTGGTCAGCCATCCACGCTGCACCCTCAGCGAACTCGCGCGCGGGGCGGGCATCAGCCGCGCGACCCTGTACCGGTTTGCGCCTACCCGGGAGGCGATCGACGAGGCCCTGTTCGCGGCCGGTTTCGAGCGCGTGGAAGCGGCGGCGGCCTGGTTCGACCAGGGCGGTGATGCACGCCACGTGCTGGAGCAGGTCACCGCCACGCTGCTGGCGGACTGGGAGCTGGTGACGCTGCTGTTCGCACGGATGATGGAAGAACAGCAGCGCTTGGGCGACCTGCACCTGCTGCCGGAGCGCTGGGCGCCGATCGGTGAACGTTTCGAGGCGTTTTTCCTGCGCGGCCAGCGAGTGGGTGAGTTCAACGTCGAGTTCACCGCAGTGTGGTTGGCCGACTTCTACTGGACCTGCTTCTACGGCATCACCTGGTCGCTTGCGCGCGGCCGTCTGGCCCCGGCAATGGCCGCATCCACACTGCTGGCCTCGTTCCGGCATGGGGCAACGAAGGGCTGATTCCCGATGGCGCGCAGCGCGCGCCACCTTGTCGAAGGGCGCACTGCACGCCGAATTCGCATGGCAACTTGCCGGAAAGGGCGTTGCAGCTGCCGGAATCGTGCACGGGCCGCCGGGGCGGTGTTGCTACAACTGTAGCCAGGCGATTGACGACAGACTTTGCAAATATGAATGTAATGGTGATCACACATTTGTGCGAAATGTGTTAACTTGGTCACAGATGTATGTACCCAACCATCCGGGTGCAGGGACGAAGGCAGGTGCCACGGAGTCGGCAGAACACGTAGTTGCGTGCGTCGCCGGTGCCGGGATTTCGTCCCAGGTCACCCATTGAACTTCGGCCCGTCTGAGGGCTGAGCGGGGGAAATCAACATGTGGCAGTCGACGACGTCGCGCATTCGCGCGGGCGGTGGATGCGTTCATCCCGGAAAAAACCTGCGGTACCTGCACCCCGGCCGCTGGATGGCGGCCGGCCTGTTGCTGTTGCTGGCAATGCTGGCACCTTCGCTGGCCTGGGCTGCGGCCTATGCCACCGGCGGTAGCAGCCCGTATCGCAACACCGTGCTGTGGTTGACCTGGGGCGGCGGTGCCAATGGCGTGAACAACGTCGCGCTCAACGACGGCGCGACGTCGTCCATCGATATGCCTGTGGCGGCGGGAGTGAACCTGCGCGTGGACTGCCGCCTGAACACCGCCGAGACCGGTGTGCTGCGCAGCTATCGGCCTGGCAACTTCGGCGGTGACAGTCTTGACGATCTGTACAACATCGGCGGCACTGGCACCAGCAACCAGCTGATTGCCGGCATCGCACGTGCGGGTGGCACCTCCAGTTTCAGCATCACCTGCACGTCGACCCTGGGGGGCGCGCCCTACCGCTTGCGCGGCGTGGTGATGGCCGATGCCGAATCGATCAACAACAGCGGCGAGTTCGTCGAAGCCAGCGCGCAGGGCACCTGGAACGTGGTGGAGGTTCGCAAGAACCTGGCCAATGCCACGCCCTATCTGGTGAACAAGTCGACCAGCGGCGCCAACCAGGTGATCCGCTTCGGTCCCGGCAACGACGACAACACGGCGGCCGTTACCTTCCTCAGTTTCGACAATGCCGCACACGCGCCGGGCAACCTGGCGGTGAACATGGGCTTCTCGATGCGCGGCGGCGGCACCACCGCCATCGCCATCGGCCTGCTGGTGCCGTATGCCGACTTCGGTGACGCACCGCAGAGCTACGGCGATGCCATGCACGTGGTGGACGATCTGCAGTTCCGTTCCGATGGCATTCCGCAGGGCGCCAGCAACTTCAACATCAATACCGCCGGTTATACGCCGGGTGGCCTGGCACCACCGTTGACTGATTTCCTCGGCAGCCTGGGCCCGGATACCGAACAGAAGAGCAGCTACAGCGCGGACGCACTGGGCGATGACAACTTCCCGCAGGTGGGGAGCCGTGAAGAAGATGCCTGGCCAACCAGCTACCGGTTGACGGTGATGCAGGCCGGTACGCTGATCACCCAGTCAGTAGCCTGCGTGGGCAATGGCAGCGTTGCCGGCTGGATCGACTTCAACCGTAATGGCACCTTCGATCTCAACGAACGCAGCACGACCGCCGCCTGCAGCGGAGGCCAGGCGAACCTGAGCTGGACGGTACCCAGCGCGGTCAGCGCCGGCACGAGCTACGTGCGGCTGCGCTACTCCACCATCGCCGCGCAGATCCAGAACCCGACCGGCGTGGCCGATGACGGCGAGGTGGAAGACCACCGCATCACCATCACGGCTCCCTCGCTGAAGGTGGTCAAGGGCAACAACGCCACCGGTGGCATTTGGAACTACGGACAGGCCGGCACCGAGTACACGCTGACGGTGAGCAATACCAGCGATGTCCCCACCGGCAATCCACCGAATGTGCCGGCGGGCGCGATCATCGTGCGCGACCAGCTGCCGGCCGGGATCGTGCCGAACTGGACGGGTGCCCATGTGAGCGGCAGCTGGAGCTGTACGGCCAGTGGCCAGGACGTCACCTGCACCAGCAGCCAGGTGCTGGCCGCGGCCGGCAGTCCCGGCTCCAGCTCGGCGTTCACGTTGCCGGTGACGGTCACCGCGGCTGCGACCGGCGTGCTGACCAACCATGCCAGCGTGGGCGGCGGCTACGATCCCTTCAACAACGGCAATCCGCCGATACCCGGCAGCAGCTGCACCGACGTTGATCACTGCACGCGCAGCGACGTGACCGTGCCGGTGACGCGGGTGGGCTACGCCAAGCGTTCGAACACCACCGGCCCGGTCGCGGTAGGCGCGACCGTGAGCTACACGGTGGATGTCACCGTGGCCGACGGCAACACCCGAGCTGTGCTGACCCTGACCGACACCCTGGGCACCGGCTTGGATTTCGCCAGCGTCAGCAGCCCCGGTGCATTTACCTGCAACGCGGCCAACCCGCTGGTGTGCACGCTGCCGGCAGGCACGGTGCCGGGCACCTACAGCCTGAGCTACACGGCCACGGTCAATGCGCAGGCCAGTGGCCAGGTGGTCAACACCGTGGTCGGCACGGGTACTGACACGCCCACCTGCAGCAGCAACTGCACCACCACCACGCCGGTGGCAGCGCCACGCATCTCGGTATCCAAGGCCAGCGGCACCGCCGGTCCGGTCGCCATCGGCGACAGTGTTGCCTACACCGTGACGGTGCTGGTGGCCGACGCGCGCACCACGGCGGTGACCACGCTGACCGACACGCTGGGTACCGGCCTGGACTTCGGCAGCGTCACCAGCGCAGGCAGCTTCAGTTGCACGCCAGGCAATCCGCTGGTCTGCACGCTGCCGGCCGGCACCGTGCCGGGCAGCTATGCGTTCTCCTACACCGGCGTGGTCAACGCGCAGGCCAGCGGCCAGGTGCGCAACGCCGTTGTACCCAGCGGTACCGACAAGCCTTCCTGCGTGGGTGCGTGTGATACCACCACGCCGATGGCTGCCGCGCAGGTCGTATATGCCAAGCAGGCCTCCACCGGCGGCCCGGTACGGGTGGGTGACCGCATCGACTACACCCTGACTGCAACGGTGACGCGTGCGCGCACCAGTGCCGTGGTCACCTTGACCGATACGCTGGGCAATGGCCTCGATTTCGCTGGCGTGAGCAGCGCAGGCATCTTCACCTGCAACGCCGCCAATCCGCTGGTGTGCACGCTGCCCGCCGGCACCGTGCCGGGTACCTACAGTGTTACCTATGGCGCAACCGTCAATGCGCAGGCGAGCGGCAGCGTGCGCAATGCCGTGCTTGGTAGCGGCACCGACAACCCGTCGTGCAGCGTGAACTGTGACACCACCACCCCGGTGGCGACACCGGGCGTGAGCTACGCCAAGTCGGTGAACAGCACCGGTCCGGTTTCAGTGGGCGATCGCCTGACCTACACCCTGACCACGGTAGTGACCAACTCGCGCACCACCGATGTGGTGACCCTGACCGATACGCTGGGCACCGGCCTCGACTTCGGCGCGGTGACCAGCGCGGGCGCCTACACCTGCAATGCTGCCAATCCGCTGGTGTGCACCTTGCCGGCGGGAACCGTGCCTGGCAGCTACAGCCTGACCTACACGGCGATGGTGAACGCACAGGCCACCGCCCAGGTCACCAATGCCGTGCTCGGCAGCGGTGGCGACAACCCATCGTGTACCGCCAACTGCGGTACCAGCACGCCGGTGACCGGCAGTGCGATCGACTATCGCAAGACCTCGGCCGCGGCGGGTCCGGTGAAGGTGGGTGACAGCATCGCCTACACACTGACCGCGGTGGTCAGCAACTCGCGCACCACGGCGGTGTTCACTCTGACCGACACGATGGGCCCCGGCCTGGACTTCGGTGCGGTGACCGCCAGCCGGGGCTTCACCTGCAATGCCGCCAATCCGTTGGTGTGCACGCTGCCGGCCGGTACGGTGCCGGGCACCTACACGGTGGACTACACCGCGCGGGTGAACGCGCAGGCCAAGGGCAGCGTCAGCAACGCAGTGCTCGGCAGTGGCACTGGCATCAACACGTGCACCAGCAACTGTGGCACGACCACCCCCGTGCTGTCGGCGGTGGTGACCTACCGCAAGCAGTCGAGCACCGTTGCTCCGGTTGCCGTGGGCGATGCGGTGGACTACAGCGTGGAAGTGACGGTCGCCAACTCGCAGACCCTCGATACGCTGACCCTGACCGATACCCTGGGCACGGGCCTGGACCTGCAGTCGGTCACCCAGCCCGGGCCGTTCTCGTGCAGTGCCAGCAATCCACTGGTCTGCACGCTGCCGGCCGGCACGGCGCCGGGCACGTATACGCTGGGCTACCGCGCGCTGGTCAATGCCCAGGCCAGTGGCAGCGTGCGCAATGCTGTGCTCGGCACCGGTGGTGACACGCCCACCTGCAGCGGCGACTGCAGCACCGAGCACGCTTTGGCCGAACCGCGGGTGGTGCTGGAGAAGCAGTCCGGACCTGCCAGTGGCACCGAAGTGCGACCGGGCGACCGCCTGCGCTACACGCTGGTGGTCACGGTCGAGCGCGCTGCGCTGCGTCGTCCGTTGCAGCTGGTGGATACGCCCGATGCCGGCTTGAGCATCGAGGGCCTGCCGGCCGGATGCGTCCAGCAGGGGCCGGACATCGTCTGCACGGTGCCGACGGGTACCTCGATCGGTCGCCACGAGTTCGTCTACGAGGCCGTGGTCAACCAGGAGGCCCGCACCGAGGTGCTGAACCGTCTGCGCGGCCAGTATCCGGACGGTTCGCCGCCGCCGGACTGCACGACCTGCGAGACGCGCCACAAGGTGGTGTCCGACTTTGCGCTGCGCATCACCAAGACCGCCAGCCCGCGCCGGGTGAAAGTGGGCGACCTGGTGCGCTACCAACTGGTGGTCGAGAACGTAGGCAGCAGCCACTGGCGCGATGGCGTGGTGGTCGACACGCCGCCGCCGGGCTTCAGCTACGTCGATGGCTCGATGCGTGTCGCCGACGACGATGGTGCCTTCTCGCTGGCCAGCAGCCAGGTGCCACTGCGCATCGGTGCGGTGGACATTGTGGTTGGCCGCAGCGCCACCATCACCTATCTGTTGCGGGTGGGGGCCGGCGTGCGCGCGGCCAACCACGTCAACCAGGCCGTGGCCACGGCTGACGATGGCAGTCCGCTCTCGAACATCGCCACCGCCGAGGTGGCCATGGATGCCGATCCGTTGCTGGAAGACAGCCTGGTATTCGGCACCGTGTTTGACGATCGCGACGGTGACGGTTGGCAGGACAGTGCCGAGCTGAGTGGCGTGCGCGTGCAGGGCGGGTTCGCTGCTGCGGCCTACGTGCCGGGCTCGACCACGCTGGACCGTGGTGACGGCCCGCAACCGCTGGCCGATGCCAGCGCGCCGCTGCTGCACGGTGTGCAGATCGGCGTGGTGCATGGCCGTTCGTCGACGTCCGACACCGCCGAGGCCCACCAGGTGGTGCTGCGCCAGCGCCTGCGCGAACTGTCCTTCAGCGATGACTTCGTGCTGGAAAGCGCACAGGGCCACCGCCTGCGGATGGACGCGCAGGGCGCCACGCGCGTGGAACGCAGCGGTGACGCCGGCAAAGGCCTGACCGCGGCCGAGCCGAGCGTGCGCCGCGAGATCGCCCGTGTCGCCGAGGGCTACGAAGTGGCTTACGTGATCGGCAACGAAGGTATCCAGGAGCAGGGCATCCCCGGTGTGCGACTGGCCACGGTGGAAGGCCTACTGGTCGAGACCGATCCGTTCGGGCGCTACCACCTGGCTGACGTGCACGGTGGTGACGCGCGCCTGGGCCGCAACTTCATCATCAAGCTGGACCCGGCGACGGTGCCGGCCGGTGCTGAACTGACCACCGAGAATCCGCTGCTGCGGCGGGTGACGCAGGGCGTGCCGACCCGCTTCAGCTTCGGCGTGCGCCTGCCGCCGTCGCCGCAGGCCGCCGCCGAGCGCATGGAGATCGCGCTGGCCGAGGTGCTGTTCGCACCGGGCAGCAGCGAGCTGCAGGCCAGCTATCGCCCGGTGCTGAAGAAGATGGCCGAAGTGGTGGACCGCTACCAGGGCGGCGACGTGGTGATTGCTGCCAACGGCGAAAGCCAGGCGCTGGCCTTCGCCCGCGCTGCGGTGGTGCGCGACGCGCTGCAGGCCGAGGTTGCGGAAAGTGCGCGTGCGGGCCTGACCGTGCAGCTGCGCACCGATGTGCGCGATCCCCACTCGGTGCTGGCCGGTGTGGATGCCGGTGGCGCGCTGCTGGGCAACGTGCTGTTCGACACCGACAAGGCCAGCGTACGCGACGAGTTCAAGCCGCTGCTGGCCGCGATCGCCGCGCGTCTGGAGAAGCTGGGTGGTGGCGAGGTCAGCCTGGTCGGCCACACCGATGTGCGCGGCAGCCATGCCTACAACCAGGCGCTGGGCCTGCGCCGTGCCAACGCCGTGTTCGAGGCGCTGCGCAGTCAGCTCAGCCCCGTCGTGCAGCAGCGCCTGCGCGTTCGCAACGAGGAGAGCGCCGCCACCCGTGCGGCCGCCCGCCAACAGGAGGCACGCCGATGAGCGCGCATCACGCTGTCGCCCGCCGTGCGGTCCGCCTGCCGCGCGCTGCGCTGTATCAGGCCCTGCTGCTCGGCCTGGCCGGCATTGCCCAGGCCGACCCGCCCGCCGCCGAGCCTGCGCCGATCGGTTGTGACGGCACCCAGTGCAATGCCGAGGGCGAACTGTTGTTCAGCCTGCGCTCGCGCAGCTATGACGATCCGGTGACCGAGGGCACCTCGACGCGTTCCAGTTCACTGGCCCTGCAGCCGGACCGCCGGGTCAGCCTGGCGATCGATGAGCCGGGCAAGGCCACCGTGCGCGGCGAGTTCATGATCCGCCTGCCGGAAGGCGGCGCGATCTGGGCCACCGAAGACCCGGCGATGGGCCAGCCGGAACTGTCGGTCTCCGCACCGGGCATGGTCGCCTTCGACGAAGGCCGCATCGTGCGCCCGGTCGAGTTCTACGTGCGCGGCAACTACACCGCGTTCATCCAGCGCCTGGAAGTCAGCGTCTACCGCGGCAGCGACACGGATCGCGTGGCAGCACTGGCGACGTTCGAACTGCCGGTGGCCGCGGTTGCCCAGGGCGTGTGGGATGGCGCACTGCCGGCCTCGACGCCGCTGCGCCGGGGCGACCGCCTGGTCTACGTGCTGCGCGCCTTCGATGCCGAAGGCAATGTCGATGAAACCACCGCGCAATCGATGCAGCTGGTGACGCCGGCGGAATTCGAGCGCGGCAACCAGCAGTTGCGCGACGCGCTGGAGGACCGCCGCGGCACCTCGGTGGACGCCAACCAGGCCGCGTCGTTGTCACTGCTGCAGCAGGTGTTCGATGGCAATGGCCTGCGCCAGCAGAACATCCCGGTGTATGGATCACGGGTGCGCCTGCGTGGCCGCGACCTGCCGCTGGGGGCGTCGCTGAAGATCAATGGCGACAGCTATCCGCTGGACCAGGATCGCAAGTTCGCCGCCGAGTACCTGATGCCGATCGGCCATCATGCGTTCGACGTGCGCGTGGAGCGACCGGATGCGCCGCCGATCGCGCGCACGCTGGAGGTCGATGTCAACGGCCAGTACCTGTTCGGTGTCGGCCTGGCCGACATCACCGTGTACCAGAACAAGGCCAGTGGGGCAGGGCAGGACCTCGCCCGCAGCGAGCGCAATGATGACGTGCTCAGCGATGGCCGCCTGGCCTTCTACCTGAAGGCAAAGACCCGTGGCCGCTACCTGCTGACGGCACAGGCCGATACCCAGAACCGCCCGCTGGACCAGCTGTTCACGGGGTTCACCAACGCCGATCCGCGTGACCTGTTCCGCAGCCTCGACCCTGACCTGTATTACCCGACCTATGGCGATGATTCGCTGACCCAGCGTGATGTCGACAGCATGGGCCGGTTCTACCTGCGCATGGACTGGGATAAGAACCAGGCACTGTGGGGCAACTACAACACCGGCCTGACCGGGACCGAGTACGCGCAGTACGTGCGCTCGCTGTACGGTGCTGCGCTATCGTGGCGTTCGCGTGGTGCCAACGCCTGGGGTGATGCGCGCAGCGAGCTGCGCCTGTTCGGTTCGCAGGCCGAAACGGCGCCGGGCCACAGTGAGTTCATCGGTACCGGCGGCAGTCTGTACTACCTGCGCCATGCCAGCATCCTCAGTGGTTCGGACCAGGTGGTGCTGGAAATCCGTGACCGCACCACCGGCCGCGTCGAGCAGCGCGTGCCGATGGTGCGCGGTGCCGACTACGAGATCGACGCCCTGCAGGGGCGCATCCTGCTGACCCGGCCGCTGGCCCAGGTCAGCCGTGAGAACCTGCGCCGGATCAGCCGCGATGTGCCGCTGGACGGCTATGAGCAGCGCCTGATCGTGGACTACGAATGGGTGCCGACCGGCTTCGACAGCGATGACATCACCGCAGGCGTGCGCGGCAAGCACTGGTTCGGCGATCACGTTGCCGTGGGCGCCACCTACGTGGACGAGCAGCGCTCCAGGCAGGACTATTCGCTGAAGGGCGCGGACCTGACCCTGCAGGCCGGCCGTGGCACCTACCTGAAGGTTGAGCACAGCCGCAGCGAAGCGACCAGTGCGCCAGTGTTCTTCTCGGACAACGGCGGCCTCAGCTTCAGCCGCCTCAACCCGGAGGGGCCGCGCGAAGGCGAGGCGACCGCCGTGGAAGCGCGCATCAACCTGCGTGAGCTGGGCTGGACGCAGCGCGACTGGAGCGCCGGTGCCTGGTGGCGCCAGGTGGACGGCGGCTACTCGGTGGGCCGCTTCGACACCGGCCAGCGCGTGCGCGAGCAGGGCGCCGAGCTGCTGGGCTACGTGGCTGACGACTTCAGCCTGTATGCGCGCTACAGCGAGGCCCGCCGTGGCAATGCGTCGTTGATCCAGGCGCAGGCCACCGCCGAATGGCGGATCGGCGAGAACGACCGCCTGTCGGCTGAACTGCGTCGCGTGCAGGAAGACCGCGGTGCCGGCGGCAACGTGGCCGGCGTGCTGGCTGCGGCGCGCTACACGCACCGCATCGGGACATCGCTGGACGTGTACGGTGGTGGCCAGCTGACCGTCGACGACGACCATGGCCGCTATGCCGACAACGACGCGGTGGTGGCCGGTGGCACCTGGACCTTCGCCAACCTGTCCACCCTCGGTGCGGAAGTCTCGGACGGCGACCGTGGCACCGCCGCGCAGGTCAACGCCGAGTACCGGTTGACCCCGCAGCACAGCTTCTACGGTGCCTTCACCCAGTCCACCGACCGCAGCGAGTACGACCCGCTGTTCAGCCCGAACGCACAGGATGGCTGGACGCTGGGCCAGCGCTGGCGTCTGTCTGATCAGGTCAATGTGTTCAATGAAAGCCAGTTCCTGAAATCCGGGCAGGAGTCTGGTCTGGCACACACCTTCGGCATGGACTTCTATCCGGCAGTGGGGTGGAACGCGGGCTTCACGCTGAGCAACGGCAAGCTTGATGCCAGCAGTGGCCAGGTGGATCGCAAGGCGGTCAGCCTGTCCGGCGGCCGTACCGCGCCGGGCACCGAGTGGCAGAGCAAGCTGGAATGGCGGCGCGATACCGGTGCCGAGCGGCGCACGCAGTGGGTCAGCACCAATCGCCTCAGCCACCGCCTCAACGACAGCTGGCGCATCGCGGCGCGTTTCAACTATGCCGACACCGACGATGCGATCAATCCGGTGGCGGGCGCGCGCTTCATCGAAGGCAACCTGGGCTTCGCCTACCGGCCGTGGGACAACGACCGCTGGGCGTTGTTCGGTCGCTACAGCTACCTGTACGACCTGTCGACGATGGGCCAGGTGAACGGCGTGGACTACGATCAGCGCACGCAGATCCTGTCGCTGGAAGGCGTTTACCGCATCGACCAGCGCTGGGAGGTGGCGGCCAAGGCGGCGCGGCGCGAAGGCGAGGTGCGCTATGGACGTGGGACCGGCCCCTGGTTCGACTCGGCCACCAACTTCGCTGCGGGACAGCTGCGCTATGACCTGTACTACCAGTGGCACGGCCTGCTGGAGTACCGCGTTCTGGACGTCCGCGACGGCGGCAGCAGGCAGGGTTGGCTGGCCGGTGTCGATCGCGATATCGGCCGCAACTTCCGCGTGGGTGTGGGCTACAACTTCACCGACTTCAGCGATGACCTGACCAGGTTCGATTACACCCATCGCGGGTGGTACCTGAACCTGGTGGGGCGCTATTGAGGAGCGCAGCCGGGTATGGGCCCGGATCTACAGGAACGGACACGCCGGGCCATGCCCGGCGAAGGATCATTCCTGCCTGAGCAGCTGCACCAGCTGGCGCAGGCGATAGGGCTTGGGCAGGAACTCCACCTGCTCGGGCAGCGGCGGCAGCTGCGAAAGGGCATAGCCGGACGACAGAATCATCCGTGCCTGCGGCTGTTCGCGAGCCACATGCTCGCTCAGCTCGATGCCGGACATGCCGTTGGGCATGCTGACGTCGCTGAACACCACGTCGAAACGTGCTTCGCCCTTGAGCAGTTCCGCCGCCTCGTGGCCATCGGCGGTCGTGGCCACATCGATGCCGAGGTCGCGCAGGGCCAGGCCGATCATTTCACGCAGATCGGTCTGGTCTTCCACCATCAGTAAGCGGATCGGGTCATCGGTCATCGGCAGGGTCCTCCATTGCGGGTAGCAGCAGGCTGACCGTGGTGCCGACACCGGGCGTGGTGGACACGTCGACGAAGCCGCCGCTCTGGGTAGTGAATCCGAACACCTGGCTCAGGCCCAGGCCGCTGCCTTTGCCGATGTCCTTGGTGGTGAAGAAGGGCTCGGTGGCCCGTTCGGCGATGTCGGCCGCCATCCCGTGGCCTTCATCGCAGACGCTGAGGGTGACATAGCCACGTTGCAGCGTGGAGTCCGCGTCCGGGTCGAGGCGATGCTCCAGCGCGGTGCCGACCAGGATGCGGCCGCCATCGGCGGTGGCCTCCACGGCATTGGCCACCAGGTTCGCCAGGGCGGTCTGGAGCTGCATCGCATCGGTGCTCACCTGCGGCAGGCCCGGGGTGAGATGGGCTTCCAATACCACCGTGGGCGGGCAGGCGCGTTGCAGGTCCGGTAGCCACTGCCGTACCAGTGCATTGATGTCCACCGATTCCCGGATCAGGGTCTGGCCGGTGCTGAAGGCCAGCAGCTGGCGGGTCAGCAGCGCGCCGCGGTCGGTGGCTGCCTGCGCGGCATCCAGCAGCTCGGCTGCGCGTGCATCGTCACTGCTGACACGCAGCGACAGCAGGTCCAGGGCGTTGCCGATGGTGGTCAGCAGGTTGTTGAACTCATGCGACAGGCCACGGCTGAGACGGCCAACGGTCTCGAACTGCTGGGTGTTGCGCAGCGCACGCTGGGCATCGCGCAGCAGCCGCTGCGCTTGCCACTGCTCGGTGATGTCACGGGTGATCTTGACGAAGCCGAGCAGGTCGCCGGCTTCCACCACCGGCTCGATGACCACGCTGGCGCGGAACGACGAGCCATCGCGGCGAACCCGCCAGCCCTCACTGGCGACATGCCCCTGCTGTGCTGCGACGCGAAGCAGGCGCTGGGGTTCGCCGGCCTCGCGGTCGGCGGCCAGGTAGAAGCGGCTGAAGTGCGTTCCCACCACTTCATCGGCTGAATAGCCCTTGATACGTTCGGCGCCCGGGTTCCAGCTGCACACGATGCCTTCAGGATCAAGCAGGTACAGCGCATGGTCGCGCACGCTGTCGATCAGCAGTCGCAGTTGTCGGGAAGGGTCCGTCAGCACGGACGTCGTAGAAGCGGCTGCGTCCACGTGGAAATGAGCATTACCCCAGGGAGGGACGTGAAGCTAGGCACTCAAGTGTGAAGGATGCGTGCACACCTGACACGTGCCATTTGTCCTGTGCGGCTGAATGCGACACGGAGTACCATCACCCACCCTTTGTCTTCTGGAACCGACCTGCATGCGTCCTGGTGCGACTACGCGTGACCGCTGGATCTGGATGGCCTCCGCTGTGCTGTTGGCCGCGACCATCGCGTTGGAACTCGTGGTCCCGCTTGGCTATGCCGTGTGGCTGGCCTATTTCCTGGCCGTGGGCGTCACGGTGTTCCAGCGCAGTGCACGCGCCCCATTCATCGTGGCTGCGGTCGCCTGTATCCTGCTGGTCATAGGATTCAACATCGCGCCCGCCAGTTCCAATTCGGCGTTCTCGTTCGTCAACCGCAGCATTGGCGGCTGTGCGTTCCTGATGATCGCTCTGATCGTTTCCCGCGCGATCCAGGCACGCCGGGATGCAATGCGGGCGTTGTGGCTGCAGGAGGCCGAAAACGCGGTGGCGATGAGCCTGCGCGGCGACCTCGGTCCCGAGCAGATCGCCGAGGCGGCAGCCACCAGCCTGGGCGCGCAACTGGAGGCCGACGTCGGTGCCGTATACCGGCTGGACGGAGGGAGGTTGCAGCTGACCGGTGGCCTGGCGCTGCCGTCCGGCATGCCGGCGTCGCTGGCATTGCAGGAGGGCGTGGCCGGGCAGGTGGCGCGGGACGGGCGGATCCGTCACCTGGAGGGCAGCAACGACGCTGTACTTGAACTGCAGACCGGCCTGGGACGCCTGTCGGTGCGCGAGCGCATCCTGGCGCCGATCAGCAGTGACGGCACCGTGGTAGGCATCGTCGAGCTGGGACGCGCCCGGGCGGGTGCGCAGCGCGACCTGGATCGCGAGCTGCTGGAGCGCTGCGCCGAGACCATCGGCATGGCGCTGCGTGCATCGCTGCTGCGCGCACAACTGGTGGTGCTGCTGGAGGAATCGCAGCGCCAGGGCGAGGAGCTGCAGGCCCAGCAGGAAGAGCTGCGCGTGGCCAATGAGGAACTGGAAGAGCAGAGCCGCAGCCTGCTGCAGTCGCAGAGCCATCTGGAAGAACAGCAGGCCGAGCTGGAGCAGAGCAACGTCCAGCTGGAAGAGCGGACCCACGAGCTGGAGGCGCAGAAGCAGGCACTGCTGGTCGCGCAGAGCCAGCTGGTGCGCAACAGCAACGAACTGGCCGCGACATCGCGCTACAAGTCCGAGTTCCTGGCAAACATGTCGCACGAACTGCGCACGCCGCTGAACAGCTCGCTGATCCTGGCCAAGCTGCTGGCCGACAACAAGGACGGCACGCTCACCGAAGAACAGGTGAAGTATGCGCGTGCGATCCTGTCGTCCAACAACGATCTGCTGGCGCTGATCAACGACATCCTGGACCTGTCGCGCATCGAGGCCGGCCACGTCGAGCTGGCCGATGAAGTGGTGGTGACCGACAGCGTGCTGCAGCGCCTGCGCGAGACTTTCGAGCCGATGGCGCGGCAGAAGGGCCTGGCCCTGCAGATCGAGGCCGATGCGCTGGCGCCGAGCCAGCTGGTGGTCGACAGCCAGCGCCTGCAGCAGATCCTGAAGAACCTGCTGGCCAATGCGGTGAAGTTCACCGAGCATGGAAAGGTCAGCCTGCACGTGCGCGCGGCCGGCCAGGGGCGCATCCGTTTCGAGGTCTGCGACAGCGGTATCGGCATTGCCCGCGAGCAGCTGCAGGTCATCTTCGAAGCCTTCCGCCAGGCCGATGGCAGCACCCGTCGCCGCTACGGTGGCACCGGCCTGGGGCTGTCGATCTCGCGCGATCTGGCCGAGCGCATGGGCGGCAGCATCCAGGTCGACAGCGAACCGGGCCGTGGCAGCTGCTTCATTCTGGAACTGCCGTTGCAGGGCGCGCCCGCGTCGAACGCCGCGGACATCGCCGCAGCTCCCGTGGCTTCGCCGGTCGCGGCCGCTGTGCCGGCGATGCAGGTGCCAGCAAGGGCTCCGGTGGCGCCGACGACGACGGTGCCCAGCGTGGCCGACGACCGCGGTCGTCGCCAGCACCCGGGCCGCCTGATCCTGGCCGTCGAGGACGACGCCACGTTCGCCGAAGCGCTGGTGGCACTGGCCCATGAACTGGATTTCGACTGCGTGGTGGCCGGGACGGCCGAAGAGGCGCTGGCCCTGGCCGGCGAACTGCGACCGAACGGCATCCTGCTCGATATCGGCCTGCCGGACGTGTCCGGCCTGAGCGTGCTGGAGCGCCTGAAGCGCAACCCCGATACCCGCCATATCCCGGTGCACGTGGTCTCGGCAACGGACCGCAGCCAGGTGGCGCGCGAGCTTGGCGCGATCGGGTTTGCGATCAAGCCGACCACGCGCGAGCGCCTGGTAAGCGCCATCGAGCAGCTGGAACAGACCAGCCAGCGCGACGTGCGGCGCCTGCTGATCGTCGAGGACGACAGCGAGCTGCGCCACAACCTGGAACTGCTGCTGGGCCGTGATCAGCTGCAGATCGTCGCCGTGGGAACGCTTGCTGGCGCGCTGGAGCAGCTCAGCACGGTCACCTTTGATTGCATGGTGATGGACCTGTCACTGCCTGACGGCAGCGGCTACGACCTGCTCGAACACATGGCCGGCAACGATGACGTCGGCTTCCCGCCGGTGATCGTCTATACCGGTCGCGCGCTCGGTCGCGAGGAAGAACAGCGCCTGCGCCGCTATTCCAAGAGCATCATCATCAAGGGCGCGCGTTCGCCCGAGCGCCTGCTGGATGAAGTCACCCTGTTCCTGCACAGCGTGGAAGCCAGCCTGCCCAGCGACCAGCAGCGCCTGCTGCGCGAGGCGCGCCGTCGCGACACCGTGCTCGATGGACGCACCGTACTGCTGGCCGAGGACGACGTGCGCAACATCTTTGCGCTGTCCAGCGTGCTCGAGCCGCTGGGCGTGACGCTGGAGATCGCGCGCAATGGGCAGGAGGCAGTGGACCGCCTGGCCGAGCGCGAAGTCGACCTGGTGCTGATGGACATCATGATGCCGGAGAAGGATGGCCTGGCCGCGATGCGCGAGATCCGCGCGCAGCGTCACCTGCAGGACCTGCCGATCATCGCGCTGACTGCCAAGGCCATGCCGGACGACCGTGAGCGTTGCCTGCAGGCGGGCGCCAACGATTACATCGCCAAGCCCATCGACGTCGACAAGCTGGTCTCGCTGTGCCGGGTCTGGTGCTCGCGGCAATGAACGAACAGGCGCTGTTCGACCTGGAACTGAAGGTCCTGCTGGAGGCGCTGTACCAGCGCTACCACTACGATTTCCGCAGCTATGCGGTGTCGTCGCTGCGCCGACGCATGCGCCAGGCGATGCAGCGCTATGAGTGCGAGCGGCTGGTCGACCTGCAGTACCGGCTGCTGCACGAGCCGGACCTGTTCGCGCAGGCCATGCAGTTCTTCACCGTGCAGGTCTCGGAGATGTTCCGTGACCCTGCGTATTTCCGTGAGCTGCGCGAGCAGGTGGTGCCAGTGCTGCGTACCTATCCCTCGGTGAAGCTGTGGGTGGCCGGCTGCAGCACGGGCGAGGAAGTGTGGTCGCTGGCGATCCTGCTGCATGAGGAAGGCCTGCTCGAGCGCAGCATCGTCTATGCCACCGACATCAATCCGGCCGCGCTGGCCACCGCCGAGGCGGGCGCCTATGGCATCGACAGGATGGCCCAGTTCAGCCGCAACTACCTGGCCGCCGGTGGCACCGCGTCGCTGTCGGACTACTACGCTACCGCCTACGATGGTGCGGTGTTCGACCGCCAACTGCGCCGCAACGTGGTGTTCGCCGACCACAGCCTGGCCACCGATACCGTGTTCTCCGAAGTGCACCTGGTGTCGTGCCGCAACGTGCTGATCTATTTCAACCGCGACCTGCAGGACCGTGCCGTCGGCCTGTTCCGCGAAGCGCTGGTGCACCGGGGCTTCCTTGGCCTGGGCAGCAAGGAGTCGCTGCAGTTCGGGTGCCACCACGATGCCTTCGAGGTCTGTTCGCGAGAGCACCGCCTGTACCGGAAGGTGGCCTGATGGCGCTGCCGGTGCGTCCGGCCGTGCTGGTGATCGGCGCGTCCGCCGGTGGCGTGGCGGCCCTGCAGGCGGTGCTCGGTGCACTGCCGGCGAAGCTGCCGGTACCGGTACTGGCCGTGCTGCACCTGCCGCGAGACCGCACCAGCCGCATCGCCGAGGTGCTGGCGCCTTACTGCGCGTTGCCGGTGCGCGAAGCCGAAGACAAGCAGCCGTTGCAGCCGGGCACGGTGACGTTCGCGCCGCCGGATTACCACCTGCTGGTGGAGGACGAGGGGGCGTTGGCGTTGTCGGTGGATGCACCGGTGCTGTTTTCCCGTCCGGCCATCGATCCGCTGTTCGACTCCGCCGCTGCGGTGTTCGGCGCGCAGGTATTGGCCCTGCTGCTGACCGGTGCCAGCAGTGATGGCAG
Source organism: Stenotrophomonas sp. YJH_SMC_120 (assembly GCF_059368675.1). NCBI lineage: Bacteria > Pseudomonadati > Pseudomonadota > Gammaproteobacteria > Lysobacterales > Lysobacteraceae > Stenotrophomonas > Stenotrophomonas sp. YJH_SMC_120. Next base: position 33,760 of record NZ_JCAFRY010000010.1, read on the forward strand.
CGAGGGCGTTGCCGCCGTGCGCCGTGCCGGTGGCCATGCCTGGCTGCAATGTCCCGAGGAGGCCGAGGCGTCGATGATGCCCGCTTCCGCCCTGCAGTACGCCGGCGCCGATGCCGTGCTGCCCCTTGAACTGATGTGTCGCCGCCTGAAGGAGTTGTTTGCATGAACCTGTTGCCACCGGAACCTGCGCAGTCGCAGACCCCGGTCAACCTGCTGATCGTCGATGACGTGCCGCAGAACCTGGTAGCCATGCAGGCCCTGCTGCAGCGCGAAGGGGTCAACCTGCTGCTGGCCGGCTCGGGCGCGCAGGCGTTGGAGCTGCTGCTCGAGCACGAGGTGGCATTGGCCCTGCTTGACGTGCACATGCCGGAGATCGATGGCTTCACCCTGGCCGAACTGATGCGCGGTTCGCATCGCAGCCGCGACGTGCCGATCATCTTCCTGACCGCCTCTCCGGATGATCCCCTGCGCGTGTTCAAGGGCTACGAAAGCGGTGCGGTCGATTTCCTGCACAAGCCGGTGGCGCCGCAGGTGATCCTGAGCAAGGTCAACGTCTTCATCGAACTGTACCAGCAGCGGCAGCTGCTGAAGGCGCGCAACGAGGCTCTGGAGCGCGCGCTGAAGCTCAACGAGACGATGGCTGCCGTTCTGACCCACGACCTGCGCACGCCGTTGTCGGCGATCCTGCTGTGCACCGACAAGCTGGCGCTGGAGCTTCCGGAAGACAACGCAGGCGCGCAGCAGACCCTGCAGTACCTGGAAGCCAGCACCCTGCGGATGGCGCGGATGGTCGAGCAGCTGCTGGATTTCTCGCGGATCCGCAGCGGTGGCCTGAGGCTGGAGGCAAGTGCCTGCGATCTGGCCGACGTAACGCGCGCGGTAGTCGCCGAGGCGGGCAGCGCGCATGGGATGGACCGGATCTGCCTGGACCTGCAGGGAGACACGCGGCTGCAGGGCGATCTGGATCGCCTTGGCCAGGTCGCCGCCAACCTGGTCGGCAATGCGCTGACCCATGGCAGCGAGGCCAGGGTGGAGGTGGATGGGCGCGACCCGCGCAGCGTGCTGCTGCGGGTCAGCAACGCCGGCCGGATCGATGACGCGCTGTTGCCGCGACTGTTCGAACCGTTCAAGGCCAGCTTCCACCAGAGCAAGGGCCTGGGCCTGGGCCTGTACATCGTCGATCAGTTCGTCCGCGCGCACGGCGGGCGCATTGCGGCCCGCAACGAAGCGGGCCAGGTGGTGTTCGAGGCAATGCTGCCACGGCGCTGCGACGGCACGGTCTTGGCGGCAACCTGAACGCTTCGGCCAGCGTTCCGGCGGACTGAGACGACTGGTCCGCAACTGCCAGCGTGGGTGCATATTCTGTCAGGGAAGCGCCATGCCATTGCGCGCCATCGCCTACGTCAGCCGGGCGCTGCCGGACCTGTCCGCCGAGTGCCTGCATCGGCTGGTGGAGGACGCGGCACGATTCGACAAGCTGGCAGGGTGACCGGCGTGCTGCTGCGTGATGGCAAGGGTTGCCTGCAGTACATCGAGGGGCCACCGGATGGCATCGATCTACGAGCGCATCCTGCAGGCAGCAAGCCACATCGACATCACCGGACTGGGACGCGGCCGCCTGGGCCAGCGCCAGTTTCCCTATTGGCCGATGCTTTCGCTGCCGTTCGACGCGTCGATGCTGTGCCAGCTTTCCTGCAGTGACCGGTCCGGATTCTCACGGAGCCTGCAGCGCGATCGTTCGGCACCGACGCCAGTGGACCTGCTCGATCAGGTGGTGCAGCCGGCGCTGCACGCAGGCTGATGGTCTGCGCCGGATTCAGCGCGAAGCAGCACCGCAGTACGCCGCATGCAGCGCCTGCAGCACGCCCAGTGCGGGCCCTTGAAGAACCCGGTAGTGGATCGCCTGCGCTTCGCGCCGGGTCGCCACGATATCCAGTCCGCGCAGCACCGCCAGATGCTGTGACAACGCCGATGCGCTCAGGCCAGTCAGTGCCTGCAGTTCCGGTACCGGCGCTTCACCTTCCACCAGGCGGCACAGCACCCGCAGCCGGGCCGGGTGGGCCAGGCTTTTAAGCAGCGTGGCTGCCTGCGTCGCGTGTTCGGCCATCGCGGCGCTGTCGAGCTGGGTCCGGGCCATGGTTGACCATTTTGTTTAGGATGATCTAATTTAGGGTAATCTAAATAAATGGGCAATCCCATGTACGGCAGCGAAGAGGGCAGGGCATGAACCTGCCATGGAGTGCGGCGGCAGGTGGTGCGTTGATCGGCGCCGCTGCGGTGCTGTTGCTCGCCACCATCGGGCGCGTGGCGGGCATCAGCGGCATCACCGCAGGCAGCCTGCGCGCAGGCAAGGGCGAGCGTGCCTGGCGCTGGGCCTTCCTGGCCGGCCTGGCCGCATCGGCGGGGCTGGTGCTGTGGTGGCAATCAGTGCCCGAGGCATCGCCGCGTGCGCTGCTGCGTGATGCGCTGCCGGCATGGCAGTTGATGGGAGCCGGCCTGCTGGTCGGCTTCGGTACGCGGCTGGGCAATGGCTGCACCAGCGGTCACGGTGTCTGCGGCATGGCCCGCGGTTCGAAGCGATCGCTGGCGGCCGTGCTGGTGTTCATGGCCTGCGCGATGCTGACCACCTTCCTGGTCCGTCATGGCGGAGGCCCAACATGAGCCGCGCAGTCTGGGCCGCCGGCGCGGCGGGCGCGTTGTTTGGCATGGGGTTGGCACTTTCGGGAATGACCGACGCGCGTCGTGTTCTCGGCTTCCTCGACATCACCGGTGACTTCGATCCCACGCTGCTGTGGGTGCTGGGCTCGGCGCTGCTGGTCAGCGCGATCGGGCAGCGGTGGGTGTTGCGGCGACAGCAGCCGCTGTACGCAGACCGCTTCCGGCTGCCTGTTACCCGGCGTGTGGATGCTCGCCTGCTGCTGGGTGCCGCGCTGTTCGGGATCGGCTGGGGTTGGGCGGGCTATTGCCCAGGACCGGCCATCGCCGGGGTGGCCGTGGCGTCGCGCGAAGCCCTGTGGTTCGTGCCTTCGATGCTTGCAGGATTCTGGCTGCACGACCGCTTCGTCCGTTGAGGCTTTCACCCCTGTCTCACCCTGCCTGGGGTCCTATCTTCGGATCACGGGGAAAAGGAGTGCAACGACATGGCACGGATGAAGTGGATGGGAAGGGGAATGCTGGCGGTCGCGCTGGCCGCAGCCGTGGCACCGGCACTGGCCTGCACGCGCGCGGTGTACCTGGGTGACAACGGCGATGTGATCACCGCGCGCTCGATGGACTGGAAGGTCGATGTGGCGACCAACCTCTACATACTGCCGCGCGGCATTGCGCGCACAGGCCAGGCCGGCCCGAAGTCGCTGGCGTGGACCGCGCGCTACGGCTCGGTGGTGGCCACCGGCTACGATGTGTCGACCACCGATGGCATGAACGAAAAGGGCCTGGTGGCCAACCTGCTGTGGCTGGTCGAATCGGAGTATCCGCAGCAGCGTGGCAACAAGCCGGGCCTGGCGATTTCGCTGTGGGCGCAGTATGTGCTGGACAACTTCGCTACCGTGGAAGAGGCGGTCGCCGCGTTGAAGCGCGAGCCGTACTCGATCGTCACCGACAAGGTGCCCGGTGAAGATCGGCAGGCGACGCTGCACCTGTCGCTGTCCGATGCCAGCGGCGACAGTGCCATCGTCGAGTACATCGGCGGCCGCCAGGTGATCCACCATGACCGGCGCTACCAGGTGATGACCAATTCGCCGATCTTCGAGCAGCAGCTGGCGCTCAACAGCTACTGGCAGCAGATCGGCGGCACGGTGATGCTGCCGGGCACCAACCGCTCTGCTGATCGTTTCGCGCGCGCCTCGTTCTACATCAACGCCATTCCCAAGGCCGAGGATCCGGTGGAGGCCCTGGCCAGTGTGTTCAGCGTGATCCGCAACGCGTCGGTGCCGTATGGCATCACCACGCCGGGTGAGCCGAACATCTCATCCACGCGCTGGCGCACCGTGGCCGACCACAAGCGGCGGCTGTACTTCTTCGAATCGGCATTGACCCCGAACACCTTCTGGGTCGATCTGAACAAGGTCGATTTCGCCGGCAAGGTGCTCAAGCTCGACCTCGGCAAGGACCAGCGCAATACCTTCGCCGGTGATGCACTGGGCCAGTTCGTGCCCAGCGCACCGTTCGCCTTCCTCGGCGTCGACGGTTAGTTCGACGCCTGGCTGGAGGCCGGGTAGACCGCCTGGATCGTGCAGCTGCCGCGCGTGTACTGCGGCAGCGGGGCGATGCTTTCACCGCGCAGATCGTCTGTCTCGAATTCGGCAGTCATGATCCGATCGCCGGGATTGCCACAGATCAGGCCGTTCTGCAGGCCCGAGTGGAAGCTCAGCTGCGGCGCGCGGTCGAGCTGGCGGCAGTGGCTGCCGAGTTCGACCCGGTAGTAGCGATGGCCGCCATTGCGGCGCGGATTGGTCTCCACCAGCATGCCCTGCGGGTCGGATGACCAGGCACGCACGTTGCGCGTGGCAAAGCAGTAGGACGGTGAGCCGCCGAAGCTGCGACGCACCTCCTTGCGTTCGCGGATGGTCATGGCAGGCAGGGTAGCGGTGCGCAGGCGGTCGCTGTCGCGGGCGACGCTGGCGTAGTCGCGATTCTGCAGCGGGGTGACCGCGCTGATGGTGCATCGGCGGCCGTCGACCACGACGCGTTCGCTGGGGCGGCCGCAGGCCCAGCCGGCGGGGGCTTCCAGTTTCAGCGAGGTGGCACTGCGGACGCCGGGACAATCTTCGTTGAAGTCGATCCGAAAGGCCTGGCCGGAGGCGGCGCGCAGTGCAATCGAGCGCGGTGATGCCTGCTCCACTTCCTGTACGCCGACAGCGTCCATGCAGTGCGGAGCCGGTGGCGTACGCTCCTGTGCGGAGGCCGAAGCGGCGAGCGCCAGGCCGAGGTCGGTGGCGAGCGCCAGGGACACCTGCTGATGGGTCATGTCCTGCACTCCCTGCGTTGGATGACGGATCGACTATAGCAACGGTTTGCACGGCCGTTGTTACACGCGCACACTGCCCAGATGGGCGCCATCTTCCATCTGCGGCACTACGGCCAGGCCACCGGCCTGGATCGCCATGACTACGCGCAGTGGGTGCTGCCAGTGCAGGGTGAACTGCAGTTCGAAATGGAAGGCCGCGGAGGTCGGCTGGACGTGCTGCAGGGGGCATTCGTGGCCGCCGGTGAGGCGCATGACCAGATGGCTGATGGTCCCAATGGTTTCGTGATCGTTGACTGTCCTCCGGGCGTACTTGATGACGGCACGCAGGAGCATCTGTGCCGGCAGCGATGGCTGCATCTGCCGCTGGCATTGCGCCGACGCCTGGCTGAAGTGCAGGCAGGGCAGCCGATGCCGGCGCTGCTGCCGCAGTTGCTGCAGGTATTTGCGCCTGCTGGCAGTGGCGCGCGCATGCAGGGTCTGTGTGCGGCGGTCCAGGCCGACCCCGGGCAGGCGTGGCCGGTGGCGCGCATGGCGGCGTTCGTCGGGGTCAGCGAGAGCCGTTTGCATGCGCTGTTCCGGCAGGAGTTCGGGCTCAGCCCGCAGGCCTGGCTCAGCGCAAGCCGGTTGCGTTGGGCCAAGCACCAGCTGCGCACCAGCGTGGCGCCGATCAGCGATATCGCGCTGGCCGCGGGCTATTCCGAGCAGAGCGCACTGACCCGCGCGCTGCGCCGCGAGTGCGACCAGACTCCCGCAGCGTGGCGCCGGGGCGCCGGACTGTAGGGTCGAGCCACGCTCGGCTTTGCGCACGCGCGGCCGGTCAGGGCAATAGCCTCGGTCAAGAGCGCCCGCTGGCCAGCGCTTACACTGCGCGGCCTGTTCTCTCCCCCCGAAGAACCCGAATGCGCAACAACCCGATGGCCCTGGGCATCGCCAATGGCGTTGCCGCTGGCGCGCTGTGGGGCGTGGTCTTCCTCGCGCCCGCCGTGCTGCAGTCGTTCAACGCCCTGCAATTGTCGGCCGGCCGCTATCTGGTCTACGGCCTGATCGCCATAGTACTGCTGCTCCCGCGCTGGAAGCGGCTGGCACCGCGGCTGGGCCGCGCCGAATGGATCGGGCTGCTGTGGCTGAGCCTGGCCGGGAACCTGGTGTACTTCCTGCTGCTGGCCACGGCGGTGCAGTGGGCCGGCGGTGCGGCGGCGTCCCTGATTGTCGGCCTGATTCCGGTGGTGGTCACCCTGGTCGGCGTGCGCGAACAGGGTGCAGTGCCTTTGAAGCAGCTGCTGCCGGCACTGGGCCTGTGCGTGCTGGGCGTGGCCCTGGTTGGTTGGGAAGCACTGATGTCCGAGCACCTGGCAACCCCGTGGCGGCAGCGCCTGATCGGCCTGCTGTGCGCGTTCGGCGCGCTGTTCTCGTGGGCGTTGTACTCGATCGGCAACAGCCGCTGGCTGGCGCGTCGACCGGACTTGTCGAGCCACGACTGGTCGCTGCTGACCGGCGTCACCACCGGCGGCCTGGCCCTGCTGCTGGTGCCGATGGCCTTCATCGGCCACACCAGCGGGCACACGGCGGCGCAGTGGAGTGGCTTCTGGGCAATCAGCGCCGGTGTGGCGGTGGTGGCCTCGATCCTCGGCAATGCGTTCTGGAACCGCGCCAGCCGCCTGCTGCCGCTGACCCTGACCGGCCAGATGATCGTGTTCGAGACGCTGTTCGCGCTGGCGTATGCCTTCGCCTGGCAGCAGCGCTGGCCTTCGCTGCTGGAAGCGCTGGCGATCGTGTTCCTGGTGGCCGGCGTGATGCTGTGCGCGCATGCCCATCGTACTCCACGGGCGATCGCCGAACATGCTGGCTGAATGCATGCGTCAAGCGTGCTGATGCCGCCTTGGTCTCAGATGCAACCAAATGCCGGCACGTTGAGCGATGATCGCGGCACTGGTTTTTTGCATCGCAGCACTTGACAGCAGGCCGGCGCACAGTGTTTTCTGTGCGTCATGGTTCCTGATGCCGCCCACGCCAGCCTGATCGCTCCCGCCACTGCGGGCCGTTCGACTGCGCCGGTCGCCACCATCACCATTACCACCACCACCGTCACCACTGCCCTGGTGCGGCCCGTCGTCTTCGTGTAACTCCCGAAAACCACGGCCCCGCACCATACAGGTGGCGGGGAAACTCGACACCTGCATGCGACGGGGCCTCCTGCCGAGGTCTGCATGTCTTCCCACGCCCCCGCTCATCCCGTTGCCCCGGCCGATCTGGCTGCACCGTCCATCGTCGTGCACAAGTTCGGCGGCACCTCGGTGGCCGATGCCGAGCGCTACCGCCATGTTGCGGGCCTGCTGCTGGCCCGTCCCGAATCGCTGCAGGTCACTGTCGTTTCGGCAATGAAGGGCGTCACTGACGCGCTGATCGAACTGGCCCAGCTGGCGGCCAAGGGCGACGAAGGCTGGCGCGAGGCCTGGCATGCGCTGCGCGCGCGTCACCGTGGCGCCGCCGTGGCCCTGCTGGGCGAGCAGGTGGGCGAGACCGTCGAATGGATCGACGCCCGCTTCGATCAACTGGCCGAAGTGCTGGCGGCGCTGGCGGTGATCGGCGAGCTGCCGCGCGAAGTACTCGACCGCGTGCAGGGCCTGGGCGAAGTATTCTCCGCGCAGCTGCTTGGCACCCACCTGCGTGCCTTGGGCGAAGACTGTGCGGTACTCGATGCACGCGACGTGCTGGTGGTCGGGCATGGCGAACTGGGTGTGGATGTCGACTGGGAGTCCAGCGCGGACCGCCTGGCGAAGTGGCGCCTGCGGCATCCGCAGATGCGCCTGGTCGCCACCGGTTTCGTTGCCCGTGACCGCCATGACCGCATCACCACGCTCGGCCGCAACGGCAGCGACTATTCCGGCGCGATCTTCGCTGCGTTGTTCAATGCCGATGAACTGCACATCTGGACCGACGTCGACGGCGTGCTGTCGGCCGACCCGCGACTGGTGCCCGAAGCGGTGCAGCTGGAATCACTGAGCTACGACGAGGCCTGCGAGCTGGCTTATTTCGGCGCCAAGGTGGTGCACCCGCAGACGATGTCGCCGGCCATCCGCCTCGGCCTGCCGATCTTCATCCGCAATACCTTCCAGCCGGCGCATCCGGGGACGCGCATCAGCGCCGAGCGCTCGCCGCGCGGGCCGGTGAAGGGCCTGACCCTGAGCCCCGGCTTGGCCCTGTTGAACCTGGAGGGCACCGGCCTGATCGGCGTGCCCGGTACCGCCGAGCGCGTGTTCGCGGCGCTGCGCCAGGCGCAGGTGTCGGTGGTGATGATCTCGCAGGGTTCGTCAGAGCATTCGATCTGCTGCGTGGTGCGCGCCGCCGAAGCGGCGCGTGGCCGTGAGGCACTGCTGCACGCGTTCGCGCATGAACTGTCGGTAGGGCAGGTACAGCGCGTGCAGGTCAGTGAGGGCGTCAGCGTGCTGGCGGCAGTGGGTGACGGCATGGCCGGCCAGCCCGGTGTGGCGGCGCGCCTGTTCGAGGCGCTGGGACGCGCGCAGGTGAACATCCTGGCGATCGCGCAGGGCTCGTCGGAGCGCAATATTTCTGTGGCGGTGGACAGTGCCGATGCCACCCGCGCATTGCGGGCCGCACATGCGGGCTTCTGGCTGTCGCCGCAGACGTTCGCGGTCGGCGTGATCGGGCCGGGCAACGTCGGCGCGGCACTGCTGGACCAGCTGCTGGCGGCCCGCCTGCAGCTGCTGGCCAAGGCCAATGTGGATCTTCGCCTGCGTGCGCTGGCCTCGCGTTCGCGCATGCGGCTGGAAGTGGATGGCCTGCACGCCGATTGGCGGGAGGCATTGCAGGACGCGGGCGAGCCCAGCGACCTGGATCGCTTCACCGAACACCTGCTGGCCGCGCACCTGCCGCATGCGGTGGTGATCGACTGCAGTGGCAGCGCTGACGTGGCCGAGCGCTATGAGGGCTGGCTGGCTGCCGGCATCCACGTGGTGACCCCGAACAAGCAGGCCGGTGCTGGCCCGCTGCCGCGCTACCAGCGCATCCGTGCTGCTGCGGCGGCCAGTGGTGCGCGCTTCCGCTACGAAGCCACGGTGGGTGCGGGCCTGCCGGTGATCACCACGCTGCGTGATCTGGTCGATACGGGCGACGAGGTGCTGGCAATCGAAGGCATCTTCTCAGGCACGCTGGCGTGGCTGTTCAACCGCTTCGACGGCAGTCAGCCGTTCTCGCAGCTGGTCGCGCAGGCGCGGTCGATGGGCTACACCGAGCCGGACCCGCGCGATGATCTTTCGGGCGTGGACGTGGCGCGCAAGCTGGTGATCCTCGCCCGCGAGGCCGGCCACGCGCTCAGCCTGGAACAGGTACAGGTGGAAAGCCTGGTGCCGGCGCTGCTGCGCGACGGCAGCGTGGATGACTTCATGGCGCGGCTGGGCGAGTCCGATGCCAGCCTGTTGCAGCGGTTGCAGGACGCGCGGGCGCGTGGCGCGGTGCTGCGCTACGTGGCACGGCTGGGCGCTGACGGTGCCTCGGTGGGCCTGCAGGAACTGCCCACCGACCACGCCTTCGCCAACCTTCGGTTGACCGATAACGTGGTGCAGTTCCGTACCCGTCGCTACTGCGACAACCCGTTGGTGGTGCAGGGTCCGGGGGCCGGCCCGGAAGTCACCGCCGCCGGTGTGTTTGCCGACCTGCTGCGGGTCGCGGCCGGTGAAGGAGCGCGCCTGTGATCGCACGTGCGTTCGCGCCGGCCTCGGTGGCCAACGTAGCGGTGGGCTTCGATATTCTCGGTCACGCCATTTCCGGTGTTGGCGATACCGTGAGCGTGCGCCGCATCGACGAGCCGCTGGTGCGCATCGAGGCGATTCGCGGCAGTGCCGTCGAGCTGCCGCTGGAGGCAGCCGGGAACACAGCCGGCGCTGCGCTGATGTCACTGCGCGAAGGCCTGGGCCTGGACTTCGGTTTCGCGGTGGAGATCGACAAGGGCATTCCGTTCGGTTCCGGCATGGGCGGTTCGGCAGCGTCATGCGTTGCGGCGCTGGTTGCCGCCAACGCGCTGCTGGATGTACCGCTGTCGCGCGAGGCGCTGTATCCGTTTGCGCTGGATGGCGAGGCGGTGGCCAGCGGTGGCCGCCACGGCGACAACGTGGGGCCGCTGCTGCTGGGTGGTCTTGCGCTGTGTACGGCCGATCGCCTGCTGCCAATTCCGGTGCCGGCGACCTGGCACAGCCTGCTGGTGCATCCGCACGCGGTGCTGGAAACACGCCGTGCGCGCCAGGTGCTGCAGGGCAGCTACGCGCTGGGTGAATTCGTGGCACAGAGTGCGAACCTCGCGCTGGTACTCAGTGGTTGCCATCGTAGTGATGCGGCGCTGGTGCGGGCTGGATTGCGCGATGTGCTGGTGGAACCACGGCGGGCCGGCCTGATTGCAGGTTTCGAAGCAGCCCGCGATGCGGCGCTGTCGGCCCATGCAATGGGTGCGGGCATCTCCGGTGCCGGACCCAGCGTGTTCGCCTGGTTCGAGGACGCCGACCAGGCCCGCACCGCTGCCGCACCGGTGCAGGCGGCATTTGCCGCCGCCGGTTTCGACAGCGATGCCTGGGTGTCGCCGCTGGATGCACCGGGAGCCCGCTTGTGCTGAATCCTTCCCCTTTACTGGATACCGAACCCATGCAATTTGTTTCGACCCGGGGTCAGTCCCCGGCCGTTGGCCTCAGTGCGGCGATCGCTTCAGGATTGGCGCCCGATGGAGGGCTGTATGTTCCGCAGGTGCTGCCGACGGCACGTGAGCTGCGGGCCGGCGCAACGCTGGCCGATACCGCCGCCGATCTGCTGGCACCGTTCTTTTCCGGCGACGCGCTGGAGTCTGCGTTGCCGTCGATCTGCCGGGAAGCGTTCGACTTTCAGGTGCCGCTGCGTGCACTGGGCGGCGGTGACCATGTGCTGGAGCTGTTCCATGGGCCGACGGCGGCGTTCAAGGATATCGGTGCGCGCTTCCTGGCCGGAACACTGTCGCGGCTGCAGGCCGGCAAGGACCGCGATCTGACGATTGTTGTCGCCACGTCTGGCGATACCGGCGCCGCCGTTGCTGCGGCCTTCCATCGCCAGCCCGGCGTGCGCGTGGTAGTGCTGTATCCGGATGGCCGCGTGTCACCGCGCCAGGCGCATCAGCTCGGTTGTTTCGGCGACAACATCCAGGCGCTGCGCGTGGCCGGCGCGTTCGACGATTGCCAGGCGATGGTCAAGCAGGCACTGGCTGACCGCGAACTGCAGGCGCAGGTGCCGCTGAGTTCGGCCAACAGCATCAGCCTCGGCCGCCTGCTGCCGCAGATGAGTTATTACGCGCATGCGGCGTTGTCCCATTACGCGACGCATCGTCGTCGGCTCAACCTGGTGGTGCCGACCGGCAACCTTGGCAATGCGATGGCGGCCGTGCTGGCGCGCGCGCAGGGCGTGCCGATCGGGCAGATCGTGCTGGCCACCAATGCCAATGCGGTACTGCCGGCGTACTTCAATGGCGGCGACTACCAGCCGCAGGCCAGCGTGGCCACCGTGGCCAATGCAATGGACGTAGGGGCGCCCAGCAACTTTGAACGCCTGCGCTGGCTTTACCTCGGAGATGACGCCGAGCTGCGCGCTGCGTTCCGCGCGTTCGCGGTGGATGACGTGACCATCCGCGCGACGATTGCGGCGGCGCACGCCAGCAACGGCGAACTGTTCTGCCCGCATACGGCCACAGCGGTGAAGGTGCTGCAGGACCTGCGTGCGCGCGGCGCCAAGGGCGACTGGGCGGTGGTGGCCACGGCGCACCCGGCCAAGTTCGAGGCCGTGGTCGAGCCGCTGATCGGCGAAACGGTGGCGGTGCCGCCTGCGCTGGATGCGTTGCTGCAGCGGCCCGCGCACGCGGAACCGTTGGCCGCGGAGTATGCGGCGTTGCGCGAGGTGTTGCTGCGTTGACCGGAGATGGACGTGGTTGCCGGCCAGCGGCCGGCACTACCCGTGCTGCGTCCACCTGGTAGTGCCGGCCGCTGGCCGGCAACCCAGCGAACCGCGATGCGGTCAGATCAACCCTTCACCGGCCAGCGTGCGCAACCCGTCCTCGTCGAGGATCTCCACCACGTTCAGGTGGGGCAGGGCAATCAGCCCCTGCTGGCGCAGCTTGGTGAAGGTACGGCTGACCGTTTCCATGGTCAGGCCCAGATGGTCGGCGATGTCGCCACGCCCCATCGGCAGCGAGACGCGCAGGCCATCGCCACCCAGCTTGGCCTCGCGCGCGGCCAGGCGCAGCAGGAAGTCGGCCACTTTCTCGGCCGGCTGCAGCCGCGCCAGTGCCAGCGCGGCATCCTGCGCGGCGTCCAGCTCCTGGCAGGCACGCTGCAGCAGCTTGCGTTCCAGGTGCGGGAAGCGGCTGCGAAGCGCCTTCATCTGCGGCAGCGCGACACGGCATACGCGGCTGTCTGCGATGGCCTCGATATCGTAGCGGTGGTGGTCACTGCCGCTCAGGCCCAGGTAGTCGCCGGGAAGCACGAAGCCATTGATCTGGCGGCGGCCATCGGCCAGGGTGCGCACCAGGCGCAGGGCGCCGCCGGTCAATGTATAGACATGGTCGCGCTCTTCGCCGGTGCGGGCCAGGGTACTGCCCATGCCGACCTGCTGGGAAACGGTGACCTGTTCCAGTGCCTGCACTTCATCGGGCGACAGCGCCGAGCACACCGCAAGGTGGCGAACCGAGCAGTGCAGGCAGTCCAGCGTGTTGCAGGACGGCGAGGCGGAATCGTTGGTGGCGGGCGGAGCGCCGGAAGGCCGTGACATGTTGCGGGGGCGTATCGCGGGCGGGGAGGGCCTTATGATACTTCAAGCGGCCGTTCGACCCTGCCCGAGGCGGGGGCGCTAGAATGTCGCCCCCTCCCACGTCCCGTTCCAGCAGGAGTTCCGCCCGTGATCAAGCCCCGTACCCCGCCCGGCACCCTTGAACTGTTGCCGCGCGAGCAGATTGCGTTCCAGCGCATGCTGGACGTGATCCGTCGCAACTACGAGCGCTTCGGGTTCCTGCCGGTGGAGACGCCGGTGTTCGAGCTGTCCGACGTGCTGCTGACCAAGTCCGGTGGCGAGACCGAGCGCCAGGTGTATTTCGTGCAGTCCACCGGTGCGCTGGCCAACGCCGCCGAATCGGGTGACCGTTCGCTGCCGGAAATGGCGCTGCGCTTCGACCTGACCGTGCCGCTGGCGCGCTACGTGGCCGAGCACGAGCATGAACTGACCTTCCCGTTCCGTCGCTACCAGATGCAGCGGGTGTACCGCGGCGAGCGCGCCCAACGCGGCCGCTTCCGTGAGTTCTACCAGTGCGACATCGACGTGATCGGCAAGGACAGCCTGAGCGTGCGATACGACGCCGAAGTGCTGGCGGTCATCCACGCGGTGTTCTCGGAACTGCGCATCGGTGACTTCAGCATCCAGCTGAACAACCGCAAGCTGATGCGTGGCTTCTTCGAGAGCCTGGGCGTGGCCGAGGGCGAGCGCCAGCTGGCAGTGCTGCGCGAAGTGGACAAGCTGGACAAGCGCGGCGCCGATTACGTGCGCGAGACGCTGGTGGGCGAGGGCTTCGAGATTCCGGCCGAGCAGGTCGAGAAGATCCTGGCGTTCGTGGCCGTGCGTTCGCAGGGCCATGCCGATGCACTGGCGCAGCTGGCCACGCTTGAAGCCGACGCCGGTTCTTCGGAGATCCTGCGTACCGGCGTCGCCGAACTGCGCGAAGTGCTGCAGCTGGTGCAGGCGCTGGGCGTGCCGGAAACCGCGTACTGCCTGAATTTCTCCATTGCGCGCGGCCTGGACTACTACACCGGCACCGTCTACGAGACCACGCTGACCGACCACCCGCAGATCGGTTCGATCTGCTCGGGCGGCCGCTACGAAGACCTGGCCAGCCACTACAGCAAGTCGAAGCTGCCGGGCGTGGGCATCTCCATCGGCCTGTCGCGCCTGTTCTGGCAGCTGCGCGAAGCCGGCCTGATCGATGGCATCGAGGGCAGCAGCGTGCAGGCGCTGGTGGCGCTGATGGACGAGCAGGGCATGCCGCAGTCGCTGGACATCGCGCGCCGCCTGCGCGCCGGTGGCATCAATACCGAAGTGCAGATGGAGCCGAAGAAGATCGGCAAGCAGTTCCAGTACGCCGCCAAGGCCGGCATCCGCTTCGTGGTGCTGGCCGGTGAGGACGAGCTGGCGCGCGGCGTGGTGGCAGTGAAGGACCTGCTGCGCGAGCAGCAGTTCGAGGTCTCCCGCGATGAGCTGGCCAGTACCTTGCAGGTCGAGCTGGAGCAGTCGAAGGTGATGTAACGGCCCCTGGCAGCATGCAGCGCTTCAACGAAACGCCCACCAACCGGTGGGCGTTTTCGTTTCCGGGCCCCGTTCCGGGGTCAGAGCCGTTTTCCTCTGGAAAACAGATCCGACCCCGGCCGTCCCGACAGCTCGTGACCACCTGTCGAGGGCGGGGTCGGCCCGGAACCCAGCTGTGCCGATGCTCCGGCCTCTGCGGGTGCGGGTGCAGGGCAGCAGCCCTGCCGCACTCTCAACCCCCGATTTGACGCAGTGCGCAAGAATGCGCTAATGTACTAACGCGCTATTACATTGATGCATGGAAACGACCCCGTGAAAGCCCGCCCCGAGATTGCCGCCAAAGACCCTAAGGCCGACCTGGAAGCCCTGGCCCAAGCCTTTGCTGCCCTGCGCGAGCCGGAACAGGTCGAGGCCTTCCTGCGCGATCTGTGCACACCGGCCGAGCTGGAAGCCATGGCCGACCGCTGGAAGGTGGTGCCGCTGCTGCAGCAGGGCGTGCCGTATCGCGAGATCCACGAGCGCACCGGGGTCAGCGTGACCACCACCGGACGGGTGGCGCGAACGCTCGAGCATGGCCATCGAGGCTATGCCGCCGCCATCGACCGCCTTGCTTCGCGCTGATCCGCGCCCCGTTCCGAACTTCGAGACCTCCCCCATGAGTGCAACCCAGGCAGCGCCGGCACGAGACCGGCTGCGTATCGCCATCCAGAAGAGTGGCCGGCTGGCCGAACCCGCGCGCAACCTGCTCAGCGCCTGCGGCCTGAGCTGGCGCGAGAGCCGCGACAAGCTGTTCTGCTACGGCGAATCGCTGCCGGTGGACCTGCTGCTGGTGCGCGACGACGACATCCCCGGCCTGATCGCCGACGGCGTCTGCGACCTCGGCATCGTCGGCCGCAACGAGCTGGACGAGCAGGCTGCGGCACGTCGCCAGATCGGCCTGCCGGATGCCTACCAGGCACTGCGCGGACTGGGCTTTGGCCAGTGCCGGCTGATGCTGGCGGTACCCGAGGAGTGGCAGTGGCAGGGACCGGCGCAGCTGGCCGGTGCCCGCATTGCCACCAGCTACCCGGCCATCCTCAAGCAATGGCTGGCCGAACAGGGCGTGGACGCACAGGTGGTCGAGCTGTCCGGGTCGGTGGAAATCGCCCCGCGCCTGGGTACCGCCGACCTGATCTGCGATCTGGTCTCCAGCGGCGCCACGCTGCGCGCCAACCAGCTGACCCCGGTGCACAACCTGCTCGACAGCGAGGCGGTGCTGGCCGGTGCGGTGCGCGTGCCGGATGATGCACGTGCATCGCTGCGCGCGATGCTGCTGCGCCGCCTCGACGGCGTGGTGCAGCGCCAGGACCGCAAGCTGTTGATGTTCCGCGCCAGCGAGGATCGCGTCGACGCGCTGGCGCAGCTGCTGGCCGATGCCGAGCCGCTGGTGCGGCTGCCGGCCGACGGCGGCGCACCGCGCCTGCAGACCATGTGCCCGGGCCCGCTGAGCTGGCAGCGCATGGAGGAACTCGAGCGCGCCGGCGCGCAGGGCTTGATGGTACTGAGCGTGGAGCGGTCGCTGGCATGAACCGTCTGATCTGGTCCCGACTTGATGAGGCCGCGCGCAGTGCGGCACTGACCCGCCCGGTGCAGACCGTGGCGCAGCAGACCCGCGATGCGGTGGCGACGCTGATTGCACAGGTGCGCGGGCAGGGCGATGACGCGCTACGTGCGATTACCGCACGTTTCGACGGCGTCGAGCTGCCATCGTTCGAAGTGAGCGAAGCCGAGTTCGCAGCGGCCGATGCCGCCGTCCCCGCCGAGCTGCGCCAGGCGATGGTCGAAGCTGCCGAACGCATCGCCCGTTTCCACGCCGCCGGCATGGGTACGGGGTATGCCGTGGAAACCGCACCGGGCGTGGTCTGCGAACGCATGCTGCGCCCGATCGGCCGGGTGGGCCTGTATGTGCCGGCCGGCAGCGCACCGCTGCCGTCCACCGCGTTGATGCTGGGCGTGCCCGCGCAGCTGGCCGGCTGCCCGCAGGTGGTGCTGTGCACGCCGCCACGCGCCGACGGCACGGCCGATCCTGCGGTGCTGGTGGCCGCACGCCTGACCGGCGTGCAGCGCGTGTTCAAGCTGGGCGGCGCCCAGGCCATCGCTGCGATGGCTTACGGCACGGCCAGCATTCCGGCCTGTGACAAGCTGTTCGGGCCGGGCAACAGCTTCGTCACCGAAGCCAAGCAGCAGGTCGCACAGGACGGCGCCGCCGCCATCGACATGCCGGCCGGTCCCTCCGAAGTGCTGGTGATTGCCGATGCAGGTGCAAACCCGGCGTTCGTCGCCGCCGACCTGCTGTCGCAGGCTGAGCACGGCCCGGATTCGCAGGTGCTGCTGCTGACCGACGATACCGCGATGCTGGCGGCGGTCGAGGCTGAAGTCGAGCGCCAGGTGGCCTTGCTGCCGCGCCAGCAGATCGCACGCCAGGCGCTGTCGGCCTCGCGGCTGATCCAGGTCGACTCGTTGGACGAAGCCTTCGCGATCAGCAACCGCTATGCACCGGAGCACCTGATCCTGGCATTGCGTGATCCGCGTGCGTGGCTGGACAAGGTGCAGGCGGCCGGCTCGGTGTTCCTGGGTGATTACACCCCCGAGGCACTGGGCGACTACTGCAGCGGCACCAACCACGTGCTGCCCACCGCGGGTGCCGCACGTGCCTACAGTGGTGTCAGTGTGGCCAGCTTCCAGAACCTGATCAGCGTGCAGAGCGCCAGCGCCGCCGGCCTGGCAGCGATTGGCGGCTGCGCGCGCATCATCGCCAGTGCCGAAGGCCTGGATGCACATGAACGTGCGGTCGCAGTGCGCATGGAGGTGGCAGCATGAACGCAGCTATCGATGATGTGCTGGCACTGGTTCGCCCGGATCTGCAGGCCTTCGCCGGCTACAGCTCGGCGCGCAGCGCGGCGGTGCAGGGCGAGGTCTGGTTGAACGCCAATGAATCGGCCTGGGCCAATCCCGCTGATGCCGCGGGCAGCAGCCGGCGCTATCCCGAACCGCAGCCGTTGGCATTGCGCGAGGGACTGGCGGCGCTGTACGGCGTGACGCCACAGCAGCTGCTGATCGGTCGCGGCAGCGACGAAGCCATTGATCTGCTGGTGCGTGCCCTGTGCGTGCCGGGCCGCGATGGCGTACTGGTCACGCCGCCGGTGTTCGGCATGTACGCCGTCTGCGCACGCCTGCAGGGCGCCGCATTGATTGAAGTGCCGCTGGTGGACAGCGAGGATGGCCTGCGCGCCGATCTGGATGCGGTGATCGACACCGCCAGGGCGCGCAATGCCAAGCTGGTGTTCCTGTGCGCACCGTCGAACCCGGCCGGCAGTGATATCGCCCTGGACGAGGTCGAACGGGTGGCGGTTGCGTTGCGCGGGCAGGCACTGGTGGTGGTGGACGAGGCCTATGTCGAGTACGCGCAGCGTCCGTCGGCGACCACGTTGCTGGCCGCGCACGCCAACCTGGCGGTGCTGCGCACGCTGTCGAAAGCACACGCACTCGCGGCCGCGCGCATTGGAACGCTGATCGCCGCGCCGGAACTGATTGCCGTGCTGCGCCGCTGCCAGGCGCCGTATCCGGTGCCGACCCCGTGCGCGGAACTGGCCGTGCAGGCCCTGCAGCCGGCCGCGCTGGCACGCACCGCCGAGCGCGTGGCCACGGTCATCGCCGAGCGCGAACGCCTGCGAACGGCACTGGCCAGCCTGCCCGGTGTACGCCGGGTGTACGCCTCGTCCGGCAACTACCTGCTGGTCCGCTTCGCCGATGCGCAGGCGGCGTTCGATACGCTGCTTGCTGCAGGGGTGGTGGTGCGCGACCAGCGCGCCGCGCCGCAGCTGGGCGATGCGCTTCGCATCAGCATCGGCAGCCCGGAAGAGAATGACCGCGTGCTCGCGGCCCTGTCGGCGCGGAGGGCCGCAGCATGACCCCGATCCTGTTCATCGACCGCGACGGCACCCTCATCGAGGAGCCGTCCGATTTCCAGATCGACGCCTACGAGAAGCTGCGCTTCGTGCCGCAGGTGATCCCGGCGCTGCTGAAGCTGCGGGATGCCGGCTACCAGTTCGTGATCGTCACCAACCAGGATGGCCTGGGCAGCGACAGCTACCCGCGTGCCAGCTTCGATGGCCCCAACGAGCTGATGCTGCAGATCTTCGAAAGCCAGGGCATCACTTTCCGTGACGTGCTGATCGACTGCAGCTGGCCGCACGACAATGCGCCGACCCGCAAGCCGGGCATCGGACTGATGACGGCTTATCTGCAGGACCGCAGCATCGACTGGTCGCGTTCGGGCATGGTCGGCGATCGCATCACCGACCTGCAGTTTGCCGACAACCTCAACATCCGCGGTTTCCAGCTGCGCACCGCGCAGTTTGGTGGCGAGTGGGATTGGCCGGGCATTGCCCATGCGCTGGCCGATGCGCCGCGCACCGCCGTGGTCCAGCGCAACACGAAAGAAACGAAGATCCGCGTGGAACTGGACCTGGACCGTGCCGCTGATGCACGCATCGCCACCGGATTGCCGTTCTTCGACCACATGCTGGAACAGATCGGCAAGCATGGCGGCTTCGCGCTGGACATCCAGGCCGAGGGTGACCTGCACATCGACGAGCACCACACCATTGAAGACACCGGGCTCGCATTGGGCCAGGCGCTGCGCGAGGCGCTGGGCGACAAGCGCGGCATCGGCCGCTACGGTTTCACGCTGCCGATGGACGAGACGCTGGCCAGCGCTGCGCTGGACTTCAGTGGCCGCCCGTACTTCGTGTTCGAGGGCGAGTTCAAGCGCGAGCGCGTGGGCGATATGCCGACCGAGCTGGTACCGCACTTCTTCCGCTCGCTGTGCGATGCCAGCGGCCTGAACCTCAACCTGCAGGTACGCGGCGACAACGATCACCACAAGGTGGAGGCGTGCTTCAAGGCCCTGGCCCGCGCGCTGCGTCCGGCGCTGGCCCGGGACGGCACGGCACTGCCGAGCACCAAGGGGGCGCTGTGAGTGACGTTGCGCTGATCGATGCCGGCGGCGCCAACCTGGGCTCGGTGCGCTACGCACTGGAGCGCCTGGGTGCGACGGTACGGCTGGTGCGCGATGCGGACGGTCTGATCGCTGCGCAGCGGGTGATCCTGCCCGGCGTCGGCGCCGCCGGTCCCGGCATGCAACGCCTGCATGCGCAGGGCCTGGTGGAACCGCTGCAGCGACTGGAGGTGCCGCTGATGGGCATCTGCCTGGGCATGCAGCTGCTGTTCGAGCGCTCCGAGGAAGCGGGTGTGGAGACACTGGGCCTGATTCCCGGCGTGGTGCGGAAGCTGGTGCCGGCCTGCGGCATCCGGGTGCCGCACATGGGCTGGAACCGCCTGCTGCCGCTGCGCGAATCGCTGCTGCTGCGCGGCGTGCCGGAGCGTGCCAGCGCCTACTTCGTGCACAGCTACGCGGCACCCCTCAACACCCACACCGTCGCTGCCTGCGACCACGGCGGCCTGTTCACTGCCGTGGTGGAGCAGGGGCGCTACTACGGTGCACAGTTCCACCCCGAGCGCTCCGGCGAGACCGGCTCGCTGATGCTGCGCAACTTCCTCGAGGGCACGGCTGCATGAGTTTCATCGTCTACCCCGCGCTGGATATCCGCGATGGCCGCGTGGTGCGGCTGCGCCAGGGCGACTACGCTCAGGAAACCTCCTATGGGGATGATCCGTTGCCGCGCGCGCAGGCCTTCGCCGCGCAGAGCGCGCAATGGATGCATCTGGTCGACCTGGACGCCGCACGCGCCGGTGGCTACACCCTGGCGCCGCTGCTGGCTGCGATCCGCGCGCACACGCCGCTGCAGGTGCAGACCGGCGGTGGCGTGCGCGGCCGCGACGATGTGGCGCGCATCCTCGATGCCGGCGCCGGTCGCGTCGTGGTCGGCTCGCTGGCGGTGCGTCGCCCCGATGAAGTGGTCGGCTGGCTGGAGGAATTCGGCGCCGAGCGCATCACGATTGCGCTGGACGCGCGCCAGGACGCACAGGGGCAGTGGCAGCTGCCGGTGCACGGCTGGACCGAGAATGCCGGGGTGACCCTGGATGACCTTGCACAGCGCTACGCGCGCGCCGGCATGCGCCACCTGCTGTGTACCGACATTGCCCGGGATGGCATGTTGGCCGGGCCCAACATCGGCCTCTACCGGCACTTGTCGGGGTTGCTGCCGGGGGTGGCGGTGCAGGCCTCCGGTGGAATCCGTGACGTAGCCGATGTGGCCGAGGCCCGTGCCGCCGGCTGTGGCGGTGCGATTCTCGGCAAGGCACTGCTGGAGCAGCGCATGGACCTGGCGGAGGCGCTGGCATGTTGAGCCGGCGCATCATTCCCTGCCTGGACGTGCGCGATGGCCGCGTGGTCAAGGGCGTGCGCTTCCGCGACCACGTCGACATGGGCGACATCGCCGAGTTGGCGCAGCGCTATCGCGACCAGGGGGCGGACGAGCTGGTGTTCTATGACATCGGCGCCAGCCCCGAGGCGCGTTCGGTCGACGTTGCCTGGATCGAGCGCATCGCGCGGCTGATCGACATTCCGTTCTGCGTGGCCGGTGGCATCGACAGCGTGGAAACCGCGCGTCGCGTGCTGTTCGCCGGTGCCGACAAGGTGTCGATCAACTCGCCGGCGTTGGGCCGTCCGGAACTGATCACTGAACTGGCCGACGAGTTCGGCGTGCAATGCGTGGTGGTCGGTGTCGACTCGGTACGCGAGACCGATGGACAGTGGCGGGTGCGCCGCTTCAGCGGGGACCCGGACAAGACCCAGGCGGTGCCACTGCGCACCTTGGACTGGATCGTCGAAGCACAACGGCGGGGTGCCGGTGAGATCGTGCTGAACTGCATGGACAGCGATGGCGTACGCCGTGGCTACGATGTCGTGCAACTGCAGCAGGCACGGTCATTGTGCCAGGTGCCGCTGATCGCCTCCGGCGGTGCGGGTGCGATGGAGCACTTCGCCGAAGCCTTTGACCAGGCCGACGTCGACGGCGCGCTGGCCGCCAGCGTGTTCCACAGCGGCGCGATCGCCATTCCGGAATTGAAGCGCTACCTGCGCGGACAGCAGATCGAGGTGCGGGATGTCTATTGAAGTCAGGCCGTCATTGGACGCATTGCAGGCGCTGGACTGGAGCAAGGGCGACGGCCTGCTGCCGGCGGTGGTGCAGGATGCCGATACCCTGCAGGTACTGATGCTGGGCTTTGTGAGTGCCGAATCGCTGGCGGCCACGCTGGCCATCGGCCACATGACCTTCTTCAGCCGCAGCAAGCAGCGGTTGTGGACCAAGGGCGAGCAGTCCGGCAACGTGCTGGTGGTGCAGTCGATCAGCGTCGACTGCGATGCAGATACTTTGCTGGTGATGGCACGGCCGGCGGGGCCAACCTGCCACACCGGTGCAGAGAGCTGCTTCGACCAGGCGCCGAAGGATTTCCTGGGCGGGCTGGGCCAGCTGGTGGCGATGCGTGAGGCGCAACGCCCGCCGGGCAGCTACACCACCAGCCTGTTCGAGGGCGGCATCCGCCGTATCGCACAGAAGGTGGGCGAGGAGGGGGTGGAGACCGCCCTGGCGGCGGTGGCGCAGGATGATGAGGCGTTGCTGGGCGAGGCCTCGGACCTGCTGTACCACCTGCTGGTGCTGCTGCGCGCGCGCGGGCTGTCGCTGGATGATGCGCGTGCGGTGCTGGAAAAACGCCATCGTTGAAGTGGGGTAGTGCCAGCCGCTGGCCGGCAAGCCCCGGATGCCCGACGTTCATGGGGCTGCCGGCCAGCGGCCGGCACTACCGGCATGCGTCATCGCGTGCGCGATGTCATCAACGGAATCTACAATAGGCGGTCTTTCTTTACCCGGACCGCCCATGAAACTGCCTGCCGCCTGGCTGTGCTGCCTGTTGCTGACCTCGCCGGCCTGGGCCGCGGACACCGTGGTCACCGGCAAGGTCTATCTGGAGCGCGACGGCAAACCCGGCCGCGGTGCGACCGATCCGGGCCTGGCCGGCGTGCAGGTCTCCAACGGCGAGGCCATCGTCAAGACGGCTGCAGACGGCAGCTACAGCCTGCCGGTGCGTGATGGCCAGACCGTGTTCGTGATCAAGCCCGATGCGTATTCCTTCCCGAAAGCGGCCGACGGCCTGCCTTCGTTCTGGCGGCACTATCGCCCGAACGGTTCGCCGGCGTTGAAGTACGGCGGCATCGCCGCCACCAGCGATGTCACCCGCAACTGGGATTTCGCGCTGCAGTCGGATCGCCATGACAGCCGCCGCGGTTTCCAGATGCTGGTGTTCACCGATTCGCAGACCGCCAGCCTGAAGGACATCGGCTACTACCAGCAGTCGATCGTGGCGCCGCTGGTCGGTCAGACGAGGGCGCGCATGGGCACCACCCTGGGTGACATCGTCAACGACGACCTGACCTTGTATCCGGCGATCAACAAGGTCACCACCGAACTTGGCGTGCCGTGGTTCCATGTGCCGGGCAACCACGACCTCGATCTCGATGCCGCCAGCGATGAGCACTCGCTGGACAGCTGGCGCAACATCTACGGCCCGGACACCTACGCGGTGGAAGAAGGCGGCGCCAGCTTCGTGTTCCTGGACGACGTGGTGTACGACCCCAAGGCCAAGCCGAAGTATGTCGGTGGACTGCGCGAAGACCAGTTCGCCTTCCTCGCCAGCTACCTGAAGGGCCTGCACAAGGATCGCCTGCTGGTGCTGGGCATGCACATCCCGCTGTTCGACGCGGCGCCCGGACGCGAGACCTTCCGCCATGCTGACCGTCAGCGCCTGTTCGACCTGTTGAAGGACTTCCGCAACGTGCTGGTGCTCAGCGGCCACAGCCACACCCAGCAGCACGTCTACCACGGCAAGGCCGACGGCTGGAACGGCGACAAGCCGCTGCACGAATACAACGTGGGTGCCAACTGCGGTGCGTTCTGGTCGGGGGTGAAGAATGCCGCCGGCGTGCCGGACAGCACCATGAGCGATGGCACGCCGAAGGGCTATGCGCTGCTCGACGTGGCCGGTAATGGCAGCTACAGACTGCAGTACCGCGTGGCCGGCAAGCCGGCCAGCGAGCAGATCGGCCTGCATGCCCCCAAGGTGCTGCGCCAGGGGGCCTATCCGGCATGGGGCATCTATGCCAACGTCTACATGGGTGAGGATGCCAGCGTGGTCGAGTACCGCGTCGATGGCGGCGCCTGGCAGCCGATGAAGCAGGTCAGCCAGCCCGATCCGCGCCTGATGGTGGAGAACGTGGCCGACGATCTGGCTGACAGCCTGCGTGGCTACGACCGCTCGCCGGAGGCCACCGCATCGCCGCACCTGTGGCGTGGCGCGCTGCCGACCGATCTGGCCGTGGGCAGCCACAAGGTCGAGGTGCGTTCCACCCAGCCCGACGGCGCGGTGTTCACCGCCAGCACCAGCTACAGCCTGCAGACTGCCCAGCCCTGACCCCCGCGCACCAGCGCTCCAGCGAAAGGACCCCGCATGGATATCCGCTTCATGGCCGGCACCACACCGGTGACCCTCAGCCGCCACTGGTTCACCGGCGCGATGCTGCTGCAGAGCGCCACCGAGAAGGTCTGGGTGCAGCACCCGCTGCATCCGGGCACCCACTTCTCGTTCTCGCTGGTACAGTCGTGGCTGCGCCACATCGCCGGCCATGAAGTGCTGGTCGAGCGCACCCGGCCGCTGCTGTTCGCCGGCTTCCGCCCGCAGCGGCTGCGGGTGCTGGTGGATGGCGTGCAGGTGGCCGAACAGGAAGGCATGTAGGCCAACCTGAACCGTCGGCGCGCTAGGCAAAGCCGCCCCGATGCCTGAGAATCGGGGCGATTCAATCGATCCAAGCAGGCCAGCGTGACCATCGCAGCAGCGTCCCCGGTTTCCTCCGACTCCGCCCGCGGCGGTCTTCCACGCCGTCTGGTCGTTGCCGATGTCGGCGGCACCTTCGCCCGCCTCGCGCTGGCTGAAACCCAACCCGGCCAGGCGCCGCTGCTGAGCAGCCATCGCACCTATGCCTGCGCCGAGCATCCCAGCCTGGCGGCGATCCTGGCCGATTTCACCGCAGGCCTTGGCCAGCCGGTGCAGACCGCGGTGGTGGCCATTGCCGGCCTGCTCGATGGCGATGTGCTGATCAATTCCAACCTGCCATGGACGGTCTCGCTGTCGGCCACACGCGCGCAGTCCGGGCTGCACGAGTTGCAGCTGATCAACGATTTCGAGGCGGTGGCGCTGGCCATTCCTTATCTGCGGCCGGACACGCTGGTGCCGCTGAACGGCGATGCTGATCCGGCGCAGGCATTCCCGGCGCTGGTGCTGGGTGCCGGTACCGGCCTGGGCGCCGCACTGCGCTTTGCCGACGGCGAGCGCCCGGTGCTGGCCAGCGAGATCGGCCATGCCGCGCTCGGCGCCGGCAACACGCTGGAATTGCAGGTGCTGGGCAAGCTGCTGCAGCGCTGGCCGCACGTGGACAACGAACGCGTGCTGTCCGGCAGTGGCCTGATGAACCTGTACCCGTGCCTGTGCGAGCTGCGCGGTGCCACCGCGGTGTGGACCAGTACCGAGGCGCTGATCGGTGCCGCCCGCAGCGGCGAGGATGCACTGGCGGTGGAAACGCTGCAGGTGTTCTGTGCCTGGCTGGGCAGCCTGGCCGGCGACGCGGCGATCGCTGTCGGTGCGCGCTCGGTATACCTCGCCGGAGGTATTTCCGCGCATGTGCAGGATTTCCTGGCCGATGGCCGCTTCCGTGAGCGCTTCCTCAACAAGGGCGTACTGACCGAGGTGCTGCGCCAGGTGCCGGTATGGCGGGTGGAGCACGGCCAGTTGGGCGTGCTCGGCGCAGCGGTCTGGCACGCCGCACGGCAGCCCACGCACGACTGATCGGCAGGGTCGGCATCGGGCCGGCCGTGCATTGCAGACTGGGAGGGGAAGATGGTGGATCGCAGGCAGTTCCTGCAGGCCGGTGCACTGGCTGCAGGCATGGCGGCTTTGCCGGGCGTGCAGGCGCGCACGCAGGGTGGGGCCAAGGTGGTTTCGACCTGGGACTTCGGCGTACCGGCCAACCAGGCCGCGTGGAAGGTACTGGCGCAGGGCGGCAGCGCGCTGGATGCGGTGGAAGCAGGCGCACGCTGGACCGAGAGCGAGCTGTGCAACCCCACCGTCGGCCATTGTGGCAACCCGGATCGCGACGGCGTGCTGAGCCTGGACGCGAGCATCATGGATGGCGATGGCCGTTGTGGCGCAGTGGCCGCGCTGGTCGACATCCTGCATCCGGTGTCGGTGGCCCGCAAAGTGATGGAGAACAGCCCACACGTGCTGCTGGTGGGCGAGGGCGCGCAGCAGTTCGCGATGCAGCAGGGTTTCGAGCGCAAGCACCTGCTGACGCCGCAGGCCGAAGCGGCCTGGCGCGAGTGGCTGAAGACGGAGAAGTATCAGCCGCAGATCAACGCCGAGCGGCGAGGTATTCCCGGCAACAGCGACAACCACGACACCATCGGCATGCTGGCGCTGGATGCCAAGGGCCACCTTGCCGGTGCCTGTACCACCAGCGGCATGGCCTGGAAGCTGCACGGCCGGGTCGGCGACAGCCCGATCATCGGTGCCGGCCTGTATGTCGACAACGACGTGGGCGCGGCCACTGCTTCGGGCGTGGGTGAAGAGATGATCCGCAACGCCGCTTCGTTCCTGGTGGTCGAACTGATGCGCCAGGGGCGCTCGCCGGCACAGGCCTGCCGTGAAGCCATCGACCGCGTGGTGCGCAAGCGCCCCGAAGCGAGCAAGACACTGCAGGTCTGCTTCCTGGCCATGAACAAGCAGGGCGAGGTGGGCGCCTACGCGTTGCATCGCGGCTTCGTCTACGCCGTGTGCGATGCGCAGCGCCAGGATGACCTGCGCGACTCGCCGTCGATCTACACGAGCACCCAGGCGTGAGCACGCGGCTGACCCTGGAGGTCGCCAGTAACTCGCTGGCTTCGGCGCTGGCCGCCCAGGCCGGCGGCGCCGACCGCATCGAGCTGTTCGACAACCTGGCCGAGGGAGGCACCACGCCGTCGTTCGCCACCATCGCGCTTGCGCGCGAACGCCTGTCGATTCCGCTGTTCGTGCTGGTGCGACCCCGCCCGGGCGACTTCCACTACGACGCGCTGGAAATCGAACTGATGCTGCGTGACATCGCGCAGTGCCGCGCGCTCGGCTGCGACGGCGTGGTGATCGGTGCGCTGGATGTGCAGGGCGGTATCGACGTGGCGTTGTGCCGTGAACTGGTGCAGGCTGCCGGGCCGCTGCAGGTGACCTTCCACCGCGCCTTCGATGCCGCCCGCGATCTGCCGGCGGCACTGGAACAGGTGATCGAACTGGGTTGCCAGCGCGTGCTGACCTCGGGCGGCCAGGTCAGTGCCGAGGCCGGTGCCGATGTGCTGGCGGGCCTGGTCACCCAGGCGGCAGGACGTATCACGGTGATGGCCGGCGCCGGGCTGGGCCCGGCCAACATCGCCGCCGTCGCACGACGCAGCGGCTGCACCGAACTGCACGCCTCGGCCAAAGGCCTGAGGCGCTCGGCCATGCAGTTCCAGAACCCGGCGCTGCGCGGGCTGGGCCCGGACTGGAGCCAGACCGCCACCGCGACCGTGGCCGCACTGCGTCAGGCCCTCGACGGCTGATCGCAGGGCCGGGGTCGGATCCCTTCGCAGAAGGGCTCCGACCCCACCCGACGCAATCGGGTCATAGCCCTTCTGCGAAGGGATCCGACCCCGGCGCTGTCCTGCGACGGACAAATCCGTTCCGCGCGCGATTGTCGCGATCGCGTCATTGACGTGTGCGCTGTTCTCTCAGCGATGTTTTGCAACCCTTTGATTGTTCTGGATGCCGGCAGCCGATAGCGGCATTCCCTCGGGCATTGCTGCATCGCCGCATGCCCGGCGTGGTTCAGCTGTGCTTTAGTTTGGATCGATCCACAGGGGAGGGTGTCGGGACGGTCTTGAACCGATCCAGGTGCCCGGATCAGCCGTAGCGCCGCGCCACCACCCGTCCGTGCGTCCACACTTTCGAAGAGCAACCACCCATGGCTCAGAACGTCCGCAAGCGTCGTCACCTGCTGTCCCAGGCCCTGGTCCTGGCCCTGTTGCCCCTGGCTGCCAGTGCACAGGAAGCTGCCAGTTCGTCCACCAAGGATCTCGACGCGGTCACCGTCACCGGCTCGCGCATCAAGCGCGCCAGCGTCGAAGGCCCGGCACCGGTCAACGTGATCACCGCCGCGCAGATCCAGAAGGAAGGCTTCGTCAGCGTGTACGACGCGCTGAAGACCCTCACCGAAGCGACCGGCACTGTTGAAGCCGCCTCGCAGTGGGGTTCGCATACGCCCAATGCCAGCGGCCTGAACCTGCGCGGGATGGGCCCGAACCGCTCGCTGCTGCTGGTCAACGGACGTCGCGTGGCCGACTACCCGCTGCCCTATGGCGGTGAAACCAACTTCTCCAACTACGGCAACATTCCGGCCGCGGCGGTGGAGCGCATCGAAGTGCTGACCGGTGGCGCCTCGGCCATCTATGGCTCGGATGCGATCGCCGGCGTGGTCAATGTCATCCTGAAGACCAACTACGACGGCGACGAAGTGCGCGTGCGTGGCGGCACCTCCACCGAGGGTGGGCGCGACACCTGGGACCTGTCCTGGGCCGGCGGCAAGAGAGGTGACAACTGGAGCGTGACCTACGCGCTGCAGTACACCAAGCGCGATCCGTTGTTCGGCCGTGACCGCCCGCAGATGGACGATGCCGATGATGCGCCGTACCCGTCCTGGAACATGGAACAACGCAAGGTCGGCTTCCGTCCTACCGCCGGACTGGCGTTGATCGATCCGACCACGGGCCAGCGCCTGGCGCCGCCCACCGGCACCT
Organism: Stenotrophomonas sp. YJH_SMC_120; assembly: GCF_059368675.1. NCBI lineage: Bacteria > Pseudomonadati > Pseudomonadota > Gammaproteobacteria > Lysobacterales > Lysobacteraceae > Stenotrophomonas > Stenotrophomonas sp. YJH_SMC_120. The sequence goes on from NZ_JCAFRY010000010.1 coordinate 61,957, forward strand.
GCGAGAAGTTCGGCAGTGAGTACTACACCGCCGATCGACTGGTCTACAACTACGCCGCCAACACCATCACCAACACCGGCCGCCTGTGCGGCATGAGCGCCGACTACGCCAACTGGCTGCTCACCGGCGGTGCCGAGAACGTGTCCGGCAACCTGTATGCCACGTTTGATTTCAGCAATGACCTGCAGGCCTGGACCAATCTGGCGGTCTACCGTTCCGAAGCGATCTGGGGCACCAATCCGCCCGGCGTGTCGCTGATCGACGATGACAACGGCTACTACTGGGACGCCAACCGCAACCGCCCGATTCTTGGCGTGCGCCAGTTCACCCCGAATGAGGTTGGCGGGCTGGATACGTTGCGCAACACCAACCGCGAACTGTCCTGGGACTGGAGCGCTGGCCTGCGTGGCCGCCTGGCCGATCGCTTCGACTGGAGCGCCACGGTGGGGCGTTCCTATTACCGCGTGGAAGAACGGCAGAACGTGGTCGACAAGCAGAAGTCGTACGACTACTTCCTCGGCCCGAAGCTGGGCACCACGGCCGATGGCGAGGCGATCTACGCCTTGAACGAATCGCGCTGGTGGAATCCGCTGACGCCGGACCAGTACTGGCAGATGGGTACGGTGGCGAAGAACCGTGCGGCGTCCTGGGTCAACCAGGCGTCGGCGGATATCACCGGCGAACTGTTCCAGGGCTGGGCCGGCCCGATCTCGTTCGCCGCGGTGGCTGAAGTCGCGCAGCAGGGTTATCACCTCAGCCCCGACCCACGCGCCGGCATCGACTTCGACCTGCAGAACGTCGATCGCGGTGGCGGCGAGCGCACCCGCTATTCGGCCGGCGTCGAGTTCAAGATTCCGCTGCTGGACAGCGTGACCGCCACTGCGGCCGCGCGCTATGACCGCTATGGCAACTACAAGGCCGACGACAGCAGCGAAGCACTGAACATCGGCAGCCAGAAGGAAACCACCTGGAACGTCGGCCTGGAATGGCGCCCGGTTGAATCGCTGCTGGTGCGTGGCTCCTATGCCACCAGCTTCCATGCGCCGGACATGCATTACCTGCTGGGCCAGCCGAGCAGCTCCGAAGTGCAGACCTATGACCGCCTGCGCTGCATCCAGAGCGGTGCCTACCTGGTCAACAACTGCGGCGTGGGCAACACCGATGTCTGGTACACCTTCGACGTGAACCGCCGTGGCACGCCGCTGCTGCGCTCGGAAACCGGTGATTCGTGGACGGTCGGTTTCGTCTGGGACGTGATGCCGAACCTGTCGGTCAGTGCCGACTACTGGGCGATCAAGCTGGAAGACATGATCGTCGACGTCGGCGCCGATGAGGTGCTGGCCAGCGAGGCCGGCTGCCTGACCGGCAAGAACATCGATGGCACGCCGTGGGCCAATCCGGCCGGTGGCGACTACTGCGCCGGCATCCTGGCCCGCGTGAACCGTGACGGCAGCGGCCGCCTGGTGTCGATCGAGCGCGGCCCGTTCAACCTGGCCAGCCGCGAAGTGCGTGGTGTCGACCTGACCGCACGCTATCGCCTGGAAACCGCGCAGTGGGGCAGTTTCCAGCTGGGCCTGAACTACACCAACCAGATCTCGACCAAGGAACAGCGCTACGCCAACGACCCGAACCCGGAACGCCGCGACCGCGACCTGCGCAGCAAGCTGCGCGCGAGCCTGGCCTGGCAGCGCGGCAACTGGAATGCCAATGTCTATGCCGACCGCGTGGGCTCGGTGCCGGGCGTGCGCTACCACTGGGGCACCGACCGCCTGGACAACCCCGGCGGCTGCCTGCCGTTCGCCGACGGCTACGTGCCCAGCGACAGCCCGTCGCTGAACTGCCTGGAGCCGGCGACACGTCCGGACGGCTCGCCGAACCCGAACCCCAATGCCGGGCAACAGACGGCGCGCTACTACGGTCGAGTGGGGCCGTTCATCACCTGGAACTTCAACGTGGGCTACCAGGTGACCGAACACGCGAAGGTAAACGTGTACGTCAACAACGCCTTCAACTCCGCCAGCTGGAACCACAAGGACCCGTACAAGCTGGATTACGACTTCGCCCCGACCCGCCTGCTGGGCGCGGTCGGCCGCGAGTTCGCGTTGGAGTACGTGTTCACCTTCTGAGCAGACCCGCAGGGGGCGCCGGGCTTGATCCGCCTGGCGCCTCCGTCCGCTCGGTAGTTCCACGCCATGCGTGGACGAACCCCATCATGAACCCCGGGGTGGCTGGATTTGACCTTCCCACGATGGCAAGGTTTAGCCTGTCCGCATCCAGAAGGAACCCCGGGAATCCGATCATGAGCACGCCCCGCGCCATTGCAGCCCCCGCAAGCCCCGCCACCATCAGCCTGCCCATCGAAGGCATGACCTGCGCCAGCTGTGTCGGCCGGGTCGAGGCGGCGCTGTCCAGGGTCGAAGGCGTGGGCAGTGTTTCGGTCAATCTGGCCACCGAGCGCGCGGATATCCGCCCGTCCGGTCCGGTCGATCGGGCCGCGTTGATCCAAGCGGTGGAGCGGGTGGGCTACGACGTGCCCCCCACCACCGTTGAACTGGCCGTGGAAGGCATGACCTGCGCGTCCTGCGTGGGCCGCGTGGAGCGCGCGTTGCTGGCGGTGCCAGGCGTGAGCCAGGCCAGCGTGAACCTGGCCACGGAGCGTGCGACCGTGCGCGGCGTGGCTGATACGGCCGCCTTGGTTGCGGCCATCGACAAGGTCGGCTACGCCGCCCGCCCGATCGAGGCCGGTGTGCAGTCCGATGATGAAGCCGCTGAAAAGAAGAATGCCGAGCGCGCCGAACTGAAGCGCGACCTGATCGTGGCGACCGCGCTGGCGCTGCCGGTGTTCGTGCTGGAGATGGGTTCGCACCTGATTCCCGGCATGCACGAATGGGTGATGGCCACCATCGGCATGCAGGCCAGCTGGTACCTGCAGTTCGTACTGACCCTCCTGGTGCTGGCCATTCCCGGCCGCCGTTTCTACCAGAAGGGGTTCCCGGCCCTGCTGCGGCTGGCGCCGGACATGAACTCGCTGGTGGCGGTGGGCACCGCCGCGGCGTTCGGTTATTCGGTGGTGGCAACCTTTGCACCGCGGCTGTTGCCGCCGGGCACGGTGAACGTCTACTACGAAGCGGCGGCGGTGATCGTCGCGCTGATCCTGCTCGGCCGCTTCCTTGAAGCTCGGGCCAAGGGCCGTACCTCCGAGGCGATCAAGCGTCTGGTCAACCTGCAGGCCAAGGTCGCCCACGTGATCCGTGACGGCCGCACCGTCGATATCCCGGTCAATGAAGTGCAGAGCGGCGACGTGGTGGAAGTGCGGCCAGGCGAGCGTGTGCCGGTCGATGGCGAGGTGGTTGAAGGCCGCAGCTACATCGACGAATCGATGATCAGCGGCGAGCCGATCCCGGTTGAGAAGCAGCCGGGCAGCAACGTGGTGGGCGGTACGGTCAACCAGAAGGGCGCACTGACGGTACGTGCGACAGCGGTGGGCGCGCAGACCATGCTGGCGCAGATCATCCGCATGGTCGAACAGGCGCAGGGCTCGAAGCTGCCGATCCAGGCGGTGGTTGACAAGGTCACGCTGTGGTTCGTGCCGACGGTGATGCTGGCCGCGCTGGCGACCTTCCTGGTCTGGTTGATCTTCGGTCCGTCACCGGCGCTGAGCTTCGCGCTGGTCAATGCGGTGGCGGTGCTGATCATTGCCTGCCCGTGCGCGATGGGGTTGGCGACCCCGACCTCGATCATGGTCGGGACCGGCCGTGGCGCTGAAATGGGCGTGCTGTTCCGCAAGGGCGAGGCGCTGCAGCTGCTGAAGGACGCGCAGGTGGTGGCGGTGGACAAGACCGGTACGCTGACCGAGGGCCGCCCGCGCTTGACCGATCTGGAGATCGCCAGCGGTTTTGATCACGGCACGGTGCTGGCGGCGGTGGCGGCGGTGGAGTCGCGCTCGGAGCATCCGATTGCCCGCGCCATCGTCGATGCAGCCACCGAGCAGGGCATCGCGCTGCCGTCGATGGTCGATTTCGAATCGGTCACCGGCATGGGCGTGCGTGCCAACGTTGATGGTGCGCGGGTGGAGGTCGGTGCCGATCGCTTCATGCGCGACCTGGGCGTGGACATCACTTTGTTTGCGACGCTGGCGGCAGAGCTGGGCACCCAGGGCAAGTCGCCGCTGTATGCCGCCATCGACGGCCGCCTGGCCGCAATCATCGCGGTATCCGATCCGATCAAGCCGAGCACGCCGGCCGCAATCGCGGCACTGCATCAGCTTGGCCTGAAGGTGGCGATGATCACCGGTGACAACGCTGGTACCGCGCAGGCGATCGCGCGCCAGCTCGGCATCGACGAAGTGGTGGCCGAGGTGCTGCCGGAAGGCAAGGTCGAGGCGGTGCGCCGCTTGAAGGCCACGCATGGCCATGTCGCCTTCGTCGGCGACGGCATCAACGATGCGCCGGCACTGGCTGAAGCCGATGTCGGCCTGGCCATCGGGACCGGCACGGATATCGCAGTTGAATCGGCCGATGTGGTGCTGATGTCGGGCAACCTGCAGGGGGTGCCGAATGCCATCGCGCTGTCGAAGGCGACGCTGGGCAACATCCGGCAGAACCTGTTCTGGGCCTTCGCCTACAACACCGCGTTGATTCCGGTGGCCGCCGGCGTGCTGTACCCGGTCTGGGGCGTGCTGCTGTCACCGGTGTTCGCGGCCGGTGCGATGGCCCTGTCCAGCGTGTTCGTGCTGGGCAACGCGCTGCGCCTGCGCCGCTTCCAGCCGCCGATGGCGGATGCCGCCGCCGTCACTCATTGAGGGGGATGCCCATGAACATCGGTGAAGCCGCCAAGGCCTCCAGCGTGTCGGCGAAGATGATCCGCTACTACGAACAGATCGGCCTGATTCCCGCCGCTGATAGAACCGAGTCGGGCTACCGGGCGTATTCGCAGGCGGACATCCACCGTCTGCGCTTCATTCGCCGCGCGCGCGATCTCGGCTTCCAGGTGGCCGAGATCGCTGATCTTCTGGGCCTCTGGAATGACACCTCGCGGCACAGTGCCGACGTGAAGCACCTGGCCGAACAGCACATTGCCGATCTGGAACAGCGCATCGAGCACATGCGGCAGATGGCCGACACGCTGAAATCGCTGATCAGTTGTTGTGCGGGCGACGAGCGGCCGGAGTGCCCGATCCTGCAGCGGCTGGGTGAGGACGATCAGACGCCGGTGCCGGTCGATACCGCGAAGACCGGTGCGGTGCGGCGGCGTACGCACAAGCATTGACTCGATAGCGCATGCATGAAAAAGCCCGCGGGTGCGACAGCACCGGGCGGGCTTCTCTGTGTGAGACGGGGTAGGGGATCAGGCAGTACGCGGCGGGAAGCCTGCGTCGTTCACTGCGGCGAAGACGTCTTCCTGCGATGCGGTGGTCTGCACCTTGACCAGGCCGGTCGGCGGGTCGGCGACCACGCTGGCGTTGGGATCGATCTGCTGGATCGCACGGGTCACGCTGCGCGCGCAGCCGCCGCAGGTCATGCCATCGACATGGAATTCCATTTTTAGCTCCTTCAGTGCTCTTGGGGTGGAGTCAGTGTGCACCTTCCAACGATGGCAGGGTCAAGCGCCGGGCTGAACGACAGGCAAGGCGCCGACAAAAAACGGCAGCCACCTGTACCAGCGCGGCTGCCGTGGAGGAACGTCCCCGCCAGGGCGGGGCGTGGGTTGCACCGGGGCGCGCCCGGGCAACCCGGTGTTGCCTTAGAACTTCCAGGTAGCGCCGAAGTACAGCTGGCGGCCTGCATAGGTATTGGAGATCAGGCGTGCCTTGGTGTCGCTTCCCAGGTGCACGCGCTGCTCGGACTTGGTGGCATTGATCACCGAGGCGGTCAGGGTCCAGTCCGGGGTCAGGTTGTAGGCCACGTTCAGGTCCAGCTGGTCATACGGCTCGGTGTAGACGGTGAGGCCATTGTTGAGCCCACCGACCACCTGGCCGCGACGGTTGAACGAGGCGCGCGCGAGGAACTTCTCGTTCTCGTAGAAGACCGTCACGTTGGCCTGGTTCTTGGCGCTGCCGACCAGCGGCGAGGAGCCGATTTCCTGCCCGTCCAGAACAATGGAAGCCAGGTTGGTGTCGTTGTAGGTGTAGTTGGCCTGCACGCCGAAGCCAAAATCGAAGGTGTACTGGCCATACAGCTCGACGCCCTGCGACACACCATCGCGGCCATTGGCCTGGGTCTCGTAGCGCTGCACGTTCACCGCTTCACCGTTGATGACCATGGGCGTGTCGCGCACCACCGGCAGGGTGAAGTTGTCCACGTTCTTGCGGAACAGGCTGACGCCGGCGACCGCGCCCGGCTGGAAGTACCACTCCACGCCCAGGTCGAACTGGGTGGCCTTGAACGGCTCCAGCTGCTTGTTGCTGCCCTGGCCGACCCAGCCTGCGGTCGATGCGCCACCGGCAACGCGGCGATCATTGACGTACTCCTCGCTGTAGTAGCTCAGTGCGCCCGGTGCTGCGATATCGGTGTAGCCAGGGCGGGCGATCACCTTCGATGCGGCACCACGCAGCACCAGCGTGTCGGTGATGTCCCATGCAATGTTGAAACTCGGCAGCACGTCGGTGTAGGTGCGGTCCACGCCGATCAGGCTGTAGGTCTTGCTCTGCGCCAGGTCATGCGGCAGGCGCACGAAGCCGCTCTCGCAGCTGTAGGTCGGGTAGGCCGCAGCGGCGGGATCGGTGCACGCCATCGGCGCGCCGGACGCGTTGTCCAGGAAGTAGTCGTTGAACTTCTCGATCGAGTCGGAAGACTGCGCGAACTGCTTGGTGCGCACCACACGCACGCCGACATTGCCGCGCAGGCGCTCGGTGCGGAAGTTGGCCTGGAAGTAGCCGGAGTAGATCTTCTCGTTGACGTTGTAGACGAAGTCTTCCTCGGTACGGTTGTGCGAACCACCGTAGGTCTTGTTCAGATAGTCGATGTAAGCCGGGTAGTTGATGCCCGGGAACACGTTGGCATTGAAGCCACCGGCAATGTTGCTGATCGGGTTCGACAGGAAGAAGCCGGGCTGCGCATCGCCGGCAGTCGGATCGCAGCCACTCTGGTAGCGGCTGTTGTCATAGTCGGCCGGGTCACGGCCCGGGCACACCCAGTAGGTGTTGCCGGTGTTGCGGTGGACCTTGCCATCACGGTACTTGGCACCGAACTGGATCGAATCCAGCCAGCCGGACTCGAACAGCTTGGTCACGTCGGCCTGGAAGTAGTTCTGCTTGACCTCGGTGCGCTTCCACGACGAATCGGTCGAGCCGGTGTCGACTTCGGCGATGCCGTTCATCAGCTGCTGCTGCAGGTCGGGCGAGAAGGTGGCAGACGGCGTGCCGGTCAGGTCCCATGCGCTGTACTGGTTACCGGACAGGTAGTCGTTGCCGACCTTGCGGCGCGGCTTGGCCGACATGCGGAAGTTCATCGACGGACCACCTTCAGACCAGGTGCGGCCACCGGTGAACGAGGCCTTCCACAGCGGGCTGATGTCCCAGTCGATGGTCAGGTCGGCGGTCTGCGACAGCGCCTTTTCCTTGCTGTAGCCACCGGTCAGCTGCGGTGTCGGCATCGTGCAGTCGTCCGGGCCCCAGCCGCCGGGCTTGAGGCCGGCGGCCTTGGCCTGGTCTTCGCTGCAGTAGTAGGTCTTTCCGGCCAGCTTTTCGAACTGGGCACCGGTGACGGTGTTGCCGCTGGGGTCGAAATCCAGGCCGTTGAGCAGGCGGCCGCCGGCCCAGTTTCCATCGCCGTTGAAGCGGGCCATGCTCCATTCCGGAATCTTCAGCATGTTCTGGGTGTAGTCACCCTGCAGCTCGAAGCGGAAGTAGTTGGCGGTCATCGTGACGTTGTCGACCGGCTTGAACTGGAAGGTCAGCTGGCCGCCCTTGCGCTCGCGCTTTTCTTCCTTCACGGCGAAGTTGACCGAGGTCGGCATGAAGAAGTCGCTGTAGTTGCCGCCGGTCTGGTTGTTGAAGCCGGACTTGCCCCACCAGTAGTGGATGCCATCCTGCTGCTGCACGTTGCCATAGGCGTCGCGTGCCTTGCCGGCGCCGTACCACTGGTAGTCCTCGGTGCTGGCTTCCATGGTACGGGTCGTGCGCTTCTGCTGCGTCACGCCGACCAGCACGCCGAAACGCTCATCCTTGCTGTGCCACGAATACAGGGCCGAGGCCTGCGGGTCGATATCGTGGTGGGTATCGGAGGAGGTGCCCTCGAGCGTGACGAAGCCCGAGTTGGACTCCATGTCCAGCGGACGGCGGGTGTGCAGGATGACCGTGCCGCCGATGCCGCCTTCGTCGATGCGTGCTTCTGGCGACTTGAACAGCTCGGCGCTGGACAGCATGTTCGACGGCAGCAGGGTGTAGTTGAACGAACGGGTGGCTTCGTCGTTGGTTTCCGACGTGGCCACGTAGTTGCCATTCAACTGGGTCAGGGTCAGGTCCGAGGCCAGGCCGCGCACGCTGACACTCTTGCCTTCACCGCCGCTGCGGGTGATGACCACGCCGGGCACGCGCTGCAGTGCGTCGGCCACGTTCTTGTCGGGGAACTTGCCGACGTCCTCGGCGGTGATCACTTCGACAACGGCGTTGGCGTCGCGCTTCTGCTCAAGGCTCTTTTCGATGGCGTAGCGGTAGCCGGTGACCTGGACGCTGTCCAGGTTGGTGGCTTCCTGCGAGCCGCTGGTGGTTGCCTGCTGCGCGGCGGCGCCGGCCGGAACGACGGCGGCGGCCAAGGCCAGCGCGACGGCCAGCGACAATGCGTCCTGGCCATGCGTACGTGGTGAATGCTTCATTCCCATCTCTCCCTCTCTCCTGGATTGATCCGGTGACGTGGCACGGACAACTTGAATCGATCTAATTTGAAGTGACATTGTCGCTATCGCCATGCAGTGGCAGTTGCACCGTGCGCGTGGCCTGGTACGTCCTGTTGCCGCTCCCCCAACTCCCGGCCATCGCAATGTCGGCTTGGATCGATCTAAGCGATGGGCGGGCGTTTTTTAGCATGGGTCGCCCGTGGGCGCATGCTGCTCCGCAATATGGTACTGGCGTGGCGAAGGGATGACGGTTTGCTGAAAACAGTGAAATCGTTTTCGTGCGCAGGGGAGGGTGGGTCGGCAGGGCTGCGCCCTGCACCTGCTCGACGCCAAGGCCAAAGCCAAAGCCAGAACGGCTCTGGTTTTCTGTGGGTTGGGCGGGGCGGTGTCGGATTGCGGGGACGCCGTAAACCCGTCCATGGGGGCTTGGCCGCGGCATCCATGCCGCGGACACCCCGCAATCCGACACCGCCCCACCTTCGACAGTTTCCCGGTGACGGTTGGATTGATCCTGGAACGACATGGGGTCGTGGCGTCAGATCCGTTTTCCTTTGGAAAACGGATCTGACGCCCGATTGATTTCGATATCCGACAGAGATTCATCCACGCATGGCGTGGATCCACAGATCGCGGAAATCTGTCGAAGGCGGGGTGGGTCCGGTTGCGGGGGTGTCCGCGGCATGGATGCCGCGGCCAAGCCCCCAGGGACGGGTTTACGGCGTCCCCCGCAACCGGACCCATCCCGCCATCCCACGGATAGTCGGCTTTTGCTGTTGCTTCGGCTTCGGCAGGTGCAGGGCGCAGCCCTGCCGAACACCCGCTCTCATGCTGCGCCGCAGAATGCATTCGGCTGAACCTGCATGCTCTACTTGAATCGATCTAAATTCACGGTCTGGTGGGTCGGGCGTCATTCCAGGGGGAGCTCTCTGCCGGTCACGGCGGGTCTCAGCGGAACGGTGCCGAACGATCCCGGCCGTCTGCCTCCGCGTCATCGACTACAGGAACCCGACATGCGCCCAGTGCCGTCCGCTCCCGCCGTCCCATTGTCCTCCCGCCCGCTGGCGCGCCTGGCCTGTCTGCTGGCGCTTTCGACCATGCCGATGCTGCTGCAGGCCGCACCGGCGGCGCTGGAGCGCGAGGTCAACACCTTCATCGGCAGCAAGGACGACGGCAATACCTTCCCCGGCGCATCGGCACCGTTCGGCCTGATCCAGGTCAGCCCGATCGGCAGCCACTATTCGGGCTGGCGCTACGACGACGAGAAGATCCGCGGTTTCGGTCACTCCTTCATCTCCGGCGCCGGTTGCTGGGAGCAGGGCGGGCAGGTGTCGATCCTGCCGGTCACCGGCAGCATCGGTCCGGGCGGCGATTTCGATACTGCTGACGCCAAGAACTTCAACCACAAGACCTATGCCGCTTCGTACACGCATGACGGCGAGATCGGCCAGGCCGGCTATTACAAGGTGCGCCTGACCAGCTACGGCGGCATCGACGCCGAGGCCACCGCGCGTACACGTGCCGCGGCCGAGCGCTATACCTTCAGCCAGCGCCAGGGCGAGGGCCACGTGCTGGTCAATGTCGGCCAGGCCAATGAGCGCCATTCGGTGATCGGCAGCGTGGTCGATGTGGTCGGCGACCGCGTGGTCGAGGGCAAGCTGGTGACCAAGAGTTTCTGCGGCGGCCATCAGTACACCACCTGGTTCCGCATCGAGTTCGACCGCCCGTTCAAGGCGCATGGCACCTGGGGCGAGGGCGGCGGCCTGCCGGGCGCGCGCCACAGCATGGAAGGCGAACAGAAGCCGAACGGTGCCTGGCTCAGCTTCGACCTGGCCAAGGGCCAGTCGGTAACGGCGGTCAGCGCGATCTCACATGTGGATGCCGAAGGCGCGCGCATCAATCTGCGCGCGGAGGGCATGCAGGGCGGGGCGCTGCTCGGTTTCGACCGGATGCGCGCGCTGTCCCAGCAGTCGTGGCGCGAGCAGCTGGGCCGGGTGCGCGTGCAGGGCGGCACCGCCGATGACCGCGCTGTGTTCTACAGCGCGGTCTACCACGCGCTGCTGCAGCCGATGACCGGCAACGACGCCGACGGCCGCTACCGCGGCTATGACGATGGCATCCACCGTGCCGATGGCTGGACCTACTACGAGTACTTCTCGCTGTGGGATACCTACCGCGCGCAGAACCAGTGGCTGGCACTGACCCGCCCGGACGTGGCGCGCGACATCGGCCGTACCCTGCTGGCGATCGACGAGCAGGGCGGCTGGCTGCCGCGCTGGGGCTATGCCAACTTCGAGACCAACATCATGACCGGCGATCCGGTCACCCCGTTCATGGTCGACCTGTGGCGCTTCGGTGCGCTCAAGGGCCGTGAATCGCAGGCCTGGGATGCGCTGCGCCGCAATGCCTTCGGCACGCCGCCGCTGAACTCGCGCATGGCTGGCCGCTCCGGCAACCCGACGTACCTGGACAAGGGCTACGTGGTCTACGACCGCGCGTTCCCGTCCAAGGGCATGGACGTCGATCCGCACCACGGCGGTTCGGCTACCTTGGAATACGCAGTGGCCGACTGTGCGCTTTCGCAGATGGCCGATGGCCTCGGCCATGCGCAGGACGCGGCGACGCTGCGTGAGCGCGGCCGCAACTGGCGCAAGGTGTGGGACCCGCAGGTGCGCGACGCCGAGACCGGCTTCACCGGTTTCCCGCGCCCGCGCACCGAGGATGGCCAGTGGTGCACCCCGGCCGATGGCCACTACAGCCCGCGTTCGCACCACGGTTTCCATGAAGGCACGGCGTGGCAGTACCAGTGGCTGGCGCAGCAGGACGTGCCGGGGCTGATCGAAGCGATGCAGGGCCGCGAACAGGCCGGCCGCCGCCTCGATGCCTTCTTCGCGATGGACGCGCTGCAGGCGGACCCGCTCAACGCCGCCCGCAAGGAGTGGGTGGTCGGACCGTACAGCTACTACAACCAGTTCCGCTACAACCCCAACAACGAGCCGGACCTGCACTCGCCGTGGCTGTACACGCTGATCGGCCAGCCGTGGAAGACCGCGGCCGTGGTGCGCGCCGCGCAGCAGTTGTTCACCAATGCGCCCAACGGCGTGACCGGCAACGATGACCTCGGCACGATGTCGGCCTGGTACCTGTTCAGCGCCATCGGCGTGTACCCGGCGGTGCCGGGCAGCGGCCAGTTCCTGCTGCACACCCCGCGCTTCAGCAAGGTGGAACTGGACATGGGCAATGGCCGGACGCTGCGCATCGACGCGCCGGGTGCCGATGGTCGCCGCCTGCAGTACGTTCAGGGCGTGCAGGTCGATGGCCAGGCGCATGCGCCGGTCTGGCTGGACTGGAACCAGCTGCAGCAGGGCCCGCGCCTGCAGTTCGCGCTTGACGCGAAGGCGCCGGAGCAGGGCTGGGGTACGGCGGTGAAGGACCTGCCGGTGTCCTGGTGCGCGGCACCGGGCAGCCAGCTGCGCTGAGCCGGACTGTGCCGTTCGCGGTGACCCAGCGAACGGCACGGCACGACACGGCCCTGATCCATTAGGCTTGAGCCTCCAGCGGAGTCCGGGAAGACGATGAACGACAACGGCAGCAGTCCCAGCAAGCGCGCCGGCAAGGCAGTGACGGTGACCGACATTGCGCGTGCCATCGGCGTGTCACGCGCGACCGTGTCGCTGGTGTTGCGCGGCAGCCCGCTGGTCAACGTCGATACCCGTGCCAAGGTCGAGGCCGAGCTGCGCCGGCAGCGCTATGTCTACAACCGCGCTGCCGCCAACCTGCGCCGACGTACCTCGTCGAGCATCGCGCTGGTGATCAACGATCTTTCCAACCCGTTCTTCGCCGAATTCGCGTCCGGCGTGGACGAGGCGCTGGGCGGACGCGGCTACGTGACCCTGCTCGGCAGTACTGGCGAATCGCCGGAGCGCCAGCAGGCGGTGCTGTCCACGTTGATGGAGCACACCCCGGCCGGCCTGATCCTGTCGCCGGCCGAGGGCAGCGATACCGTGCAGTTGCGACAGGCACTGGGTGCCAATGCCAACGTGCTGCTGTTCAACCGCGAACTGGAAGGGGCCGACTGGGACTTCCTGACCCTGGACAACCAGCACGGCGCCTATCTGGCCACGCGCCACCTGATCGAGCGCGGCCATCGCCAGATCGCCTTCTTCGGCGGCCACGCTGCATCGAGCTCGTGCCACCAGCGCCGTGCCGGTTTCCAGCAGGCGCTGGCCGAGGCCGGTCTGTCGCTGCCGCCGGGCTGGATGATCGAGTCGGCGCCGAACCGGCTGGAAGCCGCTGCGCGCACCGATGAGCTGTTTGCCGATGGCCATCGGCCGAGTGCGGCGGTCTGCTACAACGACACCGTCGCGCTGGGCCTGATGCTGGGCTTGAATTCACGGGGCATCCGTCCGGGAGGTGACTTTGCCGTTACCGGCTTCGACGATATTTCCGAGGCCGCGGTGGCGGTGCCGCCGTTGACCACGCTCACCGCCGATCCGCGCGAGCGGGGCCGGCAAGCTGCGGCGCTGCTGCTGCAACGACTGGACGAACCGGACGCGCCGCCACGGCGCACGGTCGCGCCGGTGCAGTTGCGCATCCGCGAAAGCAGTGCCGCACGACCGAACTGACTTCTTCCGTACACCCCTTCCACGCAACAACGACCTTCCGCGCATCGAGGCGCGTACCGCATGCCGATCTCCGCAACGCCCCGTCCAACGGGATCTTCGGGCAACGCACCTGCCGTCACCAACGGCAAGGCGCTGGCCGTGGTCACCACGATCTTCTTCATGTGGGGCTTCCTGACCTGCCTCAATGACATCCTGATCCCGCACCTGAAGGCGGTGTTCGAGCTGAACTACGCCAAGGCGATGCTGGTGCAGTTCACGTTCTTCGGTACCTATTTCCTGATGTCGCTGCCGGCAGGTCGGCTGGTGGCGGCGCTGGGCTACAAGAAGGGCATCGTGGCCGGCCTGGTGATCGCCGGTATCGGCGCACTGGGCTTCTGGCCGGCGGCCGAGCTGCGCGTGTATGGCGCCTTCCTCGGTGCGTTGTTCGTTCTGGCCACCGGCATCACCGTGCTGCAGGTTGCTGCGAACCCCTACGTCGCGCTGCTGGGCCCGGAGCAGACCAGCTCCAGTCGCCTGACCTTGGCGCAGGCACTGAACTCGCTGGGCACGGCCATCGCCCCGATCTTCGGCGGCATGCTGATCCTGTCCAACACGGTGAAGAGTGCCGATGACATCGCGGCACTGCCGGCCGCCGAACAGCTGGCCTACCGTGCCGCCGAGGCGCAGGCCGTGCAGGGCCCGTACGTGGGGCTGGCCGTCGGGCTGGTGCTGCTGGCGCTGTTCGTATACCTGTTCCGCCTGCCGGCACTGAGCGATGCCACCGAGCAGGCCGACCAGGGCCACCACCACAGCTACCTGGATGCGCTGCGCAAGCGCCACCTGCTGCTGGGTGTGCTGGGCATCTTCTTCTACGTCGGTGCCGAAGTTTCGATCGGCAGCTTCCTGGTCAACTACCTGTCGATGCCCAACATCGGCGGCTTCAGCGAGCAGGAAGCCACGCATTACGTGTCGGCCTACTGGACGATGGCGATGATCGGCCGCTTCGCCGGCTCGGCGCTGCTGGCGCGCTTCTCGCCCAGCCGCCTGCTGGCGATCTTCGCGCTGGTCAACGTGGGGCTGCTGGTCACGACCATGCTGACCTCCGGCAACATCGCGCTGTACTCGGTGGTGGTGATCGGCCTGTTCAACTCGATCATGTTCCCGACCATCTTCGCGCTGAGCATCGAGCGCCTGGGCCCGCTGACCAACAAGGGTTCCAGCCTGCTGATCATGGCCATCGTCGGCGGTGCGGTGGTGCCGTACCTGCAGGGCGTGCTGGCCGACCACATCGGTGTGCAAGCCAGCTTCATCCTGCCGCTGCTGTGCTACGGCTACATCATTTTCTACGGACTGGTCGGCGCACGCACGCCGGCTTCCGCAACGCAGGGAGGCTGAGTCCGGAATGGGTTCCATCGTTTGCTTCGGCGAAATTTTGATCGATCTACTAGCGCAGCCGCCGGCCTCGGCCGATACGCCGCGGGCGTTCCTGCAGTACGCCGGCGGGGCGCCGGCCAACGTTGCCGTGGCCGCTGCGCGGCTGGGCGCGAAGACCCAGTTCGTCGGCATGCTCGGCCGTGACATGTTCGGTGACTTCCTGGCCGACAGCCTGGTCGAGCACGGCGTGGGCACGGATTACATCGTGCGTACCGATGCGGCGAAGACCGCGCTGGCCTTCGTCGCCCTCGACGCCAGTGGCGAGCGCAGCTTCAGCTTCTACCGCCCGCCGGCGGCAGACCTGCTGTTCCGTGACAGCGATTTCCAGGCCGCCTGCCTCGATAGCGCGCAGTGCTTCCACGTCTGCTCCAACAGCCTGACCGAGCCGGCCATCGCCGGGGCGACCTTCGCAGGCATGGACCGTGCACGTGCGGCCGGCGCGGTGGTCAGCCTCGATCTGAACCTGCGTCCCGCGCTGTGGCCGGCGAACGAGGACCCGACGCCGCGCCTGTGGCAGGCGCTGGAACGCGCCGACCTGGTGAAGCTGTCGCGCGAGGAGCTGGACTACCTGGCCGCGCCGCTGGGCGCCGATGGTGAGGCAATGGTGCTGAGGCGCCTGCTGGCCGCGCAGGCGCGCTGGGTGATCGTCACCGACGGTGCGGCCACGCTGCACTGGTACACGCGCGACAACCACGGCACGGTCACCAGCTTCCGCGTGGCCACCGTCGACACCACGGCGGCTGGCGATGCTTTCGTCGGTGGCGTGCTGGTTGGGCTGCTGGAGCGCGGCGGCGCCGGTACCGGTTTTGCCGCCTTCTGCCAGGACCCGGAGGCGATCACCGCCACGCTGCGCTTCGGCGCCGCGGTCGGCGCGCTGGCTGTTACCCGCAAGGGCGCGTTCGCCGCGATGCCCTCGCTCGATGAAGTGCAGCAGCTGCTGCAGGCCCAGGACATTACCGCATGAGCACCTCCCCCGACTTCCGTTCACCCGCGTTCCTGCGCGCGCACATCGCCGATACGATGGCGTTCTACCATCCGCGCTGCATCGATCCGAACGGTGGCTTCTTCCACTACTTCCGTGACGACGGCAGCATCTACGACGCCAACCATCGCCATCTGGTGAGCAGCACGCGTTTCGTCTTCAACTACGCGATGGCCTACCGCAAATTCGGCAACGCCGAGTACCGTGAGGCGGTCGAGCACGGCGTGCGCTACCTGCGCGAGGTGCACCGCAACCCGGCCACCGGCGGTTACGCCTGGACCCTGCGCGACGGCAAGGTCGAGGACGACATGAACCACTGCTACGGCGTGGCGTTCGTGCTGTTGGCCTACAGCTGCGCACTGAAGGCCGGTCTCGAACAGGCCCGCGCATGGATGGACGAGACCTGGCAGCTGCTGGAAGCGCGCTTCTGGGAGCCCCAGCACGGCCTCTACAAGGACGAAGCCGATGGGCAGTGGAACTTCACCGGCTACCGTGGCCAGAACGCCAACATGCACATGTGCGAGGCGATGCTGGCGGCGTTCGAGGCCAGTGGTGAGCAGCGCTATGTCCAGCGTGCGCTGCAGCTGGCCGACAACATGACCCGCCGCCAGGCGGCCAAGGCCGGCGGGCTGGTCTGGGAGCACTACGATGAGAACTGGGAGATCGACTGGGACTACAACCTGGACGACCCCAAGCACCTGTTCCGCCCGTGGGGCTTCCAGCCCGGCCATCAGACCGAGTGGGCCAAACTGTTGCTGATCCTCGATCGCAACGTGCAGGCCGACTGGCTGGTGCCGACCGCGCAGCATCTGTTCGACGTGGCCGTGGCGCGCAGCTGGGACGACGCCCGGGGCGGCCTGTACTACGGCTTCGCACCGGAATCGCGCCGGCAGCCAGGCATGGACGGTGCGCCGATCGGTGGCGACAGCTTCGTCTGCGACGACGACAAGTATTTCTGGGTGCAGGCCGAAACGCTGGCCACCGCCGCACTGATGGCCAAGCGCACCGGCGATGACCGCTACTGGCAGTGGTATGAACGCATCTGGGCCTACTCGTGGGAGCACTTCGTCGACCACCAGTACGGTGCATGGTTCCGCATTCTCGATGCCGACAACCGCAAGTACAGCGACGAGAAGAGTCCGGCCGGCAAGGTGGATTACCACACCATGGGCGCGTGCTACGAAGTGTTGAACGTGGTGCGCTGAAGATCGTTTGAATGCAGTAATGCCAGGCCATGCCTGGCAATCCGGAATCGGTAGCGCCGGGCCACGCCCGGCGGAAGAACAGGAGCTCCGCGTGCATCGTCTTTCCCTGGTTGTCCGTCTGCTCCTGCTGCTGATCGCAGTCTCCGCCTTCCCGGCAACTTCAGCCCCGCTGCAGGCGCGATGGGAATTCCGCATGCTGCCCGGTGATGCGCAGGGTGCAGCCCACCCGGGCCTGCAGCAGTGGCGTGCGGCGAAGGTGCCGGGCAGCGTGCACACCGACCTGCTCGCCCACGGGCTGATCCGCGATCCGTACGTCGGTGCGCCTGAGGCCGAGCTGCAATGGATCGGCCTGGCTGCCTGGGAGTACCGCGCCCGCTTCGACGTGGATGCGGCGACATTGGCCAAGCCCAATGCCGAGCTGCGCTTCGATGGGCTCGATACCTATGCCGAAGTCAGCCTCAACGGCAGGCCGCTGCTGCGCGCGGACAATGCGCACCGCACCTGGCGTGCGCGCGTGGAAGGGCGCCTGCGCGCGAGCGGCAATGAACTGCAGATCGTGTTCCGCTCACCGATCCGCACGCTGTTGCCGGGTGTGCAGGCGATGCCGCACAAGATCGCCGGCAACTATCCTTCGCCCTATGGCGATGAGCCCAAGGACGCGATGGTCGGCAACTTCGCGCGCAAGCCGGCCTATCACTTTGGCTGGGACTGGGGCCCGCGCTATGTCACCGCCGGCGTGTGGCGCTGGGTCGACCTGCAGGCCTGGGATGCGCACCGCCTGACCGATCTTGCCGTGCGTACCGATGCATTGAGCGCGGAGCAGGCGAAGCTGGCCGTGCTGCTGGAGATAGAGCAGGGCGCGGCGGCCGGTTCTGCGGTGGTCCATGTCGATGTGCGCGATCCGCAGGGTCGCATCGTGGCCCAGGTGCAGCGCAGGGTGCTGCTGAAGCCCGGCCAGAACGCCGTCGAAGTGCCGGTCGAACTGGTCAAGCCGCAGCGCTGGTGGCCGGTCGGCCACGGTGCACAGGACCGCTACACCGTGCAGGCCCGCCTGGACGGTGGCGCCGATGCAGCGCTGGTGCGCGAGCAGCGCATCGGCCTGCGCACGGTTGAACTGCGCCGCGAGCAAGACGGCAAGGGCGGGCAGGGCTTCGCTTTCGTCATCAACGGCGTAGAGATCTTCGCAAAGGGCGCCAACGTCATTCCGTTCGATGCCTTCCCCGCACGGGTCGACGCCGCGCGCCTGCGCCAGGTGCTGACCGCCGCACGCGACGCCAACATGAACATGCTGCGCAACTGGGGTGGCGGCTACTATGAGGACGATGCGTTCTTCGACATCGCCGACGAGCTGGGCCTGCTGGTCTGGCAGGACTTCATGTTCGGCGGCGGCATGCAGCCGGGCTACGATCCGGCGTTTCGTGCCAACGTGGTGGCCGAAGCACGCGACAACGTGCGCCGTCTGCGCCATCACCCCAGCATCGTGCTGTGGTGTGGCAACAACGAGGAAGAAACCGCCTGGAAGGACTGGGGCCACGGCCGCGACCTGAAGGCGGCCAACCCGGCATTTGCGGCGAAGGTCTGGCAGGGCTACGTCGACCTGTTCGGCAACGATCTGCGCCAGGTAGTGGGCGAGGAGGGGCTGGGCGTGCCGTACTGGTCCAGCTCACCGAGCAACGACCTTGACGAGAAGGCCAACGATTCAACGCGTGGCGACAAGCACTACTGGCAGGTCTGGGGCAATCCGGCGCTGCCGGTGCAGGCTTACCTGCGCGAGACGCCGCGCTTCATGTCCGAGTACGGCCTGCAGGCATGGCCGTCGGTGGCCACCGTGGACCAGATCGCCACCCGCGCCGAGCAGCGCATCGACAGCCCGGTGATCCGCGCGCACCAGAAATTCATGGCCGGCGAGGGCAACAGCCGCCTGCTGCACTACATCGAACTGGGCTACGGCACGCCGAAGGACTTCGAGGACTTCGTCTACCTCAGTCAGGTGATGCAGGCCGATGGCATCGCGCTGGCCGCGTTGCACCATCGCGCCTCGCGGCCGTACACGATGGGCTCGCTGTACTGGCAGCTCAACGACGTCTGGCCGGGTGCTTCATGGTCCAGCGTGGACTACTTCGGTCGCTGGAAGGCGCTGCACTACGCCGCGCGGCGCTTCTTCGCGCCGGTCACGCTGGCGGCATTGCGTGATGAGGGCAGTACGCGGGTGCGCCTGATCAATGATGGCGCTGCCGCAGATGCACGTTGGCGGTTACGGGTGATGGATGTGGATGGCAAGGTGCTGCGTCGTCGCGAGGACGCGGTGGCGTTGACGGCGGCGGGCGTCACCTCGATCGGTGATTTCCGCGATGCCGAGCTGCTGGCCGGTGCCGATCCGAAGCGCACGGTGGCCGTGTTCGAGCTGCTGCAGAACGGGGCGGTCAGTGCCCGCCAGATCGTCGGATTCGTCGAAGCAAAAGATCAGGTGTTGCCGCGGCAGAAGCTGAAGGCCACCCTGTCCATCGAAGGCGACCACTATCGACTGCGGCTGGACAGCGCAGCTTACGTGCGCGCGACGTGGATCGATTTCGGTGCGCTGGATGTGCAGGTCGAAGACAACCTGCTGGATCTGCTGCCGGGCGAGACCCGGGACATTGCGGTGCGCGGCCCGGTGGACCTGACGACCCTGCGCGAAGCAATGAAGCTGAAGACCCTCAACGATCGTTGAGGGCGGCACATCCTGTTTTGGTAGGTGCCAACCTTCGTTGGCACACCCCGAACATGCCAACCAAGGTTGGCATCTACCAGACGCGGAGACGGGCAGGTGCGGACCGGTGGCCCGCACACCTTGATCGTTGAGGGCGGCACATCCTGTTTTGGTAGGTGCCAACCTTGGTTGGCACACACCGAACATGCCACCCAAGGCTGGCATCTACCAGACACGGAGCCGGGCAGGTGCGGACCGTCGGTCCGCACACCTCGATCGTTGAGGGCGGCACATCCTGTTTTGGTAGGTGCCAACCTTGGTTGGCACACACCGAACATGCCAACCAAGGTTGGCATCTACCAGAAGCGGAGACGTGCAGGTGCGGACCGTTGGTCCGCACACCTCGATCGTTGAGGGCGGAACATCCTGTTTTGGTAGGTGCCAACCTTGGTTGGCACACCCTGAACATGCCAACCAAGGCTGGCATCCACCAGACGCGGAGCGGGGCAGGTGCGGACCGTTGGTCCGCACACCTCGATCGTTGAGGGCGGCACATCCTGTTTTGGTAGGTGCCAACCTTGGTTGGCACACCCCGAACATGCCAACCAAGGTTGGCATCTACCAGGAGCGGAGCCGGGTAGGTGCGGACCGTTGGTCCGCACACCTCGATCGTTGAGGGCGGCACATCCTGTTTTGGTAGGTGCCAACCTTGGTTGGCACACACCGAACATGCCAACCAAGGTTGGCATCTACCAGAAGCGGAGACGGGCAGGTGCGGACCGTTGGTCCGCACACATCTCTTCTTTACAGCTGGATCTGCTGGAAGTTCTCGACCCGCTCGTGGCCGTTGGCGGCCTGGCCGATGCGCGGCATCGGGTAATCATCCAGGCGATCGATCAGGCGGGTCTGCAGGCCGGCTTCGCGGGCGGCGTCCAATTCCTCCACCACATCGGACAGGAACAGGATCTCGCCGGCCGGCACGCCGATCGCCTGCACGATGCGGCGGTAGCTGTCGGCCTCGCGCTTGCCGCCGACTTCGGTATCGAACCAGCCCGACACCAGCGGGCTGAGGTCGCCGGCGTCGCTGAAACCGAAGAACAGCTTCTGCGCCGGCACCGAACCGGAGGAGTACACGTACAGCGGCAGGCCGGAAGCGTGCCAGCCCTTCAGCACCGGCGCCACTTCCGGGTAGAAGTGCGCGGTGTAGTCGCCACGGCGGTAGCCTTCGTCCCAGATCAGCCCCTGCAGCGCCTTCAGTGCGGTGTGCTTGCGGTCCTGGTCGATCCAGCCCTGCAGCGTCTCGGCCACCAGATTGTCCTGGCAGGCACCGCCGATCTCGGTAGCCACCGCGTCCAGCCAGCGGCGGACTTCAGGCTGCTGGCCATGTTCGGCGACGAACGCCGGCAAGGCCTTGCGGGCATAGGGGAACAGCACGTTCTTGACGAACGAGATGCTGCTGGTAGTGCCTTCGATGTCGGTCAGGATGACGCGGGGCTGCATGGATCAGGATGCCTGGGTGGGTACGTAACGGGGGAACTTCTGCGCGATGTCGGTGCCGGTGAAGTGGCCGACCCAGCCATCCGGCTCGGTGAAGAAGCGGATCGCCACGAAGCTGGGTTCCTCGCCCATGTCGAACCAGTGGGTGGTGCCATCGGGCACGGCGATCAGGTCGTCCTTCACGCACTCGATCTCATAGACCTTGTCACCCACGTGCAGGGTGAACAGGCCGGAGCCGGCGACGAAAAAGCGCACCTCGTCTTCCTTGTGGAAGTGCTCGTCGAGGAACTTTTTCCGAAGCTCGGCGCGGTTCGGGTTGTCCGGGGCGATCGAGGCCACGTCCACGCTCTTGAAACCGCGCTCGGCCACCAGGCGGTCGATGTCGGCGCGGTACGCGGCGAACACTTCCTCCTGGCTGGCGCCCGGTGCGACCGGCGCGGTGGCCTGCCAGCGCTCGAAGGTGACGCCGATCTTCTGCAGCTCGGCAGCGATGACCGCGCCGTCCTGGGTGTCCAGCAGCGGCGATTCGGGGCGGATGTCGTCGTAGATGCGCAGTCGGCTCATGGCGGCAGCTTGAACGTCTCGGGGGGAGGACAGGGTAGCAGGGTGGGCGCAGGATGCAGATTCCGGATCGGCATCTGCACCTGTGCGCCGGTTCAGCCGCGCAGCCTGCGCAGTTCCAGCTCGCAGTGGAACAGGAATTCGAAGGCTTCCAGGTGACGGCGCGCCTCGGCCATGTCGCGGCCCCAGGCGTACAGGCCGTGGCCGTCGATCAGGTAGCCCCACAGGTTCTGCCGGTCGAGCAGGTCATCGACCTGCTTCGAAAGCACGTTCATGTCCTGGGTGTTGGCGAACACCGGTACGTCGATGGCCATCTCATGGGTGCTGTTGCCGACGAAGGCCTTCAGCAGTTCGTAGCCTTCCAGGTGCACATGACCCTGCGGCGCGTACAGGCGCGAGGCAATGGTCTGCACCGGCGAATGGGTGTGCAGCACGCAGCCGATCTCCGGGAAGCGGCGGTACAGCTGGGTGTGCAGCAGGGTTTCGGCGGAGGGGCGCAGCGGGCGGCCGACGGCCTTGCCATCGAAGTCCACCACCATGATGTCGTCCTCGATCAGGCGGCCCTTGTCCTTGCCCGAGACGGTGATCGCGGCGTGGCGGTCGTCAAGGCGGTGGGAGAAGTTGCTGCTGGTGGCCGGGGTCCAGCCGGCCTGGGCCAGTTCGCGGACGTTGTCGATCAGCAGCTGGGCCAGTTCGCCCAGGCGGGCGGTGTCGTAGGGGAAGGTGGTGGTGTCCATGGACGGCATTTTACGTGATCCGGCCCGATGCTGGGCCCGCGCGGCGACCGCCTGCCTGCTGCGTGGGCAACGCGAAGCGGTGTGCTGGCAGGCGGCGCGCAAGGGTTGGATCGAGGCAAGCACAGCGCTGGCTGAATGGGGAGGGCAGCGCTCCCGCTGGAAGCGATTCCGGTCGTGGACAGCCCTCTTGCCGCGAAACATCATCGGATTGCCGCAGAAATTCCGGCGAGCGCCAAGGAAAGGAGTACTTCGATGATCGCGCGCGCGATGGGGATGATGGGGGCGATTGGCATCATGCTTGCCAGCAGTGGCTGCACGATGGAATGGGTGAAGATGGATGCGGGTGCGCGGTCATTCGGCCCCGCCCATTCGAGTTGCAGGGCGCAGGCCGACGATCATTGGCCGGTCAGGAATGAAGTGGCCACGCGCACTGTCTACGAAGACCGCAAGGTGCCCTGCAGGCTTGATGAAGTCTGCGCCATTGACGGCAAGTACAACATGGTGCCGATGCCGAAAGAGGAGAGTTACATCGTGGACGTCAACGCGTCCGACCGCAGCAGCGAGTTCAATGCCTGCATGGCCGGTGCCGGCTGGCAGCAGCAGCTCATCTGGTTCAATCGCCGCTAGGCGGAGCCGGCGCGGCGGACGACAGCGGCTCGACCGGTTGCTGCTCAACGGACTCGAGGCAACAGTGGCCAGCGGAGAATGCCGTGGTCGTGCGAATCGTTCAGGCGTAGAGGCTTGAGACGTGCAGCGAGCAGGACAAGAACACGTACGACGTGAATGGAAAGCACGAGCGCGTGCAGCGACCGGAAATCGAGAAGGATGATGGAGATGGCTACGTGTATGCGACTGGCCGTGGCTGCGGGGCTTGCGCCGTTGACCGGCGGTTGTGCGACCGAATGGGCCCGCTTCAGTGATCATGCTGATCCGCTGGATGAGTCGCGGTGGTGCTGCAGGGCAGAGGCCAACGAGAAGTGGCCGGAGAAGATGGACGTTGTCGAGCGCACCGAAGAGATTGAGGTGCTGACGCCTGCAAGGAAGGCGAGACATGCGACGTGGATGGCAAATACAAGACGATGCTGATGCCAAAGACCGAGCGCTACACCGTGGACGTCAACGCCAAGGAGAATCACGAGCACTTCATGGGCTGCATGGGCGGCGCAGGCTGGATACAGAAGACCTTCTGGTTTGGCCGCAGATGATCATCGTCGGGCGCCCTGGTCGCTGGGAATGACCATCATCCACGCATGGCGTGGATCTACCGGACGTGCCGGGAAAGTGTCAGGGGCGGGGAGGCATGGGTTCGCGGGGGTGTCCGCGGCATGGATGCCGCGGCCAAGCCTCCAGGGATGGATTCACGGCGTCCCCCGCTAACCCATGCCTCTCCGCCAAACCCTCAACCCAGCTGTTGCTCTGGAAGTTGCTCCGGCTCCGGCGGGTGCAGGGCCGCAGGCCCTGCAATCCCTTTACTTCACCCGCAGGCGGCTGTGCCTGAAGCCGTAGCAGAAATAGATCACGAAACCGACGAACGTCCACACCCCCATCAGCATCCAGTTGTGCATCGTCATCGCCGACAGCAGGGCAAGGCAACTCAGCACGCCCAGGCTGCAGATCAGCCACGCCATCGGCATGCGGAACGGCCGCGGCAGGTCCGGCTGGGTGCGGCGCAGGATCAGCACGCCGGCGCACACGGCCGCGAATGCGATCAGTGTGCCCATCGAGGTCAGCTCGCCCAGGATGTCCAGCGGGAACAGCGCCGCCAGCAAGGCGATGCCGATGCCGGTGATCACGGTGTTGATGTGCGGAGTGCGGTACTTCGGGTGGATCCTGGTAAACACCGGCGGCAGCAGGCCGTCGCGACCCATGATCATGAAGATGCGCGGCTGGCCGATGATCATCACCAGCACCACCGAGGACAGGCCGACCAGCGCGCCGACCTCGACCACCCAGCGCAGCCAGCCCAGCTGCGGATGCGCGGCCACGGCAGTCACCACCGGCTCGTCGGTGCCGAGCAGCTGGAACGGCACCAGGCCGGTCATCACCGCGGCCATCGCGATGTAGAGCACGGTGCAGATCACCAGCGACAGCATCATGCCGAACGGCATGTCACGCTGCGGATTCTTCGATTCCTGCGCCGCCACCGACACCGCTTCGAAACCGATGTAGGCGAAGAACACCATCGCCGCGCCACGCAGCACGCCTTCCATGCCGTACTTGCCGGGGCCTTCGTTGGCCGGGATGAAGGGCGTCCAGTTGCTGGTGTCCACGTACTTCCAGCCGACCACGATGACCAGCAGGATCAGGCCGGTCTTCAGCACGACCATTGCCATGTTCATCGCCGAGGACTTGCTGATGCCGACGTAGCACAGCCAGGTCAGCAGCAGTACCAGCGCAGCGGCCGGCAGGTTGGCGATCGCGCCGGTGGGGCGCAGCTGTGCATCGAGCGGGGCACTGACCAGCGCCGCCGGTAGATGGATGTCGAACTGGCTGAGCAGGCTGAGGAAATAGCCGGTCCAGCTGACCGCGACCGCCGAGGCGGACACGCCGTATTCGAGCACCAGCATCCAGCCGATGAACCAGGCCGAGAGCTCGCCGAAGGTGGCGTAGGTGTAGGTGTAGGCGCTGCCGGAGACCGGCACCATCGAGGCGAACTCGGCATAGGCCAGTGCGCAGAAGGCGCAGCAGATGGCGGCCAGTACGAAGGACAGCATGATGGCCGGGCCGGCGTGGTTGGCGGCGGCCTGGCCGGTGATGACGAAGATGCCGCCGCCGATCACCGCGCCGATACCGAGGGCGGTCAGGCCCCAGGGGCCGAGGTGGCGGCGCAGGCTCAGGCCGTTGGCGTCTTCATGGGCGGCATGCGGGTGCTTGGTGGCCCACAGTTGCTTGAACATGTGTGGTGGTCTTGTCGAAGCGCGCCACGGGCGGCGCGCGGGGAAAACGGACGGGCCGGCGCGAGGCCGGCCCGTAGGCGGATCAGGGCGACTTGGCCAGCTTGCTGTTACGGATGCCGTAGCCCAGGTAGATCAGCAGGCCGAGCAGCGTCCAGCCAACGAACAGATGCCAATGCACCACGAACGCCTGCCAGAACAGGAACAGGCAGGTGGCAGCGCCGAGCGGGCAGATGATCCAGACCATCGGCACGCGGAACGGGCGGTGCAGGTCCGGCTTGGTATAGCGCAGCACCAGCACGCCGACGCAGACGGTGGCGAAGGCCAGCAGGGTGCCCATCGAGACGAGTTCGCCGAGCACGTTCAGTGGCACCAGGCCGGCCAGCGCGGCAGCGATCACGCCGACCACGATGGTGGCGACGTACGGGGTGCGGAAGCGGGCGTGGACCTTGCCGAAGAACTTCGGCAGCAGGCCGTCGCGGGAGATGGTGTAGGCGATGCGGGTCTGGCCCATCATCATCACCAGCACCACCGAGGACAGGCCGGCGATGGCGCCGATTTCCACGAACGTCTTCAGCCAGGACAGGGTCGGGTAGGGCTCCAGGGCGGTCGCCACCGGCTTGTCGGTGCCCAGCAGGTGGTACGGCATCATGCCGGTCAGCACCGCGCAGACGATGATGTAGACGATGGTGCACACCGCCAGCGAGCCGAGCAGGCCGATCGGCATGTTGCGCTGTGGGTCCTTGGTTTCACCGGCGGCGGTGGAGACCGCGTCGAAGCCGATGTAGGCGAAGAACACGATGGTGGCCGCGCGGAAGATGCCGCTCCAGCCGAACTCACCCGGCACGCCGGTGTTTTCCGGGATGAACGGCTGCCAGTTGGCCGGGTCGATATGGGCCGCGCCGATGCCGATGAACAGGCAGATGACGGTGACCTTGATCGCCACGATGATGGCGTTGACGAAGGCCGACTGGGTCACGCCCACGTACAGCAGGCCGGACACCGCCGCCACGATCAGCACCGCCGGCAGGTTGAACAGCTTGCCGGAGGAGACGAACTCGCTGCCGGTCCAGGCGATGGGCGCGGCGCTGAGCAGGTCCGGGAACGGCATGTGCAGGGTGGTGGTGATGAAGCTGATCAGGTACGCCGACCAGCCCACCGCGACCGAGGCCGAGGCGAACAGGTACTCCAGCACCAGGCACCAGCCGATGAACCAGGCCATGCCTTCGCCCAAGGTGGCGTAGGAGTACGAGTAGGCACTGCCGGAGACCGGCATCATCGCCGCGAACTCGGCGTAGCACAGGCCCGCCAGGGCACAGGCGAAACCGGCCAGCACGAACGAAAGCATCACCGCCGGGCCGGCATGGTTGGCCGCCGCCTGGCCGGTCAGCACGAAGATACCAGCGCCGATCACCGCACCCACGCCAAGCAGGATGAGGTGTTTAGCCGTGAGGGTCCGTTTCAACGTGGCTTCGCCGTCCAGGCTGCCTTCGATGGGTTCGCCGGCATCGACGTGCCCGGCCGGTTCAACCGGCTTGACCCTCAACAGAGCTTTCAGCATGCAGTACTTCCTAGTGATCGGATGGGGTGGGCCGCCGATACGTTGCCGGCAACCCTGGAATGGTGAAGGCCGCGCGAACGGCCCGCTGTACCTTAGCCAAAGCTGAAGCCAACGCACAAGCGCAATCGCAGCAATGAACGGCGATAATGAGCAGTATTTTTCCAGACCGCCCCCATTCATGCGCCAGACCGCCGAAACCCTTGCCGTGCTTGACGATCGCCTGCGTGGCCTGCTGCGGGACTATGCCCGCCGTGAGCCTGCCCACGACGCACTGGCTGCCGAATTCGGCACATTGCTGGACGATCCGGAAGATCCGTTCCGGCGCGAACGGCTGGCCGGGCACTTCACCGCCAGCTGCTGGCTGGTCAGTGCCGATGGCCAGCGCCTGCTGCTGACCCACCATCGCAAGCTGCAGCGCTGGCTGCAGCTGGGCGGCCACGCCGACGGCGACCGCGACCTGGCCCAGGTGGCGCTGAAGGAAGCCGAGGAGGAGTCCGGCCTGAGCGGCCTGGTGCTGGAAGACCCGGCCATCTTCGATCTGGACAAGCACTGGATTCCTGAGCGCAAGAACGTGCCGGGGCACTGGCACTACGACGTGCGTTTCGTGATCCGGGCGCTGGGGGGCGAAGCCTTCGTGCTCAGCGAGGAGTCACTTGACCTGGCATGGCGGCCGGTGACCGAAGTCGTGTCCGATCCGGAATCGGACGAGTCCATGCAGCGCATGGCGCGCCGGTGGCTGGCACGTTGAGGTAAAAAGGGGACGGAGGGGATTAAGTCGTTTATAGCGCATGTGCCGCAAACGACTTAATCCCCTCCGTCCCCTTTTTTCAATACAGGATGCGCGTCCGCAGCGTGCCCGGAATCGCGGCCAACTCGTCGCGCACGGCGGCGGCCTGTTCCTCGCTGGCGGTAATGTCGATCACCACGTAACCCACCTTCGGGTCGGTGCGCAGGAACTGGCCGTCGATGTTGACGTTGTGGCGCGAGAAGATCTCGTTGACCTTGGACAGCACGCCCGGCACGTTCTGGTGGATGTGCAGCAGGCGCAGGCTGTCTTCGTGTTCGGGCAGGGTCACTTCCGGGAAGTTGACCGCCGACAGGGTGCTGCCGTTGTCGCTGTAGCGCACCAGCTTGGCCGCCACTTCCACGCCGATGTTGTCCTGCGCCTCCAGCGTGCTGCCGCCCACGTGCGGGGTCAGGATCACGTTGTCGTGGCGGGTCAGCGGCGATTCGAAGATATCGCCATTGCCCTTCGGCTCGACCGGGAACACGTCCAGCGCGGCGCCTCCGACGTGGCCGCTGGCCAGCGCCGCGTCCAGCGCATCGATGTCGACCACGGTGCCGCGCGCGGCGTTGATCAGGTGCGCGCCCTTGCGCATCTTCGCCAGCTCGGTGCTGCCGATCATCCACTGCGTGGCCGGGGTCTCCGGCACGTGCAGGGTGACGATGTCGGCCCGCGCCAGCAGGTCGTCCAGGCTGGCCGCAGCACGCGCATTGCCCAGCGCCAGCTTGGTTTCCACGTCGTGGAAGATCACCTGCATGCCCAGCGATTCGGCCAGCACGCCGACCTGGGTGCCGATGTGGCCATAGCCGATGATGCCCAGGGTCTTGCCACGCACCTCATGGCTGCCGCTGGCCGACTTCGACCAGCCGCCGCGATGGCACTCGGCATTCTTCTGCGGAATGCCACGGGTCAGCATGATCGCCTCGGCAATCACCAGCTCGGCCACGCTGCGGGTGTTGGAATAGGGCGCGTTGAACACCGGGATGCCGGCCAGCTCGGCCGCGTCCAGGTCGACCTGGTTGGTGCCGATGCAGAAGCAGCCCACCGCGATCAGGCGCTTGGCCTCGGCCAGCACCTCGGCGCTGAGCTGGGTGCGCGAACGGATGCCGACGATGTGCGCCTCGGCGATGCGCGCCTTCAGTTCGTCCTCGGGCAGTGCCTTGGTGTGCGCCTCGATCTGGCTGTAGCCGGCGGCGCTGAACACCTCCACGGCGGTCTGGCTGACCCCCTCCAGCAACAGCACGCGGATATCCTGCTTGGGGAACGAGGTCTTCTTCGGCGACATGGGGCGACACGGCCAGTGGGACAGGGGCTGACCACTATGCCAGATCGCAACGCCCATGGTGCAGTGCGCAATTGGTTGCATCCGTAGCTATCTGCACGGCTGCGGGGCTGGACGCTGGCGCGTGCCGCTGGCACGCTTGCCCGTTCTTCACGCACCGCGCTGGACCGTCATGACCGATTCCCGCATTGCCTCGCTGCAGCAGGCCTGTCCCGGCCTGAAGCTGAAGACCGACCCGGCCGACCTGGAGCACTACGGGCGCGACTGGACCCGGCGCTGGACGCCGGCGCCGCTGGCGATCGCACTGCCGGCCACGGTCGAGGAAGTGCAGGCGGTGATGCGCTGGAGTGCGGGCGAGGGCGTGGCCGTGGTGCCGTCCGGCGGCCGTACCGGCCTCTCCGGTGGCGCGGTGGCTGCCAACGGCGAGCTGGTGCTCAGCCTGGAACGGATGAACAAGGCGCTGGCCTACGACGCGGTCGATCGCACCCTGGTGGTGCAGGCCGGCATGCCGCTGGAAGCCGTGCACAACGCCGCGCTGGACCACGGCCTGATCTACCCGGTGGATTTCGCCGCGCGTGGTTCCTGCACGATCGGCGGCAACATCGCCACCAATGCCGGTGGCATCCGCGTGATCCGTTACGGCAACACCCGCGAGTGGATCGCCGGGCTGAAGGTGGTCACCGCCAGTGGCGAGTTGCTGGAGCTCAACAAGGGCCTGATCAAGAACTCCAGCGGCTATGACTTCCGCCAGCTGCTGATCGGTTCGGAAGGCACGCTGGGCGTGATCGTCGAAGCGACGGTGAAGCTGACCGATCCGCCGCCGGCCAGCAACGTGATGCTGCTGGCGCTGCCCAGCTTCGAAGTGCTGATGCAGGTATTCGCCGCGTTCCGCGCACGGCTGCAGCTGCAGGCCTTCGAATTCTTCACTGATCGCGCGCTGGAGCACGTGCTGGCGCATGGTGCGCAGGCACCGTTCGACGAGGTGCATCCGTACTACGTGGTCACCGAGTTCGCCGCCAACGACGAAGCGCAGGAAGCGGCGGCGATGGCGGCCTTCGAGGACTGCATGGGCAACGGCTGGGTCAGCGACGGCGTGATCAGTGCCAGCGATGCCCAGGCCGCCCAGTTGTGGCGCCTGCGCGAAGGCATCACCGAATCGCTGGCGCGCTACAAGCCCTACAAGAACGACGTCTCGGTGCGGATCTCGGCGATGCCGGCGTTCCTGGCCGAGACCCAGGCATTGATCGGGCAGGCCTACCCGCACTTCGACGTGGTCTGGTTCGGCCATATCGGTGACGGCAACCTGCACATCAACGTGCTCAAGCCCGATGACACCAGCGACGCCGATTTCGTGGCGCAGTGCGAGCATGTGACCAAGCTGCTGGCGCAGGTGCTGGCCCGGTTCGATGGCAGCATCTCGGCTGAACACGGCATCGGCCTGGTCAAGAAGGGCTACCTGGACAGCACCCGCGGCCCGGCCGAGATCGCCCTGATGAAGGCGGTCAAACGCGCGTTCGATCCCCAAGCGCGGCTGAATCCCGGCAAGCTGTTCGACGTTTGAGCCGGGCAAATCCTTCACGCACCCGTTACGCTCCACGCTTCCTCACAACCGGCTTCGAACCGATGACCCGTCCGCTTCTGCTGCTCGCCCTGCTGTCCCTGCCGCTGGCCGGCTTCGCTTCCAGCTTCGCCGGCACCTCGGCCGGTTCCGCCACCGGTGCATCGTCGGGCTCTTCGGCCAGCAGCTCGGGCGACGACAAGGTGGTGCAGGCTGCACGCGACGATGCCGCTGCGTTCGTCGCCAGCGATGGCCAGATCCGTGGCGCCCGCCTGCAGGCCGCACTGGTCCACCTGCGTGAGCAGAGCGCTGCCGCACAGCAGCAGAGCGACCTGGAACTGGCCCGCGCGCTGCTGGCGCGTTGATCCCGGGTAGTGCCGGCCGCTGGCTGGCAACGCCATGACATCTGCACGGAACGCAGCCAGGCATGGCCTGGCTCTACTGCTGGCCGTTCCGGCCGCACATGCCAGCAGCGACCTGCGCCTGGATCCGGAAGGGCTGAGCCCTGCACAGCAGCAGGTGGCGATGCAGACCCTGGCCGACGTGCAGTCCCTGCTGCCAGATGGCCTGCTGCGCGCACTGCCAGCACACGTGCAGGTGCGCTGGAGCGACCACCTGCCGGCCGATGTGCACGGTCGCGCTTTCGCCGGCCGCATCGACCTGCGTCGCGAGCTGCTGGATGATGCCGTGCCCGGCGCACGCCGTGCACGACGCAGCGCGCTGGTGCATGAACTGACCCATGTTGCAGACCGTAGCGGCGCGAACTGGTCGCGCAGTGCGCGCTGGCGCGACCTGGCCGGATGGCAGCGCAAGCCCTGGCATCTTGGCCGTGGTGGCAACGACTTCCGTGACCGTAGTCCGGATGCCTATGAACTGAAGGATCCGGCCGAGTACCTGGCAGTGAACGCCGAGCATTTCGTGCTCGACAGCGAGTTTGCCTGCCGGCGCCCGGCGCTGGCGCAGTGGTACCAGGCGCATTTCGGAACCCCGCCATCGCTGCCGCAGTCGCACTGCGCGGCCACGTTGCCATTGCTGCAGGCCGAATCGGAAGAGGGTGCGGCATCGCTGCTGCAGCTCGATCCTTCGCGCGTCTACGCCGTGGACTACCTGTTCGCCGAAGGCAGTGCGCAGCCGATGAGCCGCTGGGGGCACAGCATGCTGCGGCTGGTGATCTGCCGGCCGGGCCGTGCGCCGGGGCCGGACTGCCGCCTGGACCTGGAGTACCACCGCGTACTGTCGTTCCGCGCATTCGTAGGTGATGTGCAGATTTCCAACTGGCGTGGCCTGACCGGCGGCTATCCCTCGCGCCTGTTCGTGCTGCCGCTGCAGCAGGTGGTGGACGAGTACACCAAGGTGGAACTGCGTGGGTTGCAGTCGCTGCCATTGCAGTTGTCATCCGGCGAGATCGCCGGCCTGCTCGAGCGCACTGCACAGGTGCACTGGAGCTATGACGGGCGCTATTACTTCGTCAGCAACAACTGCGCGGTGGAAACCGCAAAGCTGCTGCAGGCGGGTGTGCCGCGCCTGGGGGAGGCCGGGCTGGCCCAGCTGAGTCCGCGCGGGTTGAAGCGTCGGCTGTCCCGGCTGCATGTGCTGGACGAGCAGGTGCTGACGGACCGCAATGCAGCGCAGGCGCAGGGCTACTACTTTGCCTCGGCGCGCGATCACTATCAGCAGTTGTTCGCGGTGGCGAGCTCACAGCTGGGGCTGCCGGTGCGCGATGTGCGCGCCTGGCTGAAGCTGCCCGCGCATCAGCGTGCGCCCTGGCTGCTGCAGGGCGACCTGCGCGCCAGCGCCGGCCTGCTGTTGCTGGAACAGGCCGCGCAGCGGCGCGCCGAACTGCGCGCGCGCGATGTGCTGAAACGGCGCCTGCTGGCGGCACCGGACAGTGCCGAGACGCGCGGCCTGCGCCAGCTGCTGGAGCAGGGTGGGCAATGGCTGCGCCCGGGTACGCTGCTGGTCGACGATGGCTACGGATTGCCGCTTGCCGATGAGCAGGCGGTGCTGGCCGAAGCGGTTGCCACTGCCAGCGCAGAGGCGGTGCCGGCCTGGCAGGCGCTGCGCGTGCAGCTGCGCCAGCAGTTGCCGGCGGGCCAGCGCAACGAGATGGATGCGATCGATGCCAACCTCGCCGCGCTCGGCGCACGCCTGCGGGAACAGGCAGCCACGCCCGCTACTGGCGCGGAAGCTCGATGACGAAGCGGCTGCCGCCGGCGCTGCCGGGCGTGCAGTAGACGCGGCCGCCATGTGCATCGGCGATGGCCTTGACCACCGCCAGGCCCAGCCCGCTGCCGCCGCCCTGGCGGGAGCGCGAGCCGTCGGCGCGCATGAACGGAGTGAAGATGTCGGTGTGAAGTTCCGGGTCGATGCCCGGGCCTTCGTCCTCGATCGCCACCTGCACGTGTCCGGGCGTGTCGTGCACGGCAATCCGCACCTTGCCCGGGCTGGCGTAGCGGCGCGCATTCTCCAGCAGTGCCAGCAGGGCCTGGCGCAAGCGTGTCGGGTCACAGTGCGCGTTGTGTTCCTCGCGGCTGGTTTCCAGCTCCAGTACGAAGCCGGCGGCGCGGAACTGCGGGTCGACCAGGGTCATCACCGAATGCACTTCGGCCACCACGTCGGTGCGCGCGCGGCGTACGTCCAACCGCGCGTTGTCGGACAGGCTCAACACGCGCAGATCCTCGATCAGGCGTGAGAGGCCTTCGACCTGTGCCAGCAGGCTGCGGAACTGGGATTCGTCTGGCTGGAACACACCCTCGGCCAGCCCCTGCAGGCGACCACGCAGGATCGTCACCGGAGTCCGCAGTTCATGGGCAATGGCCGCATGCCACATCGCGCGCTCGCTCTCCATGTGCTGCAGGCGGCGCGCCATCGCATTGAAATCCTCGACCAGGGTGGCCACTTCGCCGGGCGAGTTTTCCTGGGCGCTGGCGCGCGCACCGAGGTCGCCGCCGGCAAGCGCGCGCACGCTGTCGACCAGCGAATTCAACGGCGACAGGATGCGGTGGGCAAGGCGGAACGAGGCGGCGATGGCCAGTGCCAGGCCGGTCAGGATCACCCCGACCATCCATGCCAGCTCCGGCCCGGTCGGCAGCCAGCTTTCCGGCTCTTCGGCACTGCCGGGGAAGAACTCGACCAGCACCGCGTACAGCAGCCACGATGACAGGATCATCATCACGATGACGCCGATCACCATCAGCGACATCGAGACGATGATGTGGCGACTGAGCCCGGAGCGGCGCAGGCGGGCCATCAGCGGTCGGCCATCAACCGGTAGCCGACACCGCGCACGCTGGCCGGAACATTGACCATGCCCACTTCATCCAGCTTGCGGCGCAGCTTGCTGACATGGCTGTCGACCGTGCGCTCCAGCGCCTCGCTTTCCGGCAGGCATTCGTGCATCAGTTCGCTGCGGCTGAAGATGCGGGTCGGCGCCAGCGCCATGCAGTGCAGCAGCTTGAACTCGGTGAGGGTGAGCAGCACTTCGTGGCTGTAGCCGTCGCCTTCCACATGCACGGCATGGGTGGCCGAGTCGATCAGCAACGGGCCCGCGCGCAGTGCGGTCGGTGCGTCCACCCGCGAGCCACGCAGCGTACGCCGCAGCACGGCGCGCACGCGCGCTGCCACTTCGGCCGGATTGAATGGCTTGACCACGTAGTCGTCGGCGCCCATGCGCAGCGCAGTCAGCTTGTCCAGGTCCTGGTCCAGCGCGGTCAGCATGATCACCGGCGTTTCGCCGCGCTGGCGCAGCTGGGTCAGTACGCTCCAGCCATCCAGCCGCGGCAGTTGTACGTCGAGCAGGACCAGGTCGGGGCGGGCGCTGCGGTGCAGGTCCAGTGCACTGTGGCCATCGGCGGCACGCAGGGTGCGTAGTCCTTCGCGTTCCAGGTAGGCGGTAAGAATATCGGCGATCTCGGCCTCATCCTCGACGATCAGGACGAGGGCGGCGAGGGCAGGGGAGGCATGCATGCAGGGGCGGGGCCTTAAGGTGCTTGCCTCCATCGTATCTCCACAGTTCCTCCATCGAAACCCCATCATCGCCCCGCAGACTGCACGCTTCAGAACCTATCAGCCGCCCGCGCGGCATTGTGCACAGCAATGAGAACCTTCAGGACTCCGGTCGCGTTGATCGCGGCCCTCGCCCTGGCCATGACGGCCTGCTCCGCCCCCGAAGCCACGCCCGAAGCGGCACCGCGCGTCAGCGTGGTCACTGTCGGCCCGCAGGTCGTGCAGCGCGATGACGAACTGCCCGGCCGCGTGGCCGCCGTACGCACCGCACAGATCCGTGCCCAGGTGGGCGGCATCGTGCAGCGCCGGCTGTTTGAGCAGGGTGCGGAAGTGCGCGCCGGCCAGGCCCTGTTCCAGATCGATCCGGCGGCGTTCCGTGCCGATGTCGACTCCGCACTGGCCGCGCTGCAGCGCAGTGAGGCAGCCCTGGGCCGCAGCCGCGTGCAGTCGCAGCGCCTGCATGCGCTGGCGGCCGCGCAGGCGGTCAGCCAGCAGCACCGCGACGATGCCAGTGCCGAGTACGAACAGGCCCGTGCCGCGGTGAACGAGGCGCGCGCGATCCTGGCGCGCCGCCAGCTCGACCTGCGCTATGCAACGGTCAGTGCACCGATTGCCGGCCGCATCGACCAGGCGCTGGTGACCGAAGGTGCACTGGTCGGCGTGGCCGATGCCGAGCCGATGGCGGTGGTGCAGCAGATCGACCAGGTCTACGTCGATGTGCGCCAGCCAGCGGCGCAGCTGGAGTCGCTGCAACGCAATGCCGGTGGCGGCGAGCTGCCGGTGACGATCATCGGTGCGGCCGGCAAGCCGCTGCCCGAACGTGGCCAGATGCTGTTCTCCGGTATCAATGTCGATGCGCGCACCGGTGATGTGATCCTGCGCATCCTGGTCGACAACCCGCAGCGCCAGCTGCTGCCCGGCATGTACGTGCGCGCGAAGGTGCCGCGGGGTGCGCCGGCCAGCGCACTGACCGTGCCGCAGCAGGCCGTGCTGCGCAGTGCCGGTGGCCAGGCCTATGCCTGGGTGATCGCTGGCGATGGCAAGGCGGTGATCCGCACGCTGGAAGTGGACGGTAGTGTCGATCGCCAATGGCTGGTGCGCACCGGCTTGAAGGTGGGCGAAAAGGTGGTGGTCGAAGGCCAGGAACGCCTGCAGGAAGGCGTGGTGGTCGATGCGCGCGACTGGCAGATGCCGGTCGCCAGCGCCGGCGCGGTGCAGGCCGGCAGCAAGGGCTGAGCCTCTACCGGGCCGGTCCCTCCAGGAAAATCCAACATGGCACGTTTCTTCATCGATCGCCCGGTGTTCGCCTGGGTGCTGGCGATCTTCATCATCCTGGCCGGTGTGCTGGCGATCCCGCGGCTGGCGGTGGAGCGCTATCCGGCGGTTGCCCCGCCCAGCGTCAGCATCTATGCCAGTTACCCGGGTGCGAGCCCGCAGACGCTGAATGACGCGGTGGTCGGCCTGATCGAGCGCGAGCTGTCCAGCGTCAAGCACCTGCTGTACTTCGAGTCGTCGGTGGACACCTCCGGCGAAGCCTCCATCACTGCGACCTTCAAGCCGGGTACCAACCCGGAGCTGGCGCAGGTGGACGTGCAGAACCGGATCAAGGCGATCGAGCCGCGCCTGCCGCGCAGCGTGCGCCAGAACGGCCTGTTCGTGGAGGCCGCCGATTCCGGCTTCCTGATGCTGGTCGGCCTGCGTTCGCCGGATGCCGGCGTCAGCGAGGCCGCACTGGGCGACTTCATGGCGCGCAACATCATCGAGGAGCTGCGCCGCATCGATGGCGTCGGCCGCGTGCAGCTGTTCGGTGCGGAGCAGGCGATGCGCGTGTGGCTGGACCCGACCCGGCTGACCGGCTACGGCCTGACCATGGGCGATGTGGCCACCGCCATCGAGCAGCAGAACCTGGAGATCTCGCCGGGGCGCATCGGCGATTCTCCGGGTGTTCCGGGCCAGCGCATCACCGTGCCGCTGAGTGCCGATGGCCAGCTGTCCACGCCGGAGCAGTTCGCTGCCATCGTGCTGCGCGCCGGGGCCGACGGCTCGCGGGTGGTGCTGGGCGATGTCGCCCGCGTCGAGCTGGGCGCGCAGAGCTATGCCTGGGGCACCCGCGAGGATGGCCATCCGGCCACCGCCGCCGGCGTGCAGCTGCGTCCTGGCGCGAACGCGGTTCGCACCGCGTCGGCGGTGCGCGAGCGCATGGCCGAGCTGGCGCCGCTGCTGCCGCGCGGCGTGGAATCGAGCATTCCGTTCGACACCGCACCGTTCGTCAAGATCTCGATCCAGAAGGTGGTGCAGACGCTGCTGGAGGCGATGCTGCTGGTGTTCGCAGTGATGTACCTGTTTCTGCAGAACTGGCGCTACACGCTGATTCCGGCACTGGTCGCACCGATCGCGCTGCTGGGCACTTTCGCGGTGATGCTGGCGCTGGGCTTCTCGATCAACGTGCTGACCATGTTCGGCATGGTGCTGGCAATCGGCATCATCGTCGACGACGCCATCGTGGTGGTCGAGGGCGTGGAACGGATCATGGCCGAGGAAGGCCTGCCGCCGCGCGAGGCCACCATCAAGGCGATGCGCGAACTGACCGGTGCGGTGATCGGCATCACCCTGGTGCTGACCGCGGTGTTCATTCCGATGGCGCTGGCCAGCGGCTCGGTGGGCGCGATCTACCGCCAGTTCACTGTGGCGATGGCGGTGTCGATCCTGTTCTCGGCGCTGCTGGCATTGAGCCTGACGCCGGCGCTGTGCGCGACCCTGCTGCGCCCGAACACCCATGGCCATCATGGTCGTAGCGGGCTGTTCGGCGCCTTCAACCGTGGCTTCGAACGGATGACCGGGCGCTACCAGCGTGGTGTGGCGTCGGTGCTGCAGCGGAGCGGGCGGGTCATGGGCGTGTTCGCTGCGCTGGTGGCCGCGCTGCTGCTGGGCCTGCACTGGCTGCCGGGCGCCTTCCTGCCGGAAGAGGACCAGGGCTACTTCATGACCTCGATCCAGCTGCCGGCCGAAGCCACCGCCGAACGCACGCTGGCCGTGGTCGAAGCCTACGAACGGCACGTGGCGTCACGCCCGGGCATCGGCTCCAACCAGTCGATCCTCGGCTACAGCTTCTCCGGTTCCGGCCCGAGCGCGGCGCTGACCTACACCATGCTGAAGGATTGGGGCGAGCGTGCAGGGGCCACCGCGGCCGGCGAAGTGGAGGCCGCGCAGAAGGCGATGGCGACGATTGCCGAGGGCGAGGTGATGAGCGTGATGCCGCCGGCCATCGACAGCCTGGGCCGTTCGTCCGGCTTCTCGCTCGCCCTGCAGGCGCGTACCGGGCAGAGCCAGGCAGAGCTGCGTGCGGCCCTGCAGCAGCTGCTGAAGCTGGCCGAGGCCAGCCCGCTGCTGTCGGAGGTGCATGCCGATGGCCTGCCTGCAGGCACCAGCGTGCGGCTGGACATCGACCGTGCCAAGGCCGAGGCGATGGGCGTGGGGTTCGAGCAGATCAGCAGCACGCTGTCGGCGGCGGTGGGCTCGCAGTACGTCAACGACTTCCCCAACAAGGGGCGGCTGCAGCAGGTGATCCTGCAGGCCGATGCGCCCCACCGGATGGAGCTGGAGGATGTGCTGAGGCTGTACGTGCGCAACAGCGAAGGCGGCATGGTGGCGTTGTCGGAACTGGTGACGCCGCACTGGACCGAGGCGCCGCTGCAGCTGCAGCGCTATCTCGGCTTCCCGGCGCTGAACCTGTCCGGCGCACCGGCCTCCGGCGTGTCGACCGGCCAGGCCATGGCAGAGATGGAGCGGTTGGCGGAGAAGCTGCCGTCCGGTTTTGCCCTGCAGTGGACCAGCCAGTCGCTGCAGGAGCGGGAGTCCGGTGCGCAGGCGCCGTGGTTGCTGCTGTTGTCGATGCTGGTGGTGTTCCTGGTGCTGGCGGCACTTTACGAGAGCTGGTCGATCCCGCTGGCGGTGATGCTGGTGGTGCCGCTGGGCCTGCTCGGTGCGGTTGCTGCGGTGCTGTTGCGGGGCATGCCCAACGACGTGTTCTTCAAGGTCGGCATGATCACCGTGATCGGGCTGTCGGCGAAGAACGCAATCCTCATCGTCGAGTTCGCGCGCCAGCTGCAGCAGCAGGGTCGCGGCCTGGTTGAAGCGGCGCTGGAGGCGGCGCGGCTGCGCCTGCGGCCGATCGTGATGACCTCGTTGGCGTTCGCGCTGGGCGTGGTGCCGCTGATGCTGGCGCAGGGCGCGTCGAAGGAAACCCAGCAGGCGATTGGAACCGGTGTGTTCGGCGGCATGGTCAGTGCGACGGTGCTGGCGGTGTTCTTCGTGCCGGTCTTCTATGTAGTGGCGCAGGGCGCGCGGCAGTGGATCGCGCAACGCCTGCGCAGGCGCCGGCCGATGCCGGAAGGATCCGTGGATGGAACGGGACATCGTTGAAGACCTGCATGAGCGGCAGTTGGCAGCGCTGGAACAGCGCCTGCGGCAGGCATTGCTGGATGACGACCACGATGCGCTGACCGCGCTGGTATCGCCGGCATTGTTCATGATGGACGGGCAGGGCGGACGCTTGCTCGACCTGCCGTGGCTGGGCGACTGGCTTGCCGGAAACCTGCACGTGCGCAGCCTGCAGTCGTACGCGGTGGAAACGCTGCTGTGCGGACGCCTGGCATTGTTGTCCAGCGACGTGCGCTTGTCGGTGCGCGGGCAGGGCCAGGAGCGCGAGCTGAAACTGCGTCTGCTGCGGGTGTGGACCTGCAGTTCCGGCGAAAGCGGCGCGCAGCTGTTGTCGATGGCGGTACTGGCCGCATGAGCGCGGTCAGGCCGCTTTCAGGCCGCTTTCAGGCCCAGCTCACCGACAGGTGGTAGGGTCGAGCCTCTCTGTAGTGTCGACAAGGAGTCGAGCCATGCGTGTAGTACCCAGTCTGTTGGCAGCCTCCCTCGGGTTGGTGCTGGCCGCGTGCCAGCCGGCCCAGCCGCCCGCCGCAGGCGGCAATGACGCCCCGCCTGCCGCGCCGCAGCCGAGCGCCAGCATCGAAGGTGGCAGCGAGACCACGTACCAGTGTGGAGATCTGAACGTGCGCGCGACCTTCAATGGCGAGGATGCGGCCACGGTGGTGATCGGCGAACGCACCTTCGCCATGAGCTCCGAGCGTGCGGCGTCGGGTGCCAAGTACGGCGATGGCAAGGGCAACAGCTTCTGGACCAAGGGCAGCGATGACGGCCTGTTGAGCCTGAAGGGCGAGGCGGACCGAGAGTGCCATGCGCTCGAAGCCACTGAACGCGATGGCAGCGCCGGCAATGCCGCATTCCGTGCCACCGGCAATGAGCCGGGCTGGCTGGCGGTTGTCGACGGCGACACGCCGGGCCTGCAGGTGGAAGTGGATTACGGTGAGCGTCGTTTCGATGTCGCCAAGCCCACCGCAGGTGCTGACGGCTGGAGTGGCAAGGCGTCCGATGGCACCGACGTCAAGCTCAGCTTCCAGCGCACGACCTGCCAGGACGACATGAGTGGCGAGGCGTTCGATGCCAGGGTGAACCTGACCATCGGCACCCGCCAGTACCACGGCTGCGGCAATTTCGGCGCGAAGCAGCCGTAAGCTACCTGTAGAGCCGAGCCACGCTCGGCTGCAGTCCCTCTCCAACGCACAGCAGCCGTGCGTGGGCTCGTTGCAACACGACTGCTACATCCGATGGCCTGCCTGCGGCGAACACGCCGCAGGCAGGGACAGGCAGCCGATCAGCGCGAGGCGCTTAGTCGGCACGGCCCGCGAATTCGCCGGTGGCGGTGTTCACCAGCACGCGTTCGCCGTTGACGATGTACTCCGGCACCATGATCTCGATGCCGGTGTTGAGCTTGGCCGGCTTCGGGCGCTTGGTGGCGGTGCCGCCCTTCAGTTCCGGCGGCGTCTCGATCACTTCCAGCACCACCGAGGCCGGCAGCTGGATCGCCACCGGCTGCTCGTCGATGACCTGCACGTAGATGCCGGTCAGGCCGTCGGTGATGTAGCCGGCGTCATCGCCGATCACGTCCGCGTCCAGGGTGTAGGGGGTGTAGTCCTCATCATCGAGGAAGACGAAGGCGTCGCCGTCCTTGTACGAATAGGTGGACTGGCGGCGCAGCAGTTCGACCTCGACCAGGTTGTCGTCGGCATCGAAGCTGGCGTCGAGCTTGTTGCCGCCCGGCACGCTGTACATGATGAAGCGGAAGCGGACGTTGCCGCCGCGACCCTGCGGCGAGCTGCGCTCGATGTCGCGGATCTGGTACACGCCGTTGTTGTACTCGACGACGTTGCCCTTCTTGATGTCGTTGGCTTTCATGGTGATCTAGGTCGTTGGGGGAGGGCGCCGTCCCGGCGCCCGTGGGGAATCACTTCGGAGCGAGGCGGGTAGCGCCGTCCAGGCGGATGGTCTCGCCGTTGAGGTAGGTGTTGCCGAGGATGAAGCCGACCAGGCTGGCGAAGTCTTCCGGCTTGCCCAGGCGTGACGGGAACGGAATCGAGGCGGCCAGCGACTGCTGCACGGCTTCGGGCATGCCGTCGACCATCGGTGTCCAGAACACGCCCGGAGCAATCGTATTGACGCGGATGCCGAAGCGCGACAGTTCGCGCGCCATCGGCAGCGTCATCGAGACCACGCCGCCCTTGCTGGCGGCATACGCGGCCTGGCCGATCTGGCCTTCATAGGCGGCGATGCTGGCGGTGTTGATGATCACGCCGCGCTCGCCGTCAGTGCCCGCTTCGTTGTGCTGCATGCGGTTGGCCGCGGCCTTGGCCACGTTGAAGCTGCCGACCAGGTTCACCATCACCGTGCCCTGGAAGCCGGCCAGCGGCATCGGGCCTTCCTTCCCCAGCACGCGGCCGGCGCCGAGGATGCCGGCGCAGTTCATCGCCACGTTCAGGCCGCCGAGGAAATCGTGGGCCTGGTCGATGGCCGCGGTCACCGCCGCCTCATCGCTGACGTTGACGTTGAAATAGCGGGCCTTGTCGGCACCCAGCCCGGCAATGGCGGCAGCGCCCTTGTCGTCGTTGAGGTCGAACAGGGCCACCTTGCCGCCCTGGGCGACGAGGTGCTGGGCCACGGCCAGGCCGAGGCCGGAGACGCCGCCAGTGATCACGGCACGTACGGAAGACAGCTGCATTGAACGGTCCTGCAGGTTCGAGAACCGCCGATTCTAACGGAAGCCGCGACCGCCGCTGTTGTGCACTGCGCCGCCTTTGCGGGGCGGCGCAGTGCGGCGGTCAACCGGCGGCGGCCAGCGCCTGCCCGGTGCGGCTGGCGGTGGCGCGGCCGAGCAGGCCGGCCAGCCAGCGGCCGGTCTCGGCCAGTGCCGGCAGGTCCACGCCGCTGTCCAGGCCGAGGCCCTGCAGCAGGTAGACCACGTCTTCGCTGGCCACATTGCCGCTGGCGCCCTTGGCATACGGGCAGCCACCGGCACCCGACACCGCACTGTCGACCACGCGCACGCCTGCTTCCAGGCAGGTGGCGATGTTGGCGATGGCCTGGCCGTACGTATCGTGGAAGTGCACGGCCAGTGCTTCCATCGGAATCTCGGCAGCGACCGCCTGCAGCATCGCCCGTGCCTTGCGTGGTGTGCCGACGCCGATGGTGTCGCCCAGCGAGATTTCGTAGCAGCCCATCTGGTGCAGGGCGCGTGCAACGCGCACCACATCAGCCAGCGGCACTTCGCCCTGGTAGGGGCAGCCGAGCACGGTGGAGACGTAGCCGCGCACGCGCACGCCATCGGCGGCGGCACGGCGCAGGATCGGCTCGAAGCGCGCCAGCGATTCATCGATGCCGGCATTGGTATTGGTGCGGTTGAACGCCTCGGACGCGGCGGTGAACACCGCTACTTCCTCGACGCCCACCGCACGGGCGCGGTCGTAGCCCTGTTCGTTCGGCACCAGTACCGGGTAGTGGATGCCTGGCCGGCGCTGGATGCCGGCATAGACCTCGGCGGCATCGGCCAGCTGCGGGATCCACTTCGGGCTGACGAAGCTGGTCGCCTCGATGCTGCGCAGCCCGGTGGCCGACAGGCGGTTGATCAGTTCGATCTTGTCGGCGGTGGAGACCGACTGCTTTTCGTTCTGCAGGCCGTCACGCGGCCCGACCTCGACGATGCGGACGTAGTCGCTCATGCGGTTGCCCCATTGGCGGGGCGGTGGCAGACCGCCTCGATGTTGTTGCCATCCGGGTCCAGCACGAAGGCGCCGTAGTAGTCCGGGTGATACCACGGGCGCAGGCCCGGGGCGCCGTTGTCGCGGCCACCGGCGGCGAGGGCGGCGGCATGGAAGGCGTCCACCTGGTCGCGGCTGGCGCAGGCGAAGGCCACGTGCACGCCATGGCTGGCGGTGCCGCCATTGCCAAGCCAAAAGAACGGCTTGCCGTCGCGGCCGAAGCCGATGTGGTCGTGCGCGCCGGTCTGTTCGGCGGTCACTTCCATCACCACGCCGATCTGCAGTGGCGCCAGTGCCTGCAGGAAGAAGGCCTTGCTGCGCGCCAGGTCGGCGCTGGTCAAACCAAGGTGATCGAGCATGTTCAGGCTTCCGTGACCCAATGGGGCGCGCGCTTGTCGAGGAAGGCGCCCAGGCCTTCCTGGCCCTCGGCCGACACCCGCAGGCGCGCGATCAGGGCGGCATTATCGCGATCCAGGGTGTCGCGGTCATGGCTGTCGCGGACCTGGCGGACCAGTTGCTTGGCGGTGGACGAGGCGATCGGGCCGGCCTTGTCGAGCAGGGCCAGCTGGCGTTGCACGGCCTCGTCCAGGCGTTCGGGCTCGACCAGCTGGTGGACCAGGCCGATGCGCAGCGCGGTGTCGGCGTCGAAATGCTCGCCGGTGGCGAACCAACGGCGGGCCTGGCGCGGGCCGATGGCTTCGATCACATAGGGCGAGATCACCGCCGGCAGCAGGCCGAGGCGGCTTTCGGTCAGGCCGAAGCGGGCCGAGGTGCTGGCGATGGCAATGTCGCAGCAGGCGACCAGGCCGACGCCGCCACCGAAGGCCGCGCCATGGACCCGGGCCAGGGTCGGCTTGGGCAGCTCGTCCAGGGTGCGCATCAGCCGGGCCAGGGCCAGCGAGTCCTCGAGGTTATCGGCTTCGCTGGCCGCCGCCATGCCGCGCATCCACTGCATGTCGGCACCTGCCGAGAAGGAGGCGCCGTGGCCGGCCAGCACCACCGCGCGCACCGAAGCATCGTGGCCGGCGGCCTCCAGTGCGGCGGTCAGCCGGGCGATCAGCCCGGCGTCAAAGGCGTTGTGCAGCTCCGGCCGGTTCAGCCAGAGGGTGAGGACGGCGCCGCTGCGCTCGATCTGCAAAGCATCGTTCATGGGATTCCAGGGTCACTCCATACCTGTATGGATCATAGCGGGCCATTGGTCATGGGCCATGACGCGACGCGGGAATGTTAGAATCGAGAACCATTTACATCCAGCAGAGAACACGCTAGATGACGCTGTCCGAACTGCCGCTGCACACCTCGGCCGTGGTCGAGTCCGTGCAGGACCTGCATGCCAACGATGCCATCGCCCGT
Source organism: Stenotrophomonas sp. YJH_SMC_120 (assembly GCF_059368675.1). Taxonomy (NCBI): domain Bacteria; kingdom Pseudomonadati; phylum Pseudomonadota; class Gammaproteobacteria; order Lysobacterales; family Lysobacteraceae; genus Stenotrophomonas; species Stenotrophomonas sp. YJH_SMC_120. Next base: position 106,094 of record NZ_JCAFRY010000010.1, read on the forward strand.
CGCCTGCGCGAGCTGGGTTTCGTGAAGGGCGAGGAAGTGCGCCTGGTGGCCAAGGGTCCGGTGGGGGGAGAGCCGCTGCTGGTGCAGGTCGGGTTCACCCGTTTCGCGCTGCGGATCAGTGAAGCCAAGCGGGTCGTGGTCGACGCCGCCAGCCAGGAACGACGCGCATGACTGCTACTGCCACTACCGCCCCCCTGCGCGTTGCGCTGGTTGGTAACCCCAACAGCGGCAAGACCGCACTGTTCAACCAGCTGACCGGCAGCCGGCAGAAGGTTGCCAACTACACCGGCGTCACCGTCGAGCGCAAGGAAGGCCGTCTGCGTGCGCCGTCCGGCCGCGAGTTCGCGGTACTCGACCTTCCGGGCGCCTACAGCCTGCATCCGGCCAGCCTGGACGAGGCGATCACCCGTGACCTGTGCCGGGGCTTCTACCCGGGCGAAGCCGCGCCGGATGTGCTGCTGTGCGTGATCGACGCCACCAACCTGCGCCTGCACCTGCGCTTCGCGCTGGAACTGCGCGAGCTGGGCAGGCCGATGGTGGTGGCGCTGAACATGGTTGATGCGGCCCAGCGCCGTGGCATCCAGGTGGACGTGGCCGCGCTGGAGCGCGAGCTGGGCGTGCCGGTAGCGGAGACCGTGGCGGTGCGCAAGCAGGGCGCCAAGGCCCTGGTCGAACGCCTGGATGCGATGGTCCCGCACCTGGATGCACCGGTGCCGGGCCCGGAAGGTGGCATCGATTACCACGCCAGGGTGCGCGAGATCCTGTCGGTGGCCGTGCGCATGCCGGCGCGGACCGCGAAGATCGACGACGCGCTGGACCGCTGGCTGCTGCACCCGGTGTTCGGGCTGATCAGCCTGGCGGTGGTGATGTTCCTGATCTTCCAGGCCGTGTACGCCTGGGCGACGCCGCTGATGGACGCCATCGAGGCCGGTTTCGCCTGGCTCGGCGCCTTCGTCGGCAGCGTCCTGCCGGAAGGCCCGCTGGCCAGCCTGCTGACCGACGGCATCATCGCCGGTGTCGGTGGCGTGGTGGTGTTCCTGCCGCAGATCCTGATCCTGTTCTTCTTCATTCTGGTGCTGGAGGAATCCGGCTACCTGCCGCGTGCGGCGTTCCTGCTCGACCGCATGATGGCCGCTGCCGGCCTGTCCGGTCGCTCGTTCATCCCGCTGCTGTCCAGCTTCGCCTGCGCAGTGCCGGGCATCATGTCCACGCGCAGCATCCAGGACCCGCGTGACCGCCTGGCCACGATCCTGGTGGCGCCGCTGATGACCTGTTCCGCACGCCTGCCGGTGTACGCGCTGCTGATCGGTGCGTTCATTCCGCAGAAGACGGTATGGGGCGTGTTCAACCAGCAGGGCCTGGTGCTGTTCGGCCTGTACGCGGCCGGCATCCTCAGCGCGCTGGCGATGTCGTGGATCATGAAGAAGTGGCGCCGCGACAAGAGCGAGCATCCGCTGATGCTGGAACTGCCGTCGTACCGCCTGCCGCACGTGCGTGACCTGGCGGTCGGCCTGTACGAGCGCGGCATGATCTTCCTCAAGCGCGTTGGCGGCATCATCCTGGCGCTGACCATCCTGCTGTGGGTGCTGTTGTCGTTCCCGGCAGCGCCGGCGGGGGCCACCATGCCCGCGATCGATTACAGCTACGCCGGCCAGATCGGCCATGCAATGGCTGTGTTCTTCGCGCCGCTGGGCTTCAACTGGCAGATCTGCATCGCGCTGATCCCGGGCCTGGCCGCGCGTGAAGTGGCGGTGTCTTCGCTGGCCACCGTGTATGCGCTGTCGGCAGCCGATGACGATGCTGCCAGCCAGGCACTCACCCCGCTGATCAGCGATGGCTGGTCGCTGGCTACCGCACTGTCGCTGCTGGTCTGGTACATCTACGCCCCGATGTGCATCTCGACGCTGGCCACCATCAAGCGCGAGACCAACTCGTGGAAGCAGATGGGCTTTGCTGCGTTCTACCTGTTCGCGGCGGCCTACGTGGCCGCGCTGATCACCTACCAGGTGACCAGGGCGCTGGGAGGCGGCTGATGGATGCCGGCCTGCTGGTCCAGTACCTGATCATCGCGGTGGCCGTGCTGGTCAGTGCCTGGGTGGTGTTGAAGAAGCAGTTCCCCGGTACCGTGCGCAAGCTGCGCGGTGCGTTGGCGCTGGCCCTGCTGAAGCCCGGTCGCGCCGCCTGGCTGCAGGCGCTGGGGCGGAAGGTCGCGCCACCGGCGAGCGGAAGTGGCGGTGCCTGTGGCGGTTGCGACAGCTGCGGGCCGACTCCGCCGAAGCGGCACTGACGCTGCTTTTCCTGCGCTGGTGGGTGCGAACCTTGGTTCGCACGCTTTCCGGGGTTCAGACCTCCCTGCGGATGATCGCCCGGAAGCGTCCATCCCGATTCAATCGCCGCACCGATTCCCGGTTCCCATGGGTTGCCGCGAAGCCGGCCACGTCGGCAAGGGCATCGAGCAGCAGGGCTTTCAGTCCGTCGCGGTTTCCAGCCTGCAGCAGGTCTTCAAGATCCTGCTGGATGAAGGCCCGGCGCAGGCCTGGTGTCTCTTCGATCCGCCAGTCGACGTGGGGCGTGGGAATGCTGGAGCGGTACCTGAAAGCCGTTTCAAGATCGTCAGGTGCGAGGGGATGCTTGAGCAGCTCTGGAAAGTAGAGTCCAGCATTCACATAGAAACCCCGGCTTTCGCTGGCACGCTGGTGATTCACGACAAGCAGGGCATCATCCAGCAAGCGGTAGCGGGTAGTCGTGGTCCCGGCAAAGCCGGTCTTCCTGGCGCACTTGCTGAAGACAGTCGAGGATTTCATGGGCTTTGCCCGGCCGGAACAGGGGGGCACAGCCTTGAGGCGCGGTGCCTGGCGGTCAATTGGCAAACGCGACACCCGCAACGAGCGCCCCAGGTGCGTGCGAACGCCCCGGGTGGGTGCGAACCTTGGTTCGCACGCTCTTCTGGCTAGTTGGCGCGTGAGCCCAGCTCCGCCGCCAGCGCCAGCCACTTGCTGCGTTGTGCCGCTGTACTGCTGCGTACAGCGCCAAGGCGGCTGACACGCACCGGGCGGATGCCGCAGAACTGCAGGGTGGTGGCGCGGATCTGGGCGATGCCCGGGTCGCGGTAGACCCAGCGGTAGTACCAGGGCGGCGTATCCAGCGTGGTGATCACCCGCGCGCTGCGCCCGGCCAGCAGCCGGTCCCACCACACCGAATCGCGCCGGTAGCGGAAGGCGTACCCCGGCAGCAGCACGCGATCGAAGAAGCCCTTCAGCAGTGCTGGCATCGCGCCCCACCAGGTGGGGTAGACCAGCACCAGGTGATCGCAGGCCTCGATCGCTTCCGCGGCGTCCTGCAGGTCGGCTTCCAGCGGCTGGATCTGACGGTAGCCGTGGCGCAGTACCGGGTCGAACTGGAGGTCACCCAGTGCGATCAGGCGCACCCGGTGGCCAGCATTCTCGGCGGCGGTGGCATAGCGCTGGGCGAGGGCGCCGCACAGGCTGTCACGGTCAGGATGGCCCAGCAGGATCAGGATGGAACGGGACACGGCAACCTCGCGCAATGGAAAGTGCGCGAGGTTGGGGTCTGCCCCAGGGGCAGAGTCAAACCGGGGTGGTGCAGCCGCTGGGTTGCAGGATGCAGTCGCCGCTGCCGGAGTGCAGCCACTGCTGCAGTTCGTCGCTGACCAGCTGCAGGTCGCGCTCGACCTGTGCCAGCCGCATCCGCTCGTCGGCAATGCGGCCGCGCTGCTGCTCCAGCAAGGCCAGTACCGCTGGCCAGTCGAGCCGTCCATCGCGGCCCTGCAGGCGCAAGATCGCGGCCAGGGTGATGCCCAGCCCCAGTGCCTGGCGGATCAGCTGCACCCAGGCCACGTCCTGTTCGCAGTAGTCGCGATAGCGGTTCAGGCGTGGCACCGGCGGCAGCAGTCCGCGCGCCTCGTACAGGCGGATGGCCTTGGCACTGGCGCCGGTCAGGCGGCTGACTTCGGAGATGCGCATCGACTCAGTCCCGCACCAGCCCGCCATCGACCACCAGGTTCTGACCGGTCACCGCGCGCGACCAGGGGCTGGCGAAGAACAGCGCGGCATCGGCGAACTCGGCCGGCGTGGTGACGCTGCGCAGTGGCGTGTTGGCGGCGATGTAGTCGAACACTGCTTCCGGCGTGGCGGCGCTGGCATCGGTGGTGCGCAGCAGGCCGCCGGACAACATGTTCACGGTGATGCCATGCGGGCCGAGGTCGCCGGCCAGGGTGCGGGTCAGCGACAGCAGTGCGGCCTTGGCGGCGGTGTAGTCGTGATAGGGCACCACCGGATTCTGGAACAGGTTGGTGCCGATGTTGATCACCCGACCGAAGCGATGGGCCTGCATGCCGGGCAGGGCGGCCTGCACGGTGTTCAGCGCGCCGCGCACGCTGCCCTCGAACTGCGCCTGGAACGCCGGCCAGCCGATGTCGGCAGCGCCGTCGCGGGCATCACCATTGAACGAGAACGCTGCCAGTGCGTTGTTGACTACGGTGGTGACGCCCTGGCCGAAGTGGGCCAGGGCGTGCTGCAGCATTGCATCGATCTCGGCGCGCTCAGTGACATCGGCCGGCAGCGCGATCGCCTGTCCGCCCAGCTCGGCAGCCAGAGCACGTGCGGCGCCTTCGCTTCGGTGGTAGTTGATGATGACGCGCGCGCCCTGGGCGGCGAAGGCGCGGGCGATGTGCTGGCCAAGGCCGCGGCCGGCACCGGTGACCAGCACCAGCTGTTCGCTGATCTGCATGAGGGAACTGCCATCCATTGCATGAAAGGGCATGCAGCGTAGCAGCGATGACGCTTGCCGGAGCGGGCGTGCTGCCGCTAGCCTGCAGGCATGAACCAGACTCCCCTGCGATTGCTCATCCACGGTGCCTCCGGGCGCATGGGCCAGGCCCTGCTGCGGCTGGCCGCCGAACATCCCGAAACCCTGCAGATCGCCGCTGCGGTGACGGGTCGTGCGCCAGCCCAGCGCGTGGTCGATGGCGTACCGTTCTTCGCGGCCAGCGAGCTGCCCGGTGCGCCGGCATTCGACGTGGCGATCGACTTCAGCCTGCCGGAGGGTTTCGACCCGATGCTGGCACTGTGCGTGGAACGTGGTGCGGGGCTGGTCTCGGGCACTACCGGCATCTCCAGCACGCAGCGCCAGGCGCTGGAGGCCGCCGCGGCGAAGATCGCGCTGGTCTGGGCCTCGAATTTCAGCCTGGGCGTGGCGGTACTGGACGAACTGGTCGAGCGCGCGGCGCAGGCGCTGGCCGGCTGGGACTGCGACATCGTCGAGTCTCACCACACCCAGAAGAAGGACGCACCGTCGGGCACTGCACTGACCCTGGGCGCGGCCGCGCAGCGGGGCGGGGCGGAGCCGCACTATGCCAGCCTGCGCGCTGGTGACATCGTCGGCGAGCATCTGGTGCAGTTCGCCGGGCTGGGCGAGCGTATCGAGCTGGTGCACCGGGCCACCAACCGCGACATCTTCGCCCGCGGCGCCCTGTTCGCCGCACGTCAGCTGCATGGCCGGGCCCCGGGCAGCTACCGGGTACGGGACCTGCTGGACGGGCCCAGGTAACGGGCCCGGGTCGATGGTAGATGCCAACCTTGGTTGGCAGGCTTTCCGGGAAGCGCCAACCAAGGTTGGCATCTACCAGGGGCGCGGCGGACCCCGCATACGCCGCCGGATTGAAATGAATGCGCAATCGCCCGTTCATGAAGCGTGATAACCGCTGGCGCGAGCGCCCCGGCAGCGCTACAATTCGCACTCGCCGAATCACGAAAGCCGGACCGGTCCCAGACCGTACGTCCGCGCTTTTTTGCAACCGGATTTCCGTGAAGCGCAGGCGTGACTTCGGCAGCCCCCTCGGTAGCCAAAGTGAGATTCCCGTGACCCAAGCCGCAATCCTCGTCCTCGAAGACGGCACCGTATTCGAGGGCGAATCCGTAGGCGCGCCCGGCCTGTCCGTCGGTGAGGTGGTGTTCAACACCGCCATGACCGGCTACCAGGAAGTGCTGACCGACCCGTCCTACGCCCGGCAGATGGTCACGCTGACCTATCCGCATATCGGCAACACCGGCATGACCGACCAGGACAATGAAGCGTCCAAGGTGTGGTCGGCCGGCCTGATCGTGCGCGATGTTCCGCGTCGCCCCAGCAACTGGCGCAGCCAGGTGTCGCTGCAGGACTGGCTGATCCAGCGTGGCGTGGTTGCCATCGCCGGCATCGACACCCGCAAGCTGACCCGCATCCTGCGCGAGAAGGGCGCGCAGAACGGTGCGCTGATGGCCGGCGACATCGACGTGGAAAAGGCACTGGAAGCCGCCCGCAAGTTCCCGGGGCTGAAGGGCATGGATCTGGCCAAGGTCGTCACTACCGAGAAGACCTACACCTGGACCGAGGGCCAGCTGGACCTGGATGCCAACGCTTTCGTCAGCGTGCCGGCCAAGTACAAGGTCGTGGCCTACGACTTCGGCGTGAAGACCAACATCCTGCGCATGCTGGCCGAGCGCGGCTGCGAAGTGACCGTGGTGCCGGCGCAGACCCCGGCCGCCGAAGTGCTGGCGCTGAAGCCGGATGGCGTGTTCCTGTCCAACGGCCCGGGTGACCCGGAACCGTGCGACTACGCCATCGAAGCGATCAAGACCTTCATCGACGTGAAGATCCCGACCTTCGGCATCTGCCTGGGCCACCAGCTGCTGGGCCTGGCCTCGGGCGCGCAGACCATGAAGATGGGCCACGGCCACCACGGTGCCAACCACCCGGTGCAGGACCTGGACAGCGGCCGGGTGATGATCACCTCGCAGAACCACGGCTTCGCGATCGATGAAGCGACCCTGCCGCCGACCCTGCGCGTGACCCACCGCTCGCTGTTCGATGGCACCAACCAGGGCGTGGCCCGCACCGACGTGCCGGCGTTCTCGTTCCAGGGCCATCCGGAAGCGTCGCCGGGCCCGACCGATGTCGGCCCGCTGTTCGACCGCTTCGTGGTGCTGATGGAGCAGGCCAAGGCGTGATCAGTACGCCGCCGGCCCCCGGTGGCGTCGCGATGGACCGTAAACCCCGCATCGCTGCTGCCCCTGGCGCGGCGCTGCGGATCAAGATTCCTGATCGACAGCGTGCGATCACTCCCCCTTGTCACGCTGTACTGACTTAGAGAAGAAAATGCCCAAGCGCACTGACCTCAAGACCATCCTCATCATCGGTGCTGGCCCGATCGTCATCGGCCAGGCCTGCGAGTTCGACTACTCCGGCGCCCAGGCCTGCAAGGCCCTGCGTGACGAGGGTTACCGCGTGGTGCTGGTCAACAGCAACCCGGCCACGATCATGACCGACCCGGAGATGGCCGACGCCGTCTACATCGAGCCGATCAACTGGCAGACGGTCGAGAAGATCATCGCCAAGGAAAAGCCCGATGCACTGCTGCCGACCATGGGTGGCCAGACCGCGCTGAACTGCGCGCTGGACCTGGCCGACAACGGCGTGCTGGAGAAGTACAACGTCGAACTGATCGGCGCCAAGCGCGAAGCGATCCGCATGGCCGAAGACCGCGAGCTGTTCCGCGTGGCCATGGGTGAGATCGGCCTGGAGTGCCCGACCGCCGCCGTCGCCCACACCCTGGACGAAGCGCTGGAAATCCAGACCCGCGTTGGCTACCCGACCATCATCCGCCCCAGCTTCACCCTGGGCGGCAGCGGTGGCGGCATCGCCTACAACCGCGAAGAGCTGGTCGAGATCGTCAGCCGTGGCCTGGAACTGTCGCCGACCACCGAAGTGCTGGTGGAAGAGTCGGTGCTGGGCTGGAAGGAGTTCGAGATGGAAGTGGTCCGCGATACCGCGGACAACTGCATCATCGTCTGCTCGATCGAAAACCTCGACCCGATGGGCGTGCACACCGGTGACTCGATCACCGTGGCGCCGGCACAGACCCTGACCGACAAGGAATACCAGCGCCTGCGCGATGCCTCCATCGCCGTGCTGCGCAAGATCGGCGTCGATACCGGTGGCTCGAACGTGCAGTTCGGCATCAACCCGAAGACCGGCCGCGTGGTCGTCATCGAGATGAACCCGCGCGTGTCGCGTTCCTCGGCGCTGGCTTCCAAGGCCACCGGCTTCCCGATCGCCAAGGTTGCCGCCAAGCTCGCCGTGGGCTACACCCTGGACGAACTGAAGAACGAGATCACCGGTGGCCTGACCCCGGCCTCGTTCGAGCCGTCCATCGATTACGTCGTCACCAAGATCCCGCGCTTCGCCTTCGAGAAGTTCCCGGCCGCCGACGCCCGCCTGACCACCCAGATGAAGTCGGTGGGTGAAGTGATGGCGATGGGCCGCACCTTCCAGGAGTCGGTGCAGAAGGCCCTGCGTGGCCTGGAAACCGGCAAGGTCGGCTTTGACCCGACCGGCCTGGACCTGGGCAACGAAGACGACCTGCAGACCCTGCGCCGCGAACTGAAGGCGCCGGGTCCGGAGCGCCTGTTCTTCGTCGCCGACGCCTTCCGTGCCGGCATGAGCGTGGACGAGATCTACGCGCTGTCCTTCATCGACCACTGGTTCCTGGACCAGATCGAGGAAATCATCGCGGCCGAAGGCGAAGTCGCCGCCGGTGGCATCGACGCACTGGACGCTGCGCGCCTGCGCAAGCTGAAGCGCGCCGGTTTCTCCGACGCGCGCCTGGCGCAGCTGACCGGCACCAACGAAGCCGCCATCCGCGCGCTGCGTCGTGCGCACAAGGTGCGCCCGGTCTACAAGCGCGTGGACTCCTGTGCCGGTGAATTCTCCACCGGTACCGCCTACCTGTACTCGACCTACGAGGACGAGTGCGAGGCCGCGCCGAGCAACCGCGACAAGATCATGATCCTGGGCGGTGGCCCGAACCGCATCGGCCAGGGCATCGAGTTCGACTACTGCTGCGTGCACGCGGCACTGGCGCTGCGCGAGGATGGCTATGAAACCATCATGGTCAACTGCAACCCGGAAACCGTGTCGACCGACTACGACACCTCCGACCGCCTGTACTTCGAACCGCTGACCCTGGAAGACGTGCTGGAAATCGTCGAACTGGAACAGCCGAAGGGCGTGATCGTGCAGTACGGCGGCCAGACCCCGCTGAAGCTGGCGCGCGCGCTGGAAGCCAACGGCGTGCCGGTGATCGGCACCAGCCCGGATTCGATCGACCTGGCCGAGGACCGCGAGCGCTTCCAGCAGCTGGTCGACAAGCTGGGCCTGAAGCAGCCGCCGAACCGCATCGCCCGCAACGACCAGGAAGCGCTGCTGCTGGCCCGCGAGATCGGTTACCCGCTGGTGGTGCGCCCGAGCTACGTGCTGGGCGGCCGTGCGATGGAAATCGTCTACGGCGAAGCCGACCTGGCCCGCTACGTGCGCGACGCGGTGAAGGTGTCCAATGATTCGCCGGTGCTGCTGGACCGCTTCCTCGACAACGCCGTGGAGTGCGACGTCGACATCATCGCCGACAAGGAGGGCAACGTCCTGATCGGTGGCGTGATGGAGCACATCGAAGAAGCCGGCGTGCACTCGGGCGATTCCTCCTGCTCGCTGCCGCCGTACTCGCTGTCGGCTGAAACCCAGGCCGAGCTGCGCCGCCAGGTGGTGGAGCTGGCCAAGGCCCTGAACGTGGTCGGCCTGATGAACACCCAGTTCGCGATCCAGACCAGCGACGAAGGTGCCGACACCATCTACCTGCTGGAAGTGAACCCGCGTGCCTCGCGCACCGTGCCGTTCGTGTCCAAGGCCACCGGCATGCCGCTGGCCAAGATCGCCGCGCGCTGCATGGCCGGCAAGAGCCTGGCCGAGCAGGGCGCGACCAAGGAAATCGTGCCGGACTATTACTCGGTGAAGGAAGCGATCTTCCCGTTCGCCAAGTTCCAGGGCGTCGACCCGATCCTCGGGCCGGAGATGCGCTCCACCGGTGAGGTGATGGGCGTGGGCCGCAGCTTCAACGCCGCCTTCGCGCGTGCGCAGGAAGCCGGTGGCATCAAGGCGCCGCCGGTCGGCAAGGCCTTCGTTTCGGTCCGCGATCCGGACAAGAAGCGCGTGCTGCCAGTGGCCAAGGCGCTGCTGGCGCGTGGCTACAGTCTGGTCGCGACCCGTGGCACCGCCGCGTGGCTGCAGCAGCACGGCATGGACTGCGAGATCATCAACAAGGTGGTCGAAGGCCGTCCGCACATCGTCGACTCGATCAAGAACGGCGAGATCGTCTACATCGTCAACACGACCGAAGGTCGTTCGGCGATCAACGACTCGTTCTCGATCCGTCGCGAGGCGCTGCAGCATCGCGTTACCTACTCGACCACCATTGCCGGCGCCAAGGCGCTGGTGGATTCACTGGAATTCCGCGGCACCGGCCCCGTCTGGTCGCTGCAGGAGCTGCACAAGGAGTTGAATGCATGAGAGCCCCCATCACGATGAAGGGCGCGCAGAAGCTGCGCGACGAACTGGATCACCTGAAGTCGGTCAAGCGCCCCAAGGTGATCGCCGCCATCGCCGAAGCACGTGAGCATGGCGACCTGAAGGAGAACGCCGAGTACCACGCCGCGCGCGAGGAACAGGGCTTCATCGAAGGCCGCATCAAGCAGCTCGAAGGCGAGCTGTCGCACGCCGAGATCATCGACGTGAGCAAGCTCAATGCAGGCTCCAAGGTGGTGTTCGGCGCCAGCGTGACGCTGGCCGACGTGGAAACCGACGAAGAGAAGAAGTACCAGATCGTCGGTGACCTGGAGGCGGACATCAAGCAGGGCCTGATCGCGATTTCCTCGCCGGTGGCGCGCGCGATGATCGGCAAGCTGGAAGGTGATTCGATCGTGATCGACGCCCCGGCCGGCCAACGCGAGTACGAGATCGTCAGCGTCAGCTACGTGGACTGACCCGGTGGCAACGGCGACCCTGCTGTTGCCGGCACGCAGCCGCTTTGCCGCGGCTGCGTTGCCGGACGATGTGGCGCGCGCGCTTGGCCGCGCCACGACGGTGCAGGTCGCACCGGGTGAACGCGCGCAGCTGACGCGCCATTTCACGGTCGCCGCGCCGCAGTGGCCGGTGGCCGCGTTGACCCGCCAGCGCGACGTCGGCGATGCCGCTGGCGCCAGCTGGCTGCGTGCCGATCCGGCCTGCATGGTGCCGGACATGCATGGCGCGCGGATGATGGCCTACGGCGAAACGCTGCGACCGACCCTGGCCGACTGCCTGGCCCTGCTGCCGGTGCTGCAGCCCTTGTTCGCCGATGCCGGATTCGTGCTCGACGCACCGGACCCTTCGCGCTGGTACCTGCGCCTGCCGATCGACCTGGCCCTGCCGGACTTCGACAGTCCGGACGAGGTGCTGGGCGATGACCTGTTCTCGCACCTGCCGGAAGGCGAGGGCGGCCGCCGTTGGCGGGCGCTGATGACCGAAGCGCAGGTACTGCTGCATAACCATTCCTGGAACCAGCAGCGCGCCGCGCAGGGACAACAGCCAATCAATTCGCTGTGGTTCTGGGGTGGTGGCGTGATGCCGGTGTCGGTCAGCACGCCGCACGCACAGGTGCGCAGCCGCGATGCGCTGCTGCAAGGCCTGGCTCTTGCGGCTGGCGTAGCCGTGGATGGCGAGCAGGCGGTGGATGCACTGGTTGATCTGCGCCAGCTGCGCTCGCTGCAGCAGCTCGGCAACGATGCGATCCGTCCGCTGCTGGCCGCGCTCAAGCGCGGCGAGCTGCAGCGGCTGGTGCTGGATTTCGAGGACGGCCTGCAGTTCCAGCTGGATCGCGGACAGCACTGGCAGTTCTGGAAGAAGCCGCGCCAGCTTCACGACTGATCGGGGCCTCCGCCGAGCGGGGTCGGGTCCGTTCTCCTAGGGAAAACGGCTCTGACCCCATTTTGTCTATCGATATCTGAAAGATGTGTCGACCAAGGTCGACACCTACCAGCAGCGGCGTGAACCTGTCGAAGGTGGGGCGGTGTCGGATTGCGGGGTGTCAGCCGCATGGATGCGGCTGCCAAGCCTACAGGGACGTACTTGCGGCGTCCCCGCAATCCGACACCGCCCCGCCAACCCACGGACTCCCCGCTGTTGCTGTTGCTTCGGATGTTGCTTCGGCAGGTGCAGGGCGCAGCCCTGCAAACAATCACCTCACCGTGCTGACCACGGTCGGCAGCTGCCAATGCCCTCCCGCCACGCCGCGGCACTGCCCGGTGGTGAACTCGCCGCTCTTCACGAATCGCGCGCCATCCCAGGCCCAGTCGTGGCCGGAGAAGCAGTCACCGATGCCGCGTCCACGGAAGCGCCCACGCAGCGTCGCGTCATCGCGATCAAAGTCCTCCGCGTTGGAGGTCACGAACTTCGCCTGGTACGGCGCCTTGTCCTGCACTACCCAGTAGCCGCTGCTGAAGTTGTAGGCACCCATGAAGCAGCTGGTGCTTGCCAGTACATGCTGGGCGTCCAGTCGCTGGGTCTCGATCTCGTCTGTCCCACCCTCGCTCAGGCGGCCGCACTCATCCGGCTTCGGCAGGCTGGCGATCAGTGCCTTGCGCAGGCCCGGTGCGTTCGCCAGTGCCGCGTCCGAGGCGCGCGGTGCCATCAGCGTGCCGCGCATGATCACTGGCACCGGCAACGCCGCAGGCACGCTCGCTTCAGCCTTGTCGCCACGCCGCACCAGCGCACCGGGCGTGCCCAGCCGGCCTTGGGCCTCGTCCATCTTCAGCAGTACGGCCGCTGCACCACTGTCGGAGATCGGCCACGCCTTGCCCTTGCCGTCGATGATGCCGATGCGTGCGTGGCGCGGCAGCGCGGCGACCAGCGCATCGGTCTGTCCCTGCTGCAGCAGTACTTGATCTCCTTCGCCGGTGTCGCGCACCGGGCCCAGGTCCTTGCCGTTCAGGCGCAGGCGCAGCGCCCCGGTCGGCGTCGCGCTTTCGCCATCCTCGCCATTGCGCAGCCGCGCGAGCACCTTCGTACCCGGGCCGCCCGCGCGTTCCAGCATCAGGCTGAGCAGATTGCCGGGTTGTTCCGGACTGTAGCCGGCGGCGCGGCAGGTGCGGGTGTTGTCACAGGCCAGCGATCAGTCGTTGTGCTGGAACTGCACGCCGGCCTTCGGTTCGGGCGTGGCGGCGTGGGTGGCCGGGGCCAGGGCGAGGCCCAGCAGCGCGGGAAGGAGCGTGCGATGCATGCGTTGAAGTCCATTTCCGGGCCGACAAGCATGGAAGATGGGCTGGCAAACTCCAAATGCCAGCGATCGGGGTGGAGCCTCCTGCGGGCAGAGAGATCCGACCCCGCGCTATCATGGGCATGTCTTCCGCAACCCGGCGATGCCGATGTCCCTTGCCGCCGATGCTGCGCAGCCGTCCTCTGATACGCCGATGATCCGCCGCCGCGATGCGGTCGTGCCCGGCAGCTGGCCAGACGGCACGCTGCCACTGCTGGCGCGACTCTATGCCAGCCGCGGCGCCGGTACGCCAGAGCTGGCACTGCCGAAGCTGGGCAGCCTCCACGCGCCGGAGCTGCTGACCGGCATCGATGATGCGGTGGGTCTGCTGATCGAGGCCATCGCCAACGACAAGCGCATCCTGGTGGTCGGCGATTTCGATTGCGATGGCGCCACCGCCTGTGCGGTCGGCGTGCGGGGCCTGCGCATGCTCGGCGCGCAACACGTCTTCCACGCGGTGCCGAACCGCATGGTGCACGGCTACGGCCTGTCACCTTCTCTGGTGGAGGAGCTGGCCGAGCTGCAGCCGGACCTGCTGGTCACGGTCGACCACGGCATCGCCTGCCATGCGGGCGTGATCGCGGCCAAGGCACGTGGCTGGCAGGTACTGGTCACCGACCATCATCTTCCCGGTCCGCAGCTGCCGCCGGCCGATGTCATCGTCGATCCCAATCTGGACGGCGATGCGTTCCCCAGCAAGTCGCTGGCCGGCGTCGGTGTGATCTTCTACGTGCTGATGGCGCTGCGCCGTCACATGCGCGAGGCCGGCGTCTTCGCCGATGGCAAGGGGCCGGACCTGACCACGCTGCTGGACCTGGTGGCGGTCGGCACCGTTGCCGACCTTGTGGCGCTGGATCCGAACAACCGGGCACTGGTCAGCGCGGGCCTGCGCCGTCTGCGCGCGGGGCAGGGCTGCGTCGGCCTGCGAGCGCTGATCGAAGCCAGCGGCCGTGATGCGGCGCGGCTGACCGCCACCGACATCGGCTTCGCGCTCGGCCCGCGCCTGAATGCCGCGGGCCGGCTGGAAGACATGGCGCTGGGCATCGCGCTGTTGCTGACCGAAGACCCGCGCCAGGCGCGGGAGATCGCGCAGACGCTGGAGCAGATCAACTCAGAACGCCGCGCGGTGCAGCAGGCGATGACCGATGACGCCGAGCAGGCGTTGACCCGCGTGGTGCTGGACATGGCCGGGCAGCGCCCGGTGGCCGCCTGCCTGTTCGATGCCGACTGGCATCCGGGTGTGGTCGGCCTGGTCGCGTCGAAGATGAAGGATCGCCTGCATCGCCCGGTGATCGCCTTCGCGCCGGCCGAACCCGGCGCCGACACCCTGCGAGGCTCGGCGCGCTCGATTCCCGGCCTGCACATCCGTGACGCGCTGGCGTTGGTCGATGCACGCCATCCGGGCCTGATCGAGCGCTTCGGTGGGCATGCCATGGCGGCCGGCCTCAGCCTGCGGCGTGACCACGTCGATTCCTTCAAGGCCGCCTTCGTCGCGGTGGTGCTGGAAATGCTCGACCCGGCGGCACTGCAGCAGCAGGTGCTCAGCGACGGCGAACTGGCCGCGGACGAGCTCGATCATCGCCACGCCGATGCGCTGCGGTTGGCCGGCCCATGGGGCCAGGGCTTCCCCGAACCCCTGTTCGACGGCCACTTCGAAGTGGCCAACTGGCGCGTGCTGAAGGAGCGCCACCTGAAGCTGGAACTGCGCCTCCCGGGCGTGCCTGGCACGATCAACGCGATCCACTTCGGCGGCTGGCACGGCAATGCCCCTGGCCGCCACGTGCATCTGGCCTACCGGCTGGCCTGCGACGACTATCGCGGCGGCAGCGCCATCCAGCTGATCGTGGAGCACTGCCTGCCCGCCTGAGAAAAAGGGGACGGAGGGGATTAAGTCGCAACTGGCAAACAGGGCATAAGCGACTTAATTCCCTCCGTCCCCTTTTTGGGGCCCCGCCAACCCCGTTACGGTTGCTGGTGCGTTCAACGATCCACGATCCCACTGGAGTCCGGTCATGGTCTTCGCCCGTTGCTGCACTGTGTTGTTGCTGGCCCTTGCGGCCTGGCCCGCTGGCGCACAGTCGCCGCCGATCTCCCGGCCGCAAGCCAGCACGCCGTTGTTGATTGCCCCGGCTGCCGAGCAGGCGGTCCAACTGCGACACGCCCGCATCGAAGGCGAAGTCCAGGCCGGCATTGCCCAGACCCGGATCACCTTGGAATTCCACAACCCGAACCGTCGTGTGCTGGAGGGTGAGCTGCAGTTCCCGCTGGCTGACGGCCAGCAGATCACCGGCTTCGCGCTGGATATCAACGGCGAGATGCGTGACGCGGTGCTGGTGGCCAAGGACCGCGGCCGCCAGGTGTTCGAGGAGATCGCCCGCCGTGGTGTCGATCCGGGCCTGCTGGAACAGACCGCCGGCAACCAGTTCCGCCTGCGCGTCTACCCGCTGCCGGCCGGTGGCAGTCGGCGTGTGCAGCTGGTGATCCGCGAACCGCTGGCCTTCGCCGGGCAAAGCTGGCAGTGGACGTTGCCGCTACAGTTCGCCGCCGGTGCAGCCTCGGTTGAACTGAAGGTGCATGCTCCCGACGCGGCCACCGCAGGTACTGCGCCATTCCGCATCAGCGCGGGCCAGCTGCAGTGGCAGGGCAAGGGTGCGCAGCTGCCGAAGCAACTGCAGTGGAACCTGCCGGCAGCCCGCCACGCACAGGTGCAGGTGGCGCCCTGGCAGGATGGGCACTACCTGTTGGCACAGCTGCCGGTGGCGGCCAGCAGTACACCCCGCACGTTGCCGAGCGAGATCGGCCTGCTGTGGGACGGCTCCGGTTCGGCGGGGCAGCGCGATCGCACACGTGAGTTCGCCCTGCTGGATCGCTATTTCGCCGCGCTGGGTGACGGCACCGTGGCCTTGACCGTCCTGCGCGATCGCGCCGAGCCGGTGCGTCGATTCCGTATCCGCGCCGGCAACTGGAACGAGCTGCGCGCAGCGTTGCAGGCGGTGCGCCCTGACGGTGCCAGCGCGCTGGCGCAGTGGCAGCCGCAGCCGGGCGTGAAGGAATACCTGCTGGTCAGCGATGGACTGTTGACCTACGGGCCGGAACAGCTGCCGGCGATGGCGCCGGATCAACGCTTGTTTGCGGTCAGCAGCGCCGGTGCGCGCACCGATGCCGTGCGACTGCGTGGTTGGAGCGAAGCGCGTGGCGGCCGCTTCGTTGCGCTGGGCGAGGATGTCGATTCGGCGGCGCGCGAGCTGCTGTCGTCGCCGCTGGATGTGCAGGTCGATGCGGGGCGCGGCGTGCAGGACGTGGTTATCGATCGTCGCAGTGAAGCCCAGGGCTGGCTGTGGCTGCACGCACGACTGGCGGCCGACGGAGTGCCGATGCGGGTGCGCGTGGGTGGCGGCGAATGGCAGGCGCTGCCCGCCACGCAGAAGAGCAACGACGGAGAACTGCTGGCGGGCTTGTGGGCGCAGGCGCGCCTGCAGCAGCTGGCCGCCGACCGCCGTGGCAACCGCGAGTCGATGCAGCGGCTGTCGCAGCAGTTTGGCCTGGTCGGCCCGGACACCTCGCTGATCGTGCTGGAGACGCTGGAGGACTACCTGCGCTATGCGATCCGCCCTTCGGGCACGCTGCGCGCCGGGTACGACGCCAGGTTTGCAGTGCAGGTAAGAGATCGCGCCGCTGCTGATCGCCAGCGCCTGGATGAAGTGGCGGCACGCTGGAAGGAGCGCCAGCAGTGGTGGAGCCGCAGCTGGCCGAAGGGCGGGCCGCCGCAGGCGAAGGGCGGGGCGCTGGAAGTGGCCTCGGCGGACTACGCGATGGAATCGGCGCCGGTGGCAATGCTCGCCGCGCCGGCCCCTGCGGCACCGCCCGCCCCGGCACCGATGGCCGCCGCCGCCGAGCAGCGCATGGAAGCCAGCCGCGCGCGTGCGCGTCGCTCTGCGCCTGCGTCGAACAAGGCCCTGGATTCAATAACGGTCACTGGTGGTCGTGTCGCTGCGCCCGCTGCCGCCAACGAGGGCGAGCTCGGCATCCAGCTGGCGGCCTGGCAGTCGGATTCGGCCATCGCCCGGCGCCTGCGTCAGGGCCCGGCGTCGCAAGTGTATGACCGCTACCTGGCCGAGCGCGATGCGCATGCCGACAGCAGCGCGTTCTTCCTCGACGTAGCCGACCTGCTGCTGGAGCAGGGTCAGCGCGACCTGGCACTGCGTGTGCTGTCGAACCTGGCCGAGATGGATCTGGACAACCGCCACCTGCTGCGCGTGCTCGGTTACCGGCTGATGCAGGCTGATGCCCCCGCACTGGCGGTGCCGGTGTTCGAGCAGGTCCTGGCGATGGGCCAGGAAGAACCGCAGAGCTTCCGCGACCTGGGCCTGGCACTGGCCGCGGCCGGCAAGCCGCAGCAGGCGCTGGCGCCGCTGTACCAGGTGGTGGTGCGGCCGTGGGACAGCCGCTTCGATGGCATCGCCCTGATCGCATTGGATGAACTGACCAACCTGGTGGCCCGCAGCACGCCCCGGCTGGATACCACCAGCATCGACCCGCGCCTGCTGCAGGCAATGCCACTGGACCTGCGCGTGGTGCTGTCGTGGGACGCCGACAACAGCGACATGGACCTGTGGGTGACCGACCCGAACGGCGAGCGCGCCTACTACGGCAACCGCCTGACCTACCAGGGTGGGCAGATGTCGGAGGACTTCACTGGTGGCTATGGCCCCGAGCAGTTCTCTCTGCGCAACGCCAAGCCAGGCAAGTACAAGGTGGAAGCGAACTACTTCGGAAGCCGGCAGCAGCTGGTGACCGGCGCGACGACCCTGATGCTGCGCCTGACCACCCACTGGGGCACGGCCAAGCAGAAGGACCAGATGGTGACGATGCGCCTGAAGGACCGTGCCGAGACCGTGCTGGTGGGCGAGTTCGAGGTGCGTTGATCGCTCGGACGTCCGCGTAGCGTCGAGCTTGCTCGACTGCTTTGCTGTAGAGCCGGGGCCATGCCCGGCTCACGGCACAGGCAGCCGAGCCTCGGCGCGGCGCTACAACGCCACGGTGCGCGCCTTTGACGCCGCTGGCGGTTCGGCACGCAGGCCGAACAGGGGCCGCAGCCAACGCACGCGACGGATCAGCAGTTCGTGGATCAGCAGGCAGCCGCCCACCGTGCCGCCCAGCAGCAGTGCCGGTTCCAGCCACGGTCCCAACTGAAGCGGCCTGAGCCAGAACAACAGCACGATGATCAGGCTCTGGTGCAGCATGTACCACGGATAGATCGCCTCGGTACAGTACGGCAGCCAGCGGAACGGGCGATCGAGGAAGACCTTTCCCCAGCCGAGGATGGCCAGCAGCGCGGTCCATACGTAAAGCGACTGGCTGGCCCGGCCCTGCAGGTCCCAGAACGGTTCGGGCCATTGCCGCAGCGGGGAATCGGCGGGCAGCACCTGGCCGAGGATGCGCAACCCCAGGTACCAGCCAACGGCAGCAAGCGCCAGCCACAGCGTGGTGCGGCGCAGGGCGACCACGCGCTGCCAGAACACCGGCTCACGACCCAGCAGGTAGCCGGCCAGGAATACCGTGGCGTACTTCGCGTGCTGGTACCAGTCGCTGAGCAGGGCATTGGTGGACGGGTAGATCGGCTCCAGCCAGATCACCCAGGCCAGCAGCAGGGCGGACGGAAGGCCGATCAGCAGCATCGGTGATGCTGCGCAGAACGCCACCGCGCGGCGCACCACCGCCGTTCCCAGCAATGGCATCAGCAGGGCCAGGGCCAGGGTGTAGTTCCAGAGATACGCCAGGTACCACAGATGGTTCCAGGTGATGCCGTACTGCCAACCGGCGAAACTCCCTTCCGGCCACGGCCGCACCTGCCAATAGCGCAGCAGGAAGTGGCCGAAGCCGGGTGCCACGTGGCCGTTGGCTACGCCTTCGCAATAGGGCTGGATCGGCACGATCACGAACATGCCGAACAGCAGCGGCAGCAGCAGCCGCCAGGTGCGCAGGCCGGCGAAGCGCAGCAACCTGCCTTCCGGCCGCATCAGCGCGATGGCGATACCCGAGATCAGGAACAGCAGCGACATCCGCCAGCGGTTGACGAACAGCATCGGCCACTGCAGCCATTCGGCGGTATGCACGCTCTTGAGGTGAAAGCCCCAGTCGTCCACGTAGGCCATGGCGGTGTGGTAGAGGATCAGCAGGGCGAAGGCGAACACGCGCAGGGCGTCGATGTCGTAGCGTCGGGTCATGGTGGTGGTGTGCCGGAGAGTCGAGCCAAGGTGACGCCGTCCGGTCCGTGCGGCGACCGGCAAGGGGCCGCTGGAACCGACGCAGTGACCAATGGCGGGGGTGGTGGGACCAATGGAGCCGCTACCCTTGGTCCCTTGAGGCAGGCTGGAGCACCGCAACGACATGGATGCAGCAATGACCCAGGGCCGACCATCGCGCTGGCGTACTTCAACCCGCCTGCTGGTATGGGCGGCGATCCTGTCGGCCTCGGCAGTGACCAATGCGCTGGTGGAAGTGATGGACGCCAGTCGCCGCGGCGCCGATCTCGGGCTGTGGGAGCCGATGATCTGGGAGTTCAGCAGCCTCGCCCTGATCCTGTTGACCCTGCCGTTGCTGTGGTGGGGCTGCGAGCGCTGGCCGCTGCATGCCGATACCTGGAGGCGGCGGTTGCCACTGTATCTGCTGGCCAGCGTCGGCTGGTCGCTGCTGCACGTGGTGGGGATGATGCTGCTGCGGCATCTGGCCTACGCGTCGCTGGGCTACCGCTACCAGGACGATGCCGGTTTGTTGGAGCGTTTTGCGTACGAGTACCTGAAGGATGTGCGCACGTTCGCGATGTTCGTGGCCCTCGAGCACTTTGCCAGCTGGTTCGGCAGGCGCAGGCAGGGCGAAGCGAGCCTGCTGGCCGAGCCCGACGTCGGCCCGCCGGTGGAGCCGGTCGAGCGCCCCCAGCATTTCCTCGTGCGCAAGCTGGGCAAGGAGTTCCTGGTTGCCACGGCCGACGTGGAGTACGCCCAGGCCGCGGGGAACTACGTGAACCTGCGGGTACGTGGCCACGACTACCCGCTGCGCATCACCATGGCGGTGCTGGAGCAGCGGCTGGACCCGGGCGAGTTCCTGCGCCCGCATCGCAGCTGGCTGATTAATCGCGGCCAGTTGCGCTCGATCGAGCCGCTGGACGGAGGCGAGGCCCTGCTGCACATGGCCGATGGAGCCAAAGTGCCCTGCAGCCGGCGCCAGCTGCCGGTCCTGCGGCAGGCGCTGGGCGGCGCGGGCGCGGGTAGAGTCGACTGTTGGTCGACTATCGCGCGCAGCGCGGGCTCCACCGCAACCTGAATGAAAAGCAGTCGACTGACAGGCGACTCTACAGGGGCGGGTCTACCAGTGGTTGGCTCCCAGCGGCAGGCCTGGTCCCTCATTCCGGGCGCCCCCGGCCTGCGGTATCATTGGCAGTCATCTTTTGAATGCATAACCGCCGACATGATCGAACTGAATCCTGTCCGCCAGCGCATCACCGATCTGACCGATCGCGTGCTGTCGCTTCGGGGGTATCTTTGACTACGACGCCAAGAAAGAGCGTCTTGAAGAAGTAACGCGGGAGCTGGAAAGCCCCGACGTCTGGAACAACGCCGAGTACGCCCAGAACCTGGGCCGCGAGCGTTCCAGCCTGGAAAAGACCGTGGGCGGCATCGCCTCGGTGCTGGATGGCCTGAACGACGCCACCGAACTGCTCGAGCTGGCCGAGTCCGAGCAGGACGAGGACACCGCACTGGCGGTGGTCGCCGACCTGGACAAGCACCAGGCGCACGTGGAGAAGCTGGAGTTCCAGCGCATGTTCTCCGGCGAGATGGACAATGCCGCTGCGTTCGTCGACATCCAGGCCGGTGCCGGTGGCACCGAAGCCCAGGACTGGGCCGAGATCCTGCTGCGCATGTACCTGCGCTGGTGTGAATCGCGCGGCTGGAAGACCGAGCTGATGGAAGTCTCCGGTGGCGACGTCGCCGGCATCAAGTCGGCCACGCTGCGCGTGGAAGGCGACTACGCCTATGGCTGGCTGAAGACCGAAACCGGCGTGCACCGCCTGGTGCGCAAGTCGCCGTTCGACTCGGACAACCGCCGCCACACCAGCTTCACCTCGGTGTTCGTGTCGCCGGAAATCGATGACAACATCGACATCACCATCAATCCGGCCGACCTGCGTACCGACGTGTACCGTTCGTCGGGTGCCGGTGGCCAGCACGTCAACAAGACCGAGTCGGCGGTGCGCATCACCCACATCCCGACCAACATCGTCGTGGCCTGCCAGACCGGCCGCAGCCAGCATCAGAACCGCGACAACGCGATGAAGATGCTGGCCGCCAAGCTGTACGAGCTGGAGATCCAGAAGCGCAACGCCGAAAAGGACGCCGTGGAAGCGACCAAGTCCGACATCGGGTGGGGCAGCCAGATCCGCAATTACGTGCTCGACCAGAGCCGCATCAAGGACCTGCGTACCGGCATCGAACGTTCGGATACGCAGAAGGTGCTGGACGGCGATCTGGACGAGTTCGTCGAGGCCAGCCTGAAGGCCGGCCTGGCCGTGGGCTCCAAGCGCGTCGATGCCTGATCGGCGCGCCTGCGCGGATATCGTCACCCTCGTGCGCAACGCCGAGGGTGGCTGATCACGCTTCCGGTAGAGCCGAGCCCATGCTCGGCTGCTGTTGGCGCGGTAGCAGATGCGTCGAGCATGGCTCGACGCTACAACAGGTACGGCGGTAGCGATGATGCGCAGCGAAAGTGAACGCAAGGAACTCGGCGGCTTCCTCAAGGCCTGCCGCGCCCGTGTCGACCCCGCCACGCTTGGCCTGCCGGCTGGGCGGCGGCGCACCCCGGGCCTGAAGCGCGAGGAAGTGGCGCTGGCGATCGGGGTCAGCGTGAGCTGGTACACCTGGATCGAGCAGGGTCGTGAAGTGCGCGCCTCTCCCGAAGTGCTCGAGCGCCTGGCACAGGTGCTGCGCATGAGCGACGACGAACGCGCCTATGCATTCGCGCTGTCCGGCTACGGCGTGCCGCTGCAATCACCGGACGAGAGTGTGACCGACGGCCTGCGCCAGCTGGTGGAGGCGATGCAGCCGATCCCGGCGTACGTGCGCAACACCCGCTTCGACATCCTGGCCTGGAATCCGGCCATTGCCGATCTGTTCGTGGACTACAGCCAGCTGGCACCGCATGAGCGCAACACGCTGCGGCTGATGTTCCTGTACCCGCCGTACCGCACACTGATCCTCAACTGGGAAGAAATGACCCGCGGCCTGCTGGCAGGCTTCCGCGCGGCGATGGCGCAGGCGCCGGACAAGGCCCCGTTCCTGGCGCTGGTCGAGGACATCTCGGCGCACAGCGAGGAGTTCCGCCAGTGGTGGCCGGAGCACGATGTGCGCCGGTTCGATGAAGGTGCGAAGAAGCTGAACCACCCCACGCGCGGGTTGCTGGACCTGCAGTACGTGGCGCTGGTGCCGGAGAGCCGGCATGACCTTTCCCTGGTGACCTACCTGCCGCGGAAGTAGGGGGTGTTCGGCAGGGCTTGCAGCCCTGCACCTGCTCAATGCAACGGCCAACGCCAGAGCCAGAGCTAGGTTCCGTGGTTTGGCGGGGCGGTGTCGGAGTGCGGGGACGCCGCAAGTACGTCCGTGTAGGCTTGGCAGCCGCATCCATGCGGCTGACACCCCGCACGCCGACACCGCCCCACCTTCGACAGGTTCACGCGGTTGTTGGCAACTGCGGCTTTGTTCCGCGCGGCTGTTGGTAGGTGTCGACCTTGGTCGACACGATCTTTCTCTCAGAAATCGAATGAGTCATCCACGCATGGCGTGGGTCTACTGTGTCGACCAAGGTCGACACCCACCAACAGCAACGCACTGCGCCGTCCCGACAGATCGCGGGAAATTGTCGAAGGCGGGATGGGTCCGGTTGCGGGAGTGTCCGCGGCATGGATGCCGCGGCCAAGCCCCCAAGGACGGGTTTACGGCGTCTCCCGCAACCGGACCCACCCCGCCATCCCTCAGGAAACCAGCTTCTGCTGTTGCTGTTGCTGTTGCTGTTGCTCTGGATCGTAGCGGGTGCAGGGCGCAGCCCTGCCGAAAACCCCATTCAGGCAGGTAAGTGCAGGTCACAGGATAAGCAGACGCCTTGTTGCCTCCGCCATTCGGGTCCACATTCCTGTGCAGGAGACGGGCCGCCCGCCCGTTGTCGAGACACCAGGAGCCCTGCATGTCCGCTGCCCCCACCACCGCCATTTCCCGTGATCCGGCCACCGGCCAGCAGATCGCCAGCCATCCCTTCGCCACCGACGCCGAGCTGGAAACAATCCTGGATCGCGGCCAGGTCGGCTTTGCGGCCTGGAGCATCAAGAGCCTCGAACAGCGCGCAGACGTACTGCGTGCGATGGCCGCGGTGCTACGCCGTGACCGTGAAAAGCTGGCCGCGCTGGCTACCGCCGAAATGGGCAAGGTCCAGGCCGAAGCGCTGGCCGAAATCGAGAAGTGTGCTGTGCTGTGCGACTGGTACGCCGACAACGGTGCGCAGTTCCTGCGCGACGAACCGACCCAGGTGCCCGACGACAAGGCCTACGTGTCCTACCTGCCGCTGGGCGTGGTGCTGGGCATCATGCCGTGGAACTTCCCGTACTGGCAGGTGATGCGCGCGGCGGTGCCGATCCTGATGGGCGGCAACGGCTTCCTGCTGAAGCCGGCCGAGAACATCGTCGGTACCGCGCAGCTGCTCGACGCCGCCTGGCGCGATGCCGGCTTGCCGGAGGGCACCTTCATCGCGGCCAACATCAGCCGCGAGGGCACCAGCCGCGCGATCGCAGATGACCGCATCGCGGCGGTGACCCTGACCGGCAGTGTGGCCGCCGGCCGCAGCATTGCTGCACAGGCCGGGCAGGCGCTGAAGAAGGTGGTGCTGGAACTGGGCGGTTCCGATCCGTTCATCGTCCTGGCCGATGCCGATCTTGATGCGGCCGTCGATGCGGCGGTGGCCTCGCGCTTCCAGAACACCGGGCAGGTCTGCATCGCCGGCAAGCGCATCATCGTCGAAGACGCGGTCTACGATCGTTTCGTGGCGCAGTTCTGCCAGAAGGTGCAGGCACTGACCATTGGCGACGGCCGCGACCCGGCGAACCGCATCGGCCCGATGGCGCGCCAGGATCTGCTGGAGCAGCTCGACGCGCAGGTACGTGCTTCGGTCGACGCCGGTGCGCAGCTGCTGGTCGGCGGGCACCAGCTGGATCGTCCGGGTGCGTTCTATGCCCCCACCGTGCTGGCCGGGGTTGAGCCGGGCATGCAGGCCTTCGACACCGAAACGTTCGGGCCGGTGGCCTCGATCAGCCGCGCCCGCGACGCCGACCATGCGGTGGAACTGGCCAACCAGAGCGAGTTCGGCCTCAGCGGCAACCTGTGGAGCGGCGACCGCGCCCGTGCGATGCAGCTGGCGCGCCGGCTGCAGACTGGCGGTGTATTCGTCAACGGCTTCTCCGCGTCCGATCCGCGCGTGCCGATCGGCGGCGTGAAGAAGAGCGGCTTCGGCCGTGAGCTCTCGCACTTCGGCATCCGCGAATTCGTCAACGCGCAGACGGTGTGGTTCGACAAGCGTTGACGCGCAGCTTCCATCCTTCCTGCAACGATCCACCATCAGTCCAGCGAAAAGGACGGCATTCCAATGTCCAAGGGTTCAGATCTGCTTGTCGCCGCACTTGAGAACGAAGGCGTCGAGCGCATTTTCGGCATTCCCGGCGAAGAAAATCTCGACGTGGTCGAGTCGCTGCGCCATTCCAGCATCGAGCTGGTCATCACCCGCCACGAGCAGGCGGCGGTGTTCATGGCGGCCACCTATGGCCGCCTGACCGGCAAGCCGGGCGTGTGCCTGGCCACGCTCGGCCCCGGCGCGCTGAATTTCACCACCGGCGCCGCGTATGCGCTGCTTGGCGCATGGCCGGTCATCATGATCACCGGGCAGAAGGGCATCGTCGCCAGCAAGCAGGCGCGCTTCCAGATCGTCGACATCGTCAGCACGATGAAGCCGCTGACCAAGCAGGCGCGGCAGATCGTGTCGGCGCGCACCATCCCGACCATCGTCCGCGAGGCGTTCCGTGTCGCCCAGGAAGAGCGCCCGGGCCCGGTGCTGCTGGAGCTGCCCGAAGATATCGCGGCCGATGAGGTCGAGGGCGTGGCGCTGATTCCGCCGCACGCGGTGGATCGTCCCATTGCCAGTCCGGAGGCGCTGGATCGGGCGGCGGAGATCATCCGCAACGCCAGGCGCCCCCTGCTGATGATCGCCTCGGCGGCGTCGCGGCCGCAGTCCAGCGAAGCGCTGTCGGCGTTCGTGTTGCGCGCCGGCATTCCGTTCTTCACCACGCAGATGGGCAAGGGCGCGGTGGCCGGTGGTTCGGGCCTGTACATGGGCACCGCGGCGCTGACCGAGCGCGATTACGTGCACATGGCGATCGACCAGGCCGACGTGATCGTGACCATCGGCCACGAGGTCACCGAGAAGCCGCCGTTCGTGATGCGCCCGGGTGGGCCGACCGTGATCCATATCGGCTACTCGCAGGCGGCGGTGGAGCAGGTGTACTTCCCACAGGTGGAAGTGATCGGTGACATCGGTCGTTCGCTGACCCAGTTGGCCGATCGTATCGAAGGCGCGGTGCCAAACGCTGACGCGCTGCTGCCGCTGCGCGCGACCATTCTGGAACACCTGGCTGACCGAGCCGAGGAGGCTGGATTCACGCCTCAGCGGCTGGTGCACGACGTGCGCCAGGTGATGCCGCCGGACGGCATCGTGGCGCTGGACAACGGCATGTACAAGATCTGGTTCGCGCGCAATTACCGCACCCAGGTGGCCAATACGCTGCTGCTGGACAATGCGTTGGCGACCATGGGCGCGGGCCTGCCGTCGGCGATCATGGCTTCGATCCTGTACCCGCAGCGGCGGGTGCTGGCGGTGTGTGGCGATGGCGGGTTCATGATGAACAGCCAGGAGCTGGAGACCGCGCGTCGGCTGGGCCTGAACCTGGTGGTGCTGATCCTCAACGACGGCGCCTACGGCATGATCCGCTGGAAGCAGGCGGTGGATGGCTTCACCGACTACGGCATGACCTTCAGCAATCCCGATTTCGTGAAGTATGCCGAGGCCTATGGCTGCAAGGGGCATGAGGTGACGGCCATCGAGCAGTTCATCCCGACCCTGGAGGCGGCCTTCAACGAGGGCGGGGTGCACCTGGTGTCGGTGCCGATCGATTACTCGGAGAACCAGCGGGTGCTGGTGGACGAGCTGCGGCAGGCGTTTCCCGGGAACGGTTGACGCCGGGACGAGCGCCAACCAAGGTTGGCGGCCATCTGGGCGGGCCCGGCCCAAGGCCGGGGCAGGGCGGTTTTGGTATGCTGGGCAACCGGCTGTGCCGGGTGCAACATCCCCCCTCACTACACGATTCCCGCAGATCCATGAGCGAAGCTACCGATACCCCCCCCGTCGACGAAAACAAGTTGATCGCCGAGCGCCGCGAGAAACTCAAAACGCTGCGTGGGCAGGGCATCGCGTACCCGAACGACTTCCGTCGCGAGGACTTCGCCGGCCGCCTGCAGGAAGAATTCGCCGATGCCGAGACCTGGACCGCCGAGGCGCTGGAAGGCAACGGCCGCCAGGTGAAGATGGCCGGCCGCCTGATGGCCAAGCGCATCATGGGCAAGGCCAGCTTCGCCCAGATCCAGGACGAGTCCGGCCGCATCCAGCTGTTCCTGCAGGGCGCGGTGCTGGGCGATGCCTACACGGCCTTCAAGGGCTGGGACGTGGGCGACATCATCGCCGTCGAAGGCGGCCTGACCCGTACCAAGACCGGCGAACTGTCGGTCAAGGCCGAGTCGATCCGCCTGCTGACCAAGTCGCTGCGCCCGCTGCCGGACAAGTGGCACGGCCTGGCCGACGTCGAGCAGCGCTACCGCCAGCGTTACGTCGATCTGATCGTGACCCCGGAATCGCGCGCAGTGTTCATCAAGCGCTCGAAGATCATCCGCGCCATGCGCGCGTGGCTGGACAACCGCGACTTCCTGGAAGTCGAGACGCCGATGATGCATTACATCCCCGGCGGCGCGGCGGCCAAGCCGTTCACCACGCATCACAACGCGCTGGACCTGGACCTGTACCTGCGCGTGGCGCCGGAGCTGTACCTCAAGCGCCTGACCGTGGGTGGCCTGGAGCGTGTGTACGAGATCAACCGCAACTTCCGCAATGAAGGCGTCAGCACCCGCCACAATCCGGAATTCACCATGATGGAACTGTACGAGGCCTATGCCACGTACAACGAAATCATGGACCTGACCGAGGGTGTGATCCGTGATGTGGCCAAGGCCGTGAACGGTGGCACCGAAGTGGAATGGGACGGCGCGAAGATCGACCTGGGTCCGGCGTTCCGCCGCTGGCGCATGGATGAGGCGGTGCGCCACCACAACCCGGAAATCTCGGCCGCTGATTGCACTGACCGCGATGCGCTGCTGCGCCATTGCGAGCGCTTGAACATCCGCGTCAAGCCGTCCTACGGCTGGGGCAAGCTGTTGCTGGAGATCTTCGAGGCCACGGTCGAGCACACCCTGATCCAGCCGACCTTCATCACCGACCATCCGGTCGAGGTCTCGCCGCTGGCCCGTGCCAATGACAACGACCCGGGCTACACGGATCGCTTCGAGCTGTTCGTCAACGGCAAGGAGCTGGCCAACGGCTTCTCCGAACTGAACGACCCGGAAGACCAGGCCCAGCGCTTCCAGGCCCAGGTGGCCGCGAAGGAGGGTGGCGACGACGAGGCGATGCACTACGACGCCGACTACATCCGTGCGCTGGAGTACGGCATGGCCCCGACCGGCGGCCTCGGCATCGGCGTTGATCGCCTGGTGATGCTGCTGACCGGCAGCAGCTCGATCCGTGACGTGCTGCTGTTCCCGTACATGCGTCCGGAGCAGTAAGTCGTCTTTTTGACTCCCGTTTGTGCGCGCCGTCGCGAAATGAGACGGCGCGATTGACGCCTTCCGCGCTCGGCGTATCGTTAATGCACTACCTTGACGTCTGTTATGGCTTGATCGGCGCCAGGGGGAGTGCGCATTGTGGAGAGTCCGCTTCACAATGTGATGACGATCATGAACCGGGATGCATGACACGGGAGTCGGGCCGATGCAGGGTGCGAGCGTTCGCAGCAGCAGGGTATCCTCGCCTGCTGATGATCCAGCATGGTCGAGAAACCAGGCGGAGTACGCGTTGAACATCGTCATTGTTGACGACCAGACGTCCGCGCGGACGATGCTGCGTCACGTTATCGAAGACATCGCGCCGGAACTGAGCGTGTATGACTTCGGTGATCCGCTGACCGCATTGGCCTGGTGCGAGGCGCACCCGGTCGACCTGCTGCTGCTCGATTACCGCATGCCGGAGATGGACGGGCTGGAGTTCGCCCGTCGATTCCGTCGCCTGCCCAAGCACCGCGATATCCCGGTGATCCTGATCACCGTGGTCGGCGACGAGCCGATCCGCCAGGCGGCGCTGGAAGCAGGGGTCATCGACTTCCTGGTCAAGCCGATCCGTCCGCGCGAACTGCGCGCGCGCTGCTACAACCTGCTGCAGCTGCGCCAGCAGACCGAGAACGTGAAGCAACGTGCGTTGTCGCTGGAGCAGCGCCTGCTGGCCAGCATGCACGAGGTCGAGGAACGCGAACGCGAGACCCTGTCGCGATTGGCCCGGGCGATCGAGTTCCGTGATGCCGGCACCAGCGCCTATCTCGAACGCATGGCGCGCGTTGCGGGGCTGATCGCCGAGCAGCTTGGCCTGCCCGAAGACGACGTGCGCCTGATCGAGATGGCGGCACCGCTGCATGACATGGGCAAGATCGCCATTCCCGACGCGGTGCTGCTCAAGCAGGGCAAGCTCAATGACGAGGAGCTGGCGATCATGCGCCGGCACCCACGCATCGGCCACGAGCTGCTCAGTGGCAGCCAGAACCGTTTCATCCAGGTGGGCGCGCTCATCGCGCTGCGCCATCACGAGCGCTATGACGGCAGCGGCTATCCCGACGGCCTGGTCGGCGAAGCGATTCCGCTGGAAGCGCGGATCGTTGCTGTCGCCGACGTCTTCGATGCGCTGATCTCGCCCCGTCCGTACAAGGAAGCATGGACCATGGAAGCCACTCTGGCTTATCTGTACGCCCAGCGTGGGCGACTGTTCGATCCGCGCTGCGTGGATGCGCTGATGCGCGGCCACCAGCAGTTGATGGATATCTGCGCCCAGCACTCGACGGCATCGACGCGACCGGGTGGGTGACATGCAGGACCTGTTCGCACGCGTGAGGCGTCGGCTGGCGCAGCGTCCGGATTCGGAACATGGCCAGGCGATCGTGCGGGGGGTGCTGATCTCGCTGATCCTGGTCTATGTTCTGTTGTCCGGCGCCCGCCTGCACCGGCTGGATCAATACCAGGGCGCGCTGGCTACGGCGTTGACCGGACTGGGCCTGTCGCTGCTGTTGTTCGGCTGGCTGCTGTGGAAGCCGCAGCGCTCGGACCCGCGGCGGGTGGCCGGGATGCTGGCCGATTACGGCCTGATCGCGATCGGCATGATCCAGATGGGTGAGCCGCTGGCGTGGGTGTATGCGGTGGTGATGTGGGTCACGGTGGGCAACGGCCTGCGCTTCGGGCCGCGTTACCTGACCGCTGCCATCGTGCTGGCGATGATCAGTTTCGGCACTACCGTGCTGTTGACTCCCTATTGGCAGGCCAACCTGGGGCTGGCCATTTCCCTGTGGTTGGGGTTACTGGCAGTACCGTTGTGCTGCTCCTCCCTGCTGCGCCGAAGGATGCGACATCCAACCATGGATACGATTCCCGCCGCTGGATCCGACAAGCGCTCGCTGTTGGCCCGCTTCAAGCAGCGCCTGTCCGGGCGCGAGGACAGCGAGCACGCGCAGAACCTGATCCGCATCATCATCACGGCACTGTTCATCAGCTATCTCGGCTGGCGCTCGCTGAGCGGCGGCGGTGAGGCGCTGACGGCGACGTGGCTGATCCTCGCCTTCGAGCTGACCATTTCCGCCGGCCTGCTGACCGCGATCCTGGTCAATCCGGGCGTGTCGCATGTGCGCCGGGTGATCGGCATGCTGACCGACTACACCTGCATGGCCTGGATCATGACCATCCAGGGCGAGCCGGCCGCACCGCTGTATGCGGTGATGCTGTGGGTGACGATCGGCAACGGCATGCGCTACGGCAGCACCTACCTGCGCGTGGCCACGGCCATGGGCTGTCTGGCCTTCCTGTGCACGGTGATGCTGTCGCCGTACTGGCGCGGCCACGATTATCTGGGCTGGGGCCTGTTGCTGGGCCTGGGTGCGATTCCGCTGTACTTCGATTCGCTGCTGCATGCCTTGACCCGGGCGGTGGCCGAGGCGCGGCAGGCCAACGAAGCCAAGAGCCGCTTCCTGGCCAACATGAGCCATGAGTTCCGCACGCCGTTGAACGGGCTGGCCGGCATGACCGAAGTGCTGGCCACCACCCGCCTGGACGACGAACAGCGCGAGTGCCTGAACACCATCCAGGCCTCGACCCGCAGCCTGCTGGCGCTGGTGGAAGAGGTGCTGGACATCTCCGCGATCGAAGCTGGCAAGGTGCGCGTGGAGTGGCACGAGTTCGCGCTGGCCGACGTGCTGCAGGCGATCAACCTGATCCTGACCCCGCAGACCCGCTCCAAATCGCTGGATTATCGCGTGCAGGTGGACGACAACGTACCGCCGCGCCTGTTGGGGGATGCCGGGCATCTGCAGCAGATCCTGCTGAACCTGATGGGCAACGCGGTCAAGTTCACCGACAGTGGCTACGTGCATCTGCGCGTGTCCAGCCCCGATGCGCTGGGCAGCGAGCGGATGCGCCTGCGATTCGAGATCGTCGATACCGGCATCGGCGTGCCGGTGGCGTTGCGCGGACGCCTGTTCAATGCGTTCGAGCAGGGCGATGTCGGCCTGGCCCGTCGCCATGAAGGCACCGGTCTGGGCACCGCCATTGCCAAGGGCCTGGTCGAGTCGATGGGCGGGCAGGTCGGCTATGCGCCGAACAGCCCGCGCGGCAGCGTGTTCTGGGTCGAGATCACGCTGGACGTCGCAGACACCTCATCAGCCCCGGCGGTTCCGTCCGAGGTGGCTGAAGCCGGCAATGTCATCGCGTTTTCCAACCCCTTCCTGCGCCATCGTGCACGGGTGCGGAGCCTGCGGGTTCTGGTCGCCGACGACCACGAGGCCAATCGCATGGTGCTGCAGCGGCTGCTGGAGAAGGCCGGCCACAAGGTCACCTGCGTCAACGGCGGCGCCGAAGTGCTCGATGCGCTGGAGCAGGCCAGTTACGACGCAGCGATCGTCGACCTGCACATGCCCGGCATGAGCGGACTGGATCTGCTCAAGCAGTTGCGGGTGATGCAGGCCAGCGGTATGCCTTACGTTCCGGTCATGGTGCTGAGCGCAGACGTCACCCCCGAGTCCATCCTGCGTTGCGAGCAGGCCGGCGCCCGCGCCTTCCTTGCCAAGCCCGTGGTGGCCACCCGCCTGCTGGAAGTGCTGGCCGATGTCGCCGCCAACACCCGCGCCGAGCCCGGCATCCAGTCGGTGCCTGCATTGCCGGTCGGCGATGGCGTGCTCGATACCGCGGTCCTGGACGAGCTGGCGTCGCTGGGCATGGGCGATGGCTTCGAACGCAAGTTCATCGACCAGTGCCTGGCGGACGTCGACGCGAGCATGGGCCAGCTGCAGGGCTGCGGCGAGCGCCAGGCCTGGGAGGATTTCCGCGAGCACGCCCACGCGCTGCGCGGCGTGGCAAGCAACCTGGGGCTTGTCCAGGTTGCCGCCTCCAGTGGCGAAATCATGCGCATGGCGGACTGGCAGCTGAAGGGTGAATGGAGCTCCCGCCTCGGCAACCTGGCGACCGCTCTGCGCAACGGCAGGAATGCGTTGGCTGCCCGAAGTGCGGGGGCACCGCATCGCGACGACAGCGAGCGCAGCCCGTCCTGACCCGCCAGACGATCAGGCCGGGTCGCCATTGCGTCGGGCCTGCGCCCGTACCAGCCGATCCATGGTGCGCAGGGACTTCTCGCCGAGCTGCATCGCAGTGTCTACCCAGATCTCGGTGATCCGCATCATTTCATGCAGCGGCACCATGGTGGCGATCTCGTTGACCTCACGCATCGCCGCCCAGGCGTGCGGGATGCGTCGGCTTTCCTTGATCACCTGTTCGACTGCGGCAACACCTTCGCCCACCGGCACCACGATGTCGACCAGGCCCATTTCCTTCAGCTGGCTGGCGGTGTAGAGGTTGCCTTCCAGCATGATCTTCTCCGCCAGCCGCGGACTGATCCGCTGGCACAGGAAGGAGTAGGCGCCCATGCCGGGGAACAGGTCGAACAGCACCTCCGGCAGGCCCATCAACACGCCTTCCTCTGCGACGATGGTGTGGCAGCTCAGTGCGGCCTCGAAGCCGCCCCCCAGTGCATTGCCCTGGACCAGGGCGATGCTGTGGGCACGGGTGCCCAGGCCGGCATGGAAGGCATGCACGCCGCGCACGCAGCGCTGGGCATAGTCGAGCAGGCGGGCGCGGTCGCCCTCGCGGATCAGGCGGCAGAACAGTTCGAGATCGCCGCCCAGGTTGAACACGTCGCTGTCCGAGGCAAGTACGACATGGGGTGACAGAGCGTGCGAGGCGCTGAGGCGATCGCCCAGTTCGCGCTGGTAGTCGACGATGTCATCGACCAGGCGCGAGGCGAAGCACGGCCGGCCCGGCTGGTTGACCAGGTTGGCGTGCATATGGATCCAGTAAACATCCCGCTCGGGTTCTTCGGTGATACGCAGGGTAGGGTGCTGCGAGGGACGGGTAATGATGGGGCGTACTGCAGACATGGGAGTTCTCCGTGTGACCGTCCGGCCAACCGCAGAGCGGACGGAGAGGAGTGAGGGGGCGAGCTGAACATGCGGCGGCGACTGATTCTATGCACCCGTCGTGAACCGCCCGCAAGCGCCGGGCCGGACATGTTCCGGCAATAAAAAGACCCCGCCGTCTCCGGCGGGGTCCCCTGTACTGTCGTGTTGCCCGGAAACCCTTACTGGGCGGGCGTATCACGCAGCTCGCGACGGAGAATCTTGCCGACGTTGGTCTTCGGCAGCTCCTTTCGGAATTCTACGATTCTGGGGTGCTTGTAACCGGTCAGGTTGGCCCGGGCATGTTCCTTGACCATTTCCGCGGTCAGGTTCGGGTCCTTCTTCACGATCACGACCTTCACGACCTCGCCGGACTTCTCGTCCGGGACACCGACCGCAGCCACTTCCAACACGCCCGGCATCATCGCGATCACGTCCTCGACTTCATTCGGGTACACGTTGAAGCCGGACACCAGGATCATGTCCTTCTTGCGGTCGACGATGTAGAAGAATCCGTGTTCGTCCATCTTCGCCATGTCGCCGGTGTGCAGCCAGCCGTCGGCGTCGATGGCGGTGGCGGTTTCCTCCGGGCGCTGCCAGTAGCCCTTCATCACCTGCGGGCCCTTGATGCACAGCTCGCCCACTTCGCCCAGCGCCAGGATGTTGCCGTTGTCGTCCTTGATGCAGGCATCGGTGGACGGGATCGGCAGGCCGATGGCGCCGTTGTACTCGGGCAGGGTGAGCGGGTTGATGCAGGCTGCCGGCGAGGTCTCGGTCAGGCCATAGGCTTCGACCAGGGTCACCCCGGTGACCTTCTTCCAGCGTTCGGCCACGGCACGTTGTACCGCCATGCCGCCGCCGAGGGTGAACTTGACCGAAGAAAAGTCGATCTCGTCGAAGCCGGGCGTGTTGAGCAGGCCGTTGAACAGCGTGTTGACGCCGGTGATGGCGGTGAAGCGGGTGCCCTTGAGCTCCTTGACGAAACCCTTCATGTCGCGCGGGTTGGTGATCAGGTGGTTGCAGCCACCGAACTTCATGAAGACCAGGCCGTTCGCGGTCAACGCGAAGATGTGGTACAGCGGCAGGGCCGTGATGATCACTTCCTTGCCCGGCTCGATGCCCGAGGTGGACAGCCACGCCGACGCCTGCTGCATGTTGGCGATCAGGTTGCGGTTGGTCAGCATCGCGCCCTTGGCCACGCCGGTGGTACCGCCGGTGTACTGCAGGAAAGCGATGTCGTCGTGGTCGATCTCGACCTTCGGAAGCGCGTGGCGGCTGCCCAGCTTGAGCGCCTGCCTGAAGCGGACGGCGCCCTTGATGTGGTAGTTGGGCACCATCTTCTTGACGTACTTCAGCACGAAGTTGACGATCGCGCCCTTGGCGCCGAGCAGGTCGCCCAGGCCGGTGGTGACCACGTGCTTGACCGGCGTATCGGCGATGACCTGTTCGACGGTGTCGCCGAAGTTGTCGACCACCACCAGCGCACTGACGCCCGCGTCGACCAGCTGGTGCTTGAGTTCGCGCGCGGTGTACAGCGGGTTGACGTTGACCACGGTCAGTCCGGCGCGCAGCACGCCGAAGGTGGCCACCGGGTACTGCAGGCAGTTGGGCATCATCAGGGCGACGCGGTCACCCTTCTTGAGCTTGAGCTCACCCAGCAGGTAGGCGGCGAACTGGGTGACCAGCGCATCGGTCTCACCGTAGGTGAGCACTTTGCCGAAGCTGGAGTAGGCCGGACGGTCGCGGAATTTCGCGACGGAAGCGTCGAAGACCGAAGCTACCGAATGGAACTCGTTGACGTCGATTTCGGCGGGAACGCCTTTCGGATAGCTCTGCAGCCAGGGACGATCCAGACTCATATTCCCCCTCCAGGAATCGTGATGTATTAGGTTCCGGCCCTGAGCGTAGCGACAATGGCCGTTCATTGCAGCATACCCCGCCGTAGGGAAAACGCGAAGAGGCCCCGAAGGGCCTCTTTGCTTGGTCGTGCCGGCCGCTGGCCGGCATCTGCGCTCGATCGGGATTCCGGTGGATGCCGGCCAGCGGCCGGCACTACCGTGTCGCCAGGCGGGGCGCTTGCGTCAGTCCTGCTTGCGCACCGGTGCACCGTTGGCCTTGTAGTACGGCGCGGTGCTGCGGGCCAGCGGGGTGCGGCCGCGGATCACGTCGGCCAGCTTCTCGGCCATCATGATGGTCGGCGCGTTGAGGTTGCCGGTCACCACCTGCGGCATGATCGAGGCATCGACGATGCGCAGGCCTTCCAGCCCGTGCACGCGGCCCTGGCCGTCGACCACCGCCATCGGGTCATCGGCATGGCCCATCTTGTTCGAGCACGACGGGTGGTAGGCGGTCTCGGCATGTTCGCGGACGAACGCATCGATCTGCGCATCGGTCTGCAGCGCGCTGCCCGGGGAAATCTCGCGGCCGCTGTACGGTGCCAGCGCCGGCTGCGCGAAGATCTCGCGGGTGATGCGGATCGCCGCGCGGAACTCGCGCCAGTCCTGCTCATGCGACATGTAGTTGAAGAGGATGCTCGGATGTTCGCGCGGATCCTTCGAACGCACGTGGATGCGGCCGCGGCTGGGCGAGCGCATCGAACCGACGTGCATCTGGAAGCTGTGCGCCTTGATCGGGTTGGAGCCGTTGTAATTGATCGCCACCGGCAGGAAGTGGTACTGCAGGTTCGGCCAGTCGAATTCGGCGTCGCTGCGGATGAAGCCGCCGGCCTCGAACTGGTTGCTGGCGCCGATGCCGGTGCCCAGGAACAGCCACTCGGCGCCGATGGCCGGCTGGTTGTACAGCTTCAGTGCCGGTGCCAGCGAGACCGGCTTCTTGCACTCGTACTGCAGGTACATCTCCAGGTGGTCCTGCAGGTTGGCGCCGACGCCCGGCAGGTGGTGCACCAGGTCGATGTCCAGGCTGCGCAGCAGGTCGGCCGGGCCGACGCCCGAACGCTGCAGGATCTGCGGCGAGGCGATGGCGCCGCCACACAGCAGCACTTCGCGGCGCGCGGTGGCACGCTGCGGCTGGTCGTTGTGCAGCCACTGCACGCCCACCGCACGCTTGCCCGAGAACAGGATGCGGTCGGTAAGCGCGTGGGTGACGATGGTCAGGTTCGGGCGCGGCTTGGCCAGGTCCAGGTAACCACGGGCGGTGCTGGAGCGACGGCCCTTCGGGGTCACCGTGCGGTCCATCGGGCCGAAGCCTTCCTGCTGGTAGCCGTTGAGGTCGTCGGTGCGCGGGTAGCCGGCCTGCACGCCGGCTTCGACCATCGCAGCGAACAGCTCGTTGTTGCCGGCCTTCGGCGTGGTCACCCGCAGCGGGCCGTCGCCACCGTGGTAGTCATTGGGGCCGATGTCGCGGGTTTCCGCCTTGCGGAAGTACGGCAGGCAGTCCAGGTAGGTCCAGTCTTCCAGGCCCGGCATGCTGGCCCAGTTGTCGTAATCCATCGCGTTGCCGCGGATGTAGCACATGCCGTTGATCAGCGACGAGCCGCCCAGGCCCTTGCCGCGGCCGCAGTCCATGCGGCGGTTGTTCATGAAGGGCTCGGGATCGGTCTTGTACGCCCAGTTGTAGCGCTTGCCCTGCAGCGGGAAGGCCAGTGCCGCCGGCATCTGGGTACGGAAGTCGAGCCGGTAGTCCGGGCCACCGGCTTCCAGCAGCAGCACGCTGACATCGGCATCTTCGGTGAGGCGGGTAGCCAGCACGTTGCCGGCCGAACCGGCGCCGATGATGATGTAGTCGTACTCGTTGTGGGTGCTCATGGGTGTCTCCTGCAGGCCGGGGCGCGCTGCATGCAGGCGTCCCGGCGGAATGTCGGATCGGCGCGGTGGCCGGACGAGGGTGCGCGCTCGGGGCGCGCCGGTCAGAACACGCTGGCGTAGTCGCCCAGTTCCACCTGCACCGACTTGATGCGGGTGTAGTGGCCGAGGGTGGAGATGCCGTTCTCGCGGCCGACGCCGGATTCCTTGTAGCCACCGACCGGCATTTCGGCCGGCGACTCACCCCACGTATTGATCCAGCAGATGCCGGCTTCCAGGCGGTGGATGATGCGGTGGGCGCGGCTGATGTCCTTGCTGACCACGCCGGCGGCCAGACCGAAGGTGGTGTCGTTGGCGCGACGCACCACTTCGTCTTCGTCGTCGTAGGCGAGGATGCTCATCACCGGCCCGAAGATCTCTTCCTTGACGATGGTCATGTCATCGCGGCAGTCGGAGAACACGGTCGGCAGAACGTAGGCGCCATTGGCCAGCGCGCCTTCGGTGGCACGGCCACCGCCGGTCAGCAGGCGGGCGCCTTCGGCCTTGCCGCTTTCGATGTAGCGCAGCACGTTTTCCATGTGCGGGAAGCTGGTCAGCGGGCCGAAGTTGGTCTCAGCGGCCATCGGGTCGCCGATGCGGATGCGCTTGACGCGCTCGACAACGGCGGCCTCGAATGCGGCGAGCATGCTGCGCGGCACGAACACGCGGGTGCCGTTGGTGCAGACCTGGCCGGAGCTGAAGAAGTTGGCCATCACCGCGATGTCGGCGGCGCGGTCCAGGTCGGCGTCATCGCAGATCACCAGCGGCGACTTGCCGCCCAGCTCCATGGTCACTTCCTTCAGCGAGGAGGACGCGGCGCTGGCCATGACCTTCTTGCCGGTGGCGACGCCGCCGGTGAAGGAAATCTTCTCGATCACCGGGTGCTCGGTCAGCCACTGGCCGATCTCGCGGCCCGGGCCCTGCACGACGTTGAACACGCCGGCCGGCACGCCGGCTTCGGTGTAGATCTCGGCCAGCCGGATCGCGGTCAGCGGGGTCACTTCCGAAGGCTTGAACACCATCGCGTTGCCGGCGGCCAGCGCCGGGGCCGACTTCCACATGGCGATCTGGATCGGGTAGTTCCAGGCGCCGATGCCGGCGACCACGCCCAGCGGCTCGCGACGGGTGTAGAAGAAGCTCGATTCGCGCAGCGGCAGCTGGATGCCCTCGATGGCGGTGGCCAGGCCAGCGTAGTACTCGACCACGTCGGCGCCGGTGACGATGTCCACGGTGGTGGTTTCGGCCAGCGCCTTGCCGGTGTCCAGGGTTTCCAGGTGGGCCAGTTCGTCGTTGCGCTCACGCAGGATCTCGACGGCGCGGCGCAGGATGCGCGAGCGCTCCATCGCGGTCATCGCGGCCCACACCTTCTGGCCTTCGGACGCGCTCTGCACGGCACGCTCGACGTCGGCCTGGCTGGCAACCTGCACTTCGGCGATCACCTCACCGGTGGCCGGGTTGACGGTCTTGAAGGTCTTGCCGCTGGTGGCATCGACGCGCTGGCCGTGGATGTAGAGCTGTTGGACGGGCAGGGTGGTCATGGGGCGTACTCCTTGGAAGGGGGCGGGTGCTGAAGCGCTTATAGCGCGACAGCCTGCAACTGGAAGTCGATGTAGCCGTAAGCGATGCGCCGGGACTTCTCGGCGTTGAACTGGCCGCCGACCAGGCTGCCGCGCAGCCACAGGCCATCGATCATCGCGGCCAGCCCGCGGGCGGCCAGGCGGGCCTGCGGGTGGGGCAGCAGGCGGTTGAACTGGTGGCACAGGTTGGAGAACAGGCGCTGGTCGTTGGCGCGCTGCAGCCGGGCCAGTTCCGGCTGGTGCATGCTCGCGGCCCAGAAGGTGAGCCAGACGCGCATCGCGGTGCCGTTGATCTGGCTGTCGTCGAAGTTGCCGTCGACGATGGCGCGCAGCTGCTCGCGCGGGTCGTCGCTGGCGTCGGCGCGGTAGCGGGCGACCGCGTCCTTCAGCTCGCGCAGGATCTGCCGCATTGCAGCATTGAGCAGGCCGTCCTTGTCGCCGAAGTAGTGGGCGACGATGCCGCTGGACAGCCCTGCCTTCTTCGCGATGGTGGCGACGGTCGCATCGGCCATGCCGATCTCGTCGATGGTCTGGAAAGTGGCCCGGATCAGCTGTTCGCGCCGTACCGGTTCCACGCCTTTCTTCGGCATTGTCTCTCCACGGATTGCGACCCGAAGGATCGGGCTGCCCGCCATTATGCTTTTTATTGATTGAACGTTCAATCAATAAACCCTAGGATGCGCTCGCGCCCCACGCCATGGGCCCGGTTTACCGGTCCGGCCCCGCCCATGTGCTCCCTCGGACTTGATGAGACGACCCCATGTCTTCCCTGGCTCATCCCAAGCGTTCGCCCCTGCGCTTGAACCGTTTTGTCTTCTTCAGCTCCTCGGTGTCGATCGGCATCCTCGGGCTGCTCACCGTTCTCTATCCCGAAGGCAGCGAGCACTGGCTGCAATGGGCGCAGGCCGAGGTGTCGGCCGCGTTCGGCTGGTGGTACATGCTGCTGATCGTGCTGTGCCTGGGCTTCGTGCTGTGGCTGGCGTTCTCGCCGTATGGCCGCATCCGCCTGGGTCACAACGAGGAATCGCCGGCCTTCGGCTACGTCGCCTGGGTCTCGATGCTGTTCTCGGCCGGCATCGGCATCGCGCTGCTGTACTACGGCGCCTACGAGCCGCTGGACCACTTTCTGCATCCGCCCGGGCAACCCGGCGGCACCGTGGCCGCCGGCCGCGAGGCGATGGTGCTGACCTTCCTGCACTGGGGCCTGCACGGCTGGGCGCTGTATGCGCTGGTCGGCGTGGCACTGGGCTATTTCGCCTACCGCCGTGACCTGCCGCTGGCGCTGCGCTCGGCGCTGTACCCGATCTTCGGTGAGCGCATCCATGGCCGCATCGGCGACATGGTCGATGGCTTCGGCATCCTCGCCACGCTGATCTCGATGGTCACCAACCTCGGCATCGGCGCGCTGGTGGTGCAGTCCGGCCTGGTCTACCTGTTCCACATCCCGGATACGCCGCAGGTGCTGGTGGCGATCGTGCTGGTGATGATGGTGGTGGCCACCATCGGCGTGGTCGCCGGAGTGGAGAAGGGCATTGCCTGGTTGTCCAACCTCAACGTGCGCCTGCTGTGCGGCCTGCTGCTGTTCGTGCTGGTCACCGGCCCGACCCTGCACCTGTTCGATGGCCTGATCCAGAACACCGGCGATTACCTCGGTGCGTTCGTGCGCAAGAGTTTCGACATGTACCTCAACGACCCGAAGGGCCGTGAGTGGATGGGCTCGTGGACGCTGTTCTACTGGGCCTGGTGGATCGCCTGGGCGCCGTTCGTCGGCCTTTTCGTGGCACGCATCTCGCGCGGCCGCAC
This sequence comes from Stenotrophomonas sp. YJH_SMC_120, assembly GCF_059368675.1. NCBI lineage: Bacteria > Pseudomonadati > Pseudomonadota > Gammaproteobacteria > Lysobacterales > Lysobacteraceae > Stenotrophomonas > Stenotrophomonas sp. YJH_SMC_120. The sequence goes on from NZ_JCAFRY010000010.1 coordinate 146,399, forward strand.
CATCCGCGAAGTGATCATGGGCGTGCTGCTGATCCCGCTCGGCTTTACCCTGGCGTGGCTGTCGATCTTCGGCAACACCGCCATCGACCTGGTGCTCAACCATGGCCAGGCGATCCTGGGTGACGTGGCCCAGCACGATGCGGCGATGACGCTGTTCAAGCTGCTGGAATACCTGCCCGCCGCGCCGTACGTGGCCGGTGCCGCGGTGGTGATCGGCTTCGTGCTGTTCCTGACCCCGGTCGATTCGGGCACGCTGATGATCGCCAACCTGTGTACCCGTCGCGTTGACGATGGGGTGGAAGACGGTCATGACGCGCCGATCTGGCTGCGCGTGTTCTGGGCCGTCGGCATCACCGTGGCCAGCGTCGGGCTGCTGCTGGCCGGCAATTTCAGCGCAATGCAGACGGCGGTGGTGCTGTGCGGCCTGCCGTTCTCGTTCACCCTGGCGTTCTACATGTGGGGCCTGCTGAAGGCGCTGCGCACCGACCCGGACGCGCCGCGCCGGTGATCGCGCACCTGGCGCCCATCGCGGTGCCGCCGGAGTTGCGGTAGAGCCAGGGCATGCCTGGCTGCAGAGAAACAGGAAGGGCCGGATCCGCGAGGATCCGGCCCTTTTGTTGGGTAGTCGACTAGCCGTCGACTCTACCGAGAGCGGAACGTTACTTGCTGGCCAACTGGCGCAGCACGTACTGCAGCAGGCCACCATGACGGAAGTACTCGACTTCCTTCGGGGTCAGCAGCATCACCGACACCTCGAAGGTCTTCTTCGTGCCATCGGCCTTGGTCGCGGTGACCGTGGCGCGCTTGCTGGCGCCATCCTGCAGGCCGGTGATGTCGATCACTTCCGAGCCGTCCAGGCCCAGGCTCTGCGCGTTCTCGCCGTTGCGGAACTGCAGCGGCAGCACGCCCATGCCGACCAGGTTGGAGCGGTGGATGCGCTCGAAGCTTTCGGCGATGACCGCCTTCACCCCCAGCAGCAGGGTGCCCTTGGCAGCCCAGTCACGCGACGAGCCGGTACCGTATTCCTTGCCGGCCAGCACCACCAGAGGCACCTTGTCGGCCTTGTACTTCATGGCCGCATCGTAGATCGCCAGCTTTTCCGGCTGGCCGCCACCGGCCGGGTAGTACAGGGTGTTGCCGCCTTCCTCGCCACCGAACATCAGGTTCTTGATGCGGATGTTGGCGAAGGTGCCGCGGACCATCACGTCATCGTTGCCGCGGCGGCTGCCGTAGCTGTTGAAGTCGGCCGGCTGCACGCCGCGCTCCTGCAGGAAGCGGCCTGCCGGCGAGTCCTTCTTGATGTTGCCGGCCGGGGAGATGTGGTCGGTGGTGATCGAATCGCCGAACAGGCCCATCACGCGCGCGCCGTGCACGTCGTCGATGCTGCCGGTCTGCATGGTCATGCCATCGAAGTACGGCGGGTTCTTGATGTAGGTGGAGGCATCGCTCCACGCGTACAGGTTGCCGTCCGGCGAGGCGATGGTGTTCCAGCGGGTATCACCCTTGAACACATCCGCGTAGTTCTGCTTGAACATCTCCGGGCCGATGGTGGCGGCGATGACGTCACCGATTTCCTTGTTGCTCGGCCAGATGTCGCGCAGGAACACCGGCTGGCCATCGCTGCCGGTTCCCAGCGGCTGGGTGGTCAGGTCGATGTCGGTGGTGCCGGCGATGGCGTAGGCCACCACCAGCGGCGGGCTGGCCAGGTAGTTCATCTTCACTTCGGGGTGCACGCGGCCCTCGAAGTTGCGATTGCCCGACAGCACCGAGGTGACCACCAGGTCGCCGGTGGCGATGCCGGCGCTGACTTCGGTCGGCAGCGGGCCGGAGTTGCCGATGCAGGTGGTGCAGCCGTAGCCGACCACGTAGAAGCCGATCTTTTCCAGCTCCTTCAGTACGCCGGCCTTTTCCAGGTAATCGGTGACCACCCGCGAGCCCGGCCCGAGCGAGGTCTTCACCCACGGCTGGCGGTTCAGGCCCTTGGCGGCCGCATTGCGGGCCAGCAGGCCGGCGCCGATCATCACCGCCGGGTTGGAGGTGTTGGTGCACGAAGTGATGGCAGCGATGACGACCGCACCGTCCTTCAGGCGGACCTTGCGGCCTTCGATCTCGATGTCGGCGAAGCCCTTGGCCAGCTGCTCGTTGCCGACCGCGGCGCCGCCGCCTTCGTTGACGAACGAGGAGACGTCGTCGCTGCGCTTGTCACGGTTGGCGGTCATGCCGACCAGGGCTTCACGGTAGTTCTTCTGCACGTCTTCCAGCAGCACGCGGTCCTGCGGGCGCTTCGGACCGGCCAGCGACGGCTTCACCGTGCCCATGTCCAGTTCCAGCGTGGTGCTGTACTGGGCGTGCGGGCTGCCCGGCTCGTGCCACAGGCCCTGCGCCTTGGCGTAGGCCTCGACCAGGTTGATCTGCTCTTCGCTGCGGCCGGACAGGCGCAGGTAGTTCAGCGACTCGGCGTCGATCGGGAAGATGCCACAGGTGGCGCCGTATTCCGGGGCCATGTTGCCGATGGTGGCGCGGTCGGCCAGCGGCAGGTGCTGCAGGCCGTCACCGTAGAACTCGACGAACTTGCCGACCACGCCCAGCTTGCGCAGCATCTGGGTGACGGTCAGCACCAGGTCGGTGGCGGTGGCACCCTCGGGCAGCTTGCCGGTCAGCTTGAAGCCGACCACCTGCGGGATCAGCATCGACGATGGCTGGCCGAGCATGGCGGCCTCCGCTTCGATGCCGCCCACGCCCCAGCCCAGCACGCCGATGCCGTTGATCATGGTGGTGTGGCTATCGGTGCCGAACACGGTATCGGGGTAGGCCACGGCCTTGCCATCCTTGTCCGCGGTCATCACCACGCGGGCCAGGTTTTCCAGGTTCACCTGGTGGACGATGCCGGTGTTCGGCGGCACCACCTTGAAGTTGTCGAAGGCCTTCTGGCCCCAGCGCAGGAAGCCGTAGCGTTCCTGGTTGCGCTGGAATTCGATCTTGCCGTTGAGGTCCAGTGCGTCCGGCTTGCCGAACACATCGACCTGCACCGAGTGGTCGATGACCAGTTCGGAGGGAATCTGCGGGTTGATCTGCTCCGGCGAGCCGCCGAGCTTGACCACCGCATCGCGCATCGCGGCCAGGTCGACCACACAGGGCACGCCGGTGAAGTCCTGCAGGACCACGCGCGCCGGCATGAAGGCGATCTCGGTGTCCGGTTCTGCCGCCGGATTCCAGCGGGCCACGGCTTCGATGTGGTCCGTGCCGACGGTGATGCCGCCGTCCTCGTGCCGGAGCAGGTTCTCCAGCAGGATCTTCATCGAGTAGGGCAGGTGGGAGATATCGAAGCGCTGGCCCAGCGTGGGCAGGCTGAAGTAGTCGTAGGTCTTGCCGCCGACGTTCAGCTGGCTGCGGGTGGAGAACGAATCGCTCATGCGGGGTAACTCCTTCTTGCGGATGGCTTGCTCTGGCCCGTGCGTGCAAGGGCCTGCTTGCGGTCGCCGGTGGCATTCCGGCCCCGGATCCTGCCCAGTATCGGCGATCCAGCGCCCGGCAATGACCCGGCTGGCTTGGAACGCAAGGTTACAGCGGTGTGTGTAGCCTTCGTGTCAGCGCGTGCGGTCGTCGCCCGCTGGCCCGAACGCAGACGGGACGCCCATGGGCGTCCCGTCCGGAAGTGCGTGTCGAGCAGGACTTACTTGCCGTTGGCGGCATCCAGCAGCGGATTGCCGGTCTTGCCAACAGCGTTGCTCTTGGACTTGGCCGTCAGCACACCCTGCTTGTTGAATTCCAGGACGGTCGCTTCCTGGATGTTCTTGCCGAAGGTCTTGATCTTCACGTAGTCGTAGTACCAGACCTGGGTGTCGCCCAGCTGTTCGCGGCGGCCGGGTGCGCCGAACTTCTCACGGACCTGGTCCTGGCTGGTCTTGCCGACTTCCAGGGTGTCCATCTGCTGTTGGGTGATCTCGACGCCGGTGGTGTAGGCGCCGAACGGATTGGCGTGGGCTGCCGTCGTCGAAAGGGCCAGCGGGGCAGCCAGCATCAGGGCAAGGGTCAAGGCGCGCATGGAACATCCTTTTATGGCGGGTAGGTGCGGGCGGCACGCGGTGCGTCCAGCCCGGGGCCGCAGCAGGTCGCTGCGGAGCCAGTCTAACCCCCGGATGCGACCAGCGCAGGATCGCGGTCACGGATTGGCCGGGTTTGTTCCAGATACTGCGAGTATGTATAATTCATGCATACTTTTTGAGGCGTACCCCCATGGAAGCCACCGTTGCTGAACGCGGACAGATCACCCTGCCCAAGGCGGTGCGTGATGCCCTCGGCCTGACCAAGGGCACGCTGCTGAAGGTCGAGCTGGACGGCAGCCGCATCATCCTGCGCAAGAGTGTTGACGATGCCATCTCACGGGCGCGCGGCAAGTTCGCGCTGGACGGCTTCGAATCATCCGACGCGGCGGTGCGCGCGGTGCGTGACGAGGAGTAAGCCGTGATGATCGCCGTCGATTCACCGGTGCTGGTCGAGCTGCTCAGCAATGGTCCGCAGGCCGATGCGGTGGAAGCCATCCTGCGGCAGAGCCTGGTCGGCGGCCGCGTGGTGGTCTGTGGCGCGACGTTGGCCGAAGTCTGCGCTTCGCTGCGCGGCGGTGCCGAAGTGCTCGAAGCGCTGGAAGAGATGGGCGTGCATTTCAACCCGATGGAAGCCAAGTCGGCACTGCGCGCCGGCGAGATGCACCGCCGTCATCGCCAGCGCGGCGGCAGCCGCCGCAGCCTGGACGAATTCATGGTCGGCGCCCACGCACTGCTGCAGTGCGACGGCCTGATCACCTGGAACGACACGTTTTACCGCGACTACTTCAAGGGCCTGAAGCTGATCGTGCCGCAAGCCTGAGCCCACTTTGTTATTTCAACCTACGCATTACCCGGGAGTTGTCATGTTGGAAGCCTACCGCCACCACGTCGCCGAGCGCGCTGCGCTTGGCATCCCGCCGCTGCCGCTGAGCGCGCAGCAGACGGCCGATGTCATCGAACTGCTGAAGAACCCGCCGCAGGGCGAGGCCGAGTTCCTGCTCGACCTGCTGACCCACCGCGTGCCGGCCGGCGTCGATGACGCAGCCAAGGTCAAGGCCTCGTACCTGGCCGCGATCGCGCTGGGCAGCGAGCAGAACCCGCTGATCAGCCGCGAGCGCGCCACCGAACTGCTGGGCACCATGCTCGGCGGTTACAACGTTGCGCCGCTGGTGCAGCTGCTTGACGACACCAGCGTCGGCACCATTGCCGCCAATGGCCTGAAGAAGACCCTGCTGGTGTTCGACGCGTTCCACGACGTGCAGGAAAAGGCCAAGGCCGGCAACGCCAACGCCCAGGCCGTGCTGCAGAGCTGGGCCGATGCCGAGTGGTTCACCAGCAACCCGGAAGTGCCGCAGAGCCTGACCGTCACCGTGTTCAAGGTGCCTGGCGAGACCAACACCGACGACCTGTCGCCGGCACCGGATGCGACCACCCGCCCGGACATCCCGATGCACGCCCTGGCGATGCTGAAGAACAAGCGCGACGACGCGCCGTTCACCCCGGAAGAAGACGGCAAGCGCGGCCCGATCCAGCAGATCCTCGACCTGAAGGACAAGGGCCACCTGGTTGCCTATGTCGGCGACGTGGTCGGTACCGGCTCCTCGCGCAAATCGGCTACCAACAGCGTGCTGTGGTGGACCGGTGATGACATTCCGTTCATCCCGAACAAGCGCGCCGGTGGCGTCTGCCTGGGTTCGAAGATCGCCCCGATCTTCTACAACACCATGGAAGATGCCGGCGCACTGCCGATCGAGCTGGACGTGTCGAAGATGGAGCACGGCGATGTGGTCGAGCTGCGTCCGTACGAAGGCAAGGCGCTGAAGAACGGTGAAGTGATCGCCGAGTTCCAGGTCAAGTCCGAAGTGCTGTTCGACGAAGTGCGTGCCGGTGGCCGCATTCCGCTGATCATCGGCCGTGGCCTGACCGGCAAGGCGCGCGAAGCGCTGGGCCTGGCCCCGACCAACCTGTTCCGCCTGCCGGTGCAGCCGGCCGACACCGGCAAGGGCTTCTCGCTGGCACAGAAGATGGTCGGCCGCGCCTGTGGCCTGCCGGAAGGCCAGGGCATGCGCCCGGGCACCTACTGCGAACCGAAGATGACCTCGGTCGGCTCGCAGGACACCACCGGCCCGATGACCCGTGACGAGCTGAAGGACCTGGCCTGCCTGGGCTTCTCGGCCGATCTGGTGATGCAGTCGTTCTGCCACACCGCCGCCTACCCGAAGCCGGTGGACGTGAAGACCCACCACACCCTGCCGGAGTTCATCTCCACCCGTGGCGGCGTTTCGCTGCGCCCGGGCGACGGCGTGATCCACAGCTGGCTCAACCGCATGCTGCTGCCCGACACCGTGGGTACCGGTGGTGACTCGCACACCCGCTTCCCGGTGGGCATTTCGTTCCCGGCCGGTTCGGGCCTGGTCGCCTTCGCTGCGGCCACCGGCGTGATGCCGCTGGACATGCCGGAGTCGGTGCTGGTGCGCTTCAAGGGCAAGATGCAGCCGGGCGTGACCCTGCGTGACCTGGTCAACGCGATTCCGCTGTACGCGATCAAGTCGGGCCTGCTGACCGTGGCCAAGGCGGGCAAGAAGAACATCTTCTCCGGCCGCATCCTGGAAATCGAAGGCCTGCCGGAGCTGAAGGTCGAACAGGCGTTCGAACTGTCCGACGCCTCGGCCGAGCGTTCGGCGGCCGGTTGCTCGGTGCGCCTGAACAAGGAACCGATCATCGAGTACCTGACCAGCAACATCACGCTGCTGAAGTGGATGATTGCCGAGGGCTACCAGGATCCGCGTTCGCTGCAGCGTCGCATCGAGAAGATGGAGGCGTGGCTGGCCAACCCGCAGCTGCTGGAGCCGGATGCCGACGCCGAGTACGCCGCCGTCATCGAGATCGACCTGGCCGACATCCACGAGCCGATCGTGGCCTGCCCGAACGATCCGGACGACGTGAAGACCCTGTCCGAAGTCGCTGGCGCCAAGATCGACGAAGTGTTCATCGGTTCGTGCATGACCAACATCGGTCACTTCCGTGCCGCTGCCAAGCTGCTGGAAGGCAAGCGTGACCTGCCGACCCGCCTGTGGGTGGCCCCGCCGACCAAGATGGATGCTTCGGAGCTGACCAAGGAAGGCGTGTACGGCACCTTCGGCGCCACCGGTGCCCGCATGGAAATGCCGGGCTGCTCGCTGTGCATGGGCAACCAGGCGCAGATCCGCGAAGGCTCCACCGCGATGTCGACCTCGACCCGCAACTTCCCGAACCGCCTGGGCCGCAACACCAACGTGTACCTGGGTTCGGCCGAACTGGCCGCGATCTGCTCGCGTCTGGGCCGCATCCCGACCAAGGAGGAGTACATGGCGGACATCGGCGTGATCAACGCCAATGGTGCGGAGATCTACCGCTACATGAACTTCGACCAGATCGAGGAATACCAGGACGTGGCCAACACGGTCGCTGCCTGACGCGGTAGTGCCGGCCGCTGGCCGGCACGCCGTTGAAACGAAGAACCCCCGGTGAGAACCGGGGGTTCTTCGTTTGTGGGCGTACCCAGGTTCAGGCCTGGGTAACGGCCGCCGCTTCCTCGGTCACGGTCGGCGTTTCCGCCGGAAGCTCGGCTTCCACCGCGGGCTGCGGCAGAACGCCATGGTCGGGGAACAGGCGGGGCAGCTCAGCCACGAAACGCGCGATGCAGGCCTCGGCGAACTCACGCGACGCCGCCTTGGCCTTCGCATAGTCGTCTGCCTGCCATTCCTGCAGCGGGGCAACCCGTGCTTCGTCCCGGCAGTGCACGCCCTGGCCGCCACTGGCGCTGCGGAACAGCTTGCGCACCACCGGGAAGCCGATGGTTACATCGTGGCGCAGCTCGTAGGGGGTCTCTGCATCGCTGAGCTTCTGGTACACCAGCGACCACTGGCCGGCACTGGCTTCCACGGTGCGCTCGTCGCTGGGAATGGCGCCGGGGTGGGCCGCGAAATAGAGTGCCAGCTGCTCGCGGATCATGCCGGGCAATGCGCCGAAGGCCGGGCTGGGCACAGAGTGGATGTCCTCGCCACGGACGTTGTTCTTGCTGAAGCTGTTGCTGGTGCCGATGTCACCCACGCCAGTGACGAACGCCAGAGCAGACAGGCCGACCTTGGCCGCGGTGACGGCAGCGGTGTCGGCACGCATCACCAGGCGCAGCACGTGATCGCCCACGCGATTGCCGTTGGGGCCTGCACCCAGTCCGGAAGTGACCTTGACGTGCTGCAGGCTGCTGTAGTCGAGAGGAGCTGCCACGGCGGCTGTGACATTCCCGATGGCCGGATCGGCCGCGGTGGGGGCGTGCGCCGCGTCTGGCGCGGTCGCCGCATCCGTTGCTGGATCGAGCGTTGATCCGCTGGTGACCGCGGAATCCACGGCAGGCGTGGGTGTGGGTGCTTCGTCGTTGGCGTAGGCCGACGGCGCCAGCAGCAGGGTGGCCGCGATCGCGGCGGTGAGGCAGGTTGGGCGTAATGCCACGGTAGTACTCCTTGAGGAAACGAAAATGAGGCGCTGTGCGCGCTCTGGTGGTTGATGCCCGGCGAAGGCCGAAGGCAGGGGAGCGATTGCTCAGCGCGGCGCGAACTCCCTGATCGGGAACGCATTGCAATGGGCGATCGCAGCGGCGATGTCGACCGGAGCATCGGCGGCGGCGCTGCGGCGCCTGTTCACCGTGGCCGCCTCTTCCCACAGGCTGGGCAATACCTGTGGTGCGTCCAGTACGCGTTCGCGCACGGCATCGTGAAGGGCGCTGCTGTAATCGGTAGCCGGTACCACCACGCACAGGCGTGTGCCGGGATTGCTGCTGGCCTGCTGCAGCATCTTCCGCAGTGCCTCGGTGCTGCCCGCGTCGTCGGTCAACCGTTCCGGTGCGCTGCCCTGGCGGGCATCCTGGATCTGCAGCTGGCCTGGGCTGAACAGCAGGACCTGCATGTCCTGCCGCGGTTCAACGCGCACCGGCGCACGCGTGCCCTCACAGATGCTGGGGGTCTTGCGCGCAACCTGTGGCGTCGTGCTGCCATCGGCGTGTACCTGGCGCAGATGCAGGCGGCACATCTTGTCGGCCACTTCCATTTCCACTTCGTAGTCCTGCCCGGGCCTGGCCACGAACTGACCCGACAACTGCCCGTCGCAGTACATGCGGCTTGATGCGTCGAAGCGCGCTTCGACGATCAGCGGCTTGCCGCCGGCGACTTCGTACTCCTGGTAGCTGAGCATGGAGAACCGCTCGTTCTCCTTGCTGCGCAGGGTTTCCGTGGCGGGGATGCCGAGCACGCCCTTGTCACCGGCGTTGTTGTACTTGACGTCGATCCTGTCACGGTAATCCTCGCGGCAGGCGGCGTCGGTGTACAGGGTGGTGGTCCGCCCCAGGCTGGCATAGATGCGCACCCGTGCCGGCGGCACGGCACCGCCTGCGTAGGCCGTGAGATCTTCAGCAGCAAGCGGGCGAGGGTACATCGCCGGTATTCGCTTGATGAGCTGCTCGGTGCACTTCATCGTGATCACCTGGGCGGCAATCTTGAGCCTGGCGTAGTCATTGGCCTGCCACTCGCCCAGGGTCGCCCGGTCGTCGCTGTCACTGCATCTGATGATTTCAGCCAGGGTGCCATCGGCACGGCGTTGCTCGATGGTGCTGACGTGGTTGAGGCGGTAAAGGGGATCCTTCCGTGTGTTGCCCTGGTGCACCAGCGCCCAGGTGTCTGCACTGAAACGCAGGGTGCTGCTCTGGTTGGGCAGCGCGTCGGGCGCATAGCTGAAGTAGCCACCCACCAGCGCCCTGGCTACGTTGGGCATCAGCGTGATGGCGGGGCTCGCCTGGCTCTCGACGATGCTGCCGGGCAGGGTGTTGCGCCGGAAGTAGTCCGGCTCATTGCCGCTGAAAAGCAGTGCGAGGCCCTTTGGCGTGAGCGACTCGCTGTCATCGGGGGTGACGATGCGCAACGCCACGTCGGGTGCGTGGAGGCGCTTCGATGCGGTATCCGGACCACTCTGGATGTGGACGCGATCGGTCCAGGCGGTGCCCTTCGCGACGGGGGCGGGGGGAAGGCCCGGGGTGGCCTGCGGCGGTGCTGGCACGCCGGCAGCGGTGGCTGCCAGCGGAGCCAGCAGAGCGGCCGCCAGCAGTGACGGTTGGTAAGGGAAGAGACGCAGGGCCACGGTCAAACTCCTTGGAAAACACGACAGCCGTGCCGGCCCTTCCGGGGCCGGCATCTGAAAGGGGGAATCAGGCGGTGCGATGCCGCGGACGATCAGCCGCGGGCGAGCGCCAAGAGTCGTTCGGCGATCCGTTCCAATGGCACCTGTTCTTCGGCCGCTCCCAGTTTGAAGGCAGCGCCGGGCATGCCCCAGACTACGCTGGTGGCTTCATCCTGGACCAGCGTCGGCGCGCCGGCCTGGCGCATTTCCAGCAGGCCGCGCGCGCCATCGTCACCCATGCCGGTGAGGATGGCGCCGATGGCGTTGCCGCCCGCGCTCTGCGCGACCGAACGGAACAGCACGTCCACCGCGGGCTTGTGACGGTTCACCGCAGGGCCATCGTCGACGCGGCAGCGCCAGCGCGCACCGTCGCGGATGATCCGCAGGTGCTTGCCACCCGGTGGCAGGTAGGCATGGCCAGGCAGCACTGCCTCGCCGTCGCTGGCCTCACGCACGGCCATCGCGGAGTGCCGGTCCAGGCGCTCGGCGAAGGCGCTGCTGAAGCTGGCAGGCAGGTGCTGGGTCATCACCACGGCAGGCGCATCGGCCGGCATGCCTTCCAGCACCACGCGCAGCGCCTCGGTGCCGCCGGCCGAAGAACCAATCGCGATCAGGCGGTCGGTGGTGCGGAACTGCGGTGCAGCCGGGCGCATTGCAGGAGCTGCTTCCAGCAGGAGTTTCGGAGCGGCAGCACGCACCAGCGGGCGCACCCGCGAGCGCGCCGCCATCTTCACCTTGGCGATGATCTCGTCGGCGTAGCCCTGCAGGCCGCGTGCGACGTCCAGCTTGGGCTTGGAGACGAAGTCCACGGCACCCAGTGCCAGTGCCTGCAGCGTGGTATCGGCGCCGCGCTCGGTCAACGAGGAAATCATCACCACAGGCAGTGGATGCAGCCGCATCAGGTTTTCCAGGAAGGCGAGGCCGTCCATGCGTGGCATTTCCACGTCCAGCGTGATCACGTCCGGGGCCAGGCGCTTGATCTTCTCGCGTGCCAGCAGCGGGTCGGCAGCGGTGCCGACCACGTCGATGGCCGGATCGCTGGACAGGATTTCCGTGAGCATCTGGCGCACGACGGCGGAGTCGTCGACGATCAGGACCCGGCAGGGGGCGTTGCCGGTCAGGGTCATTCGAACAACTCCACGCCACCGGTGACCGGGGCCTTGGACAGGCGCGCACGCACTGCCGATTCGGTGGCAGCCACTTCGGCTTCGTGGGCATGCGGCAGGCGCTGCACCACCACGCGGCCGGTGTCGGCGAAGAACCAGATCTTGCGCGGATGGATGCCGCACAGGTCCTCGGCGATGATCGGAATATGCTCGGCCTGCAGGTACTGGCGCACGAACTCGGCGTTACGGGTACCGACCGGATTGCTGGTGAAGCCCTTCAGTACGTTGGCGCCGCCGAACACCTTGGCCTCGATGCGCTTGCGGTGCGCGCCGCGCTTGAGCATGTCGTTGATCAGCAGTTCCATCGCATAGCTGCCGTAACGCGCGGGCGCGCCGTCGCCGGCGTTGCCCTCGGGCAGCAGAAAGTGGTTCATGCCGCCGATCTTCAGCACCGGGTCGCGCAGGCAGGCGGCCACGCACGAACCCAGGGTGGTGGTCAGCGCGGTGGTGTCATCGACCACCAGGTACTGGGTGGGCAGCAGCTTGGCGGCAAGGGTCTGGAAGCGTGCATCCTGGTAGCGCATCACGTCGTCGGTACGCAGTGAGGCGTTCATGCGCCGGCCTTTGCCGCGCGGCGGTACAGGGTGCGCCCGCAGGGCTGGATCAGGTCGGCGGCGTGCAGGTAGTTCTCCGAGTGTCCGGTGTAGAGCAGGCCATCGTCGGCCAGGTGTTGCACCAGGCGGCCGAGGATGGCGCGCTGGGTCGGCTTGTCGAAGTAGATCATCACATTGCGGCAGAACAGCGCGTCGAACGGGCCGCCGACGTCGTAGCGCGGGGCGAGCAGGTTCAGTGGACGGAACTCGATCAGCTCGCGCAGCGCCGGCAGCACGCGGCACTGCCCCTCGTTGGGACCGCTGCCACGCTGGAAGTAGCGGCGGCGCAGGTCCGGGTCGAGATTGGCGACACGGTCGATGTTGTAGACGCCGCGGCCGGCGGTGGCCAGTACCTGGGTATCGACGTCGGTAGCGATGATGCGCACCGGCGGCTTCAGCGTACCGAAGGCCTCGCAGGCGGTGATCGCCATCGAATAGGGTTCCTCACCGGTGGACGCCGCGCACGACCACAGCAGCAGCGGCGAACGGCTGGAACGCTGCTGCAGTTCTTCGCGCAGCTTGTCGAAGTGGTGCGGCTCGCGGAAGAACGAGGTCAGGTTGGTGGTCAGTGCGTTGGTGAACGCCTGCCACTCGTCACCGTCTTCCTGCTCAAGATGGTCCAGGTACTGCTGGAAGCTGCGCATGCCCAGCGTGCGCAGGCGGCGCGACAGGCGGCCATAGACCATGTCGCGCTTGGCCGGTGCGAGGGCGATGCCCACGCGCTGGTAGATCAGGTCGCAGACGCGGCGGAAATCACGGTCGGCGAACTCGAATTCGCGCGGGCCGGTGACGATGGGGGTAGGACTTTGCACGGGGGACGTGTCCATCGGCAGAGGCGGCGGCCGAAGCCGCCGCGGGTGGGTCTCAGAATTCCTGCCAGTCACTGTCGCTGGCGGCGAAGGTGCTGCCGTTGCTGCTGCGACGTACCGGCGCGGGCGTGCTGGTAGGCTGCGGACGTGCCACGGTGGTGATGCGCGCCGGTTCGACGCGTTCGGCGACAGCCTTCACTGCGGCGGAGACCTGGTTGTCGAGGCGGAAGATCGCCACGGCGTCGGCCAGCTGCGCGGCCTGGTCTTCCATCGCACGTGCGGCGGCGGTGGCTTCTTCCACCAGCGCGGCGTTCTGCTGGGTGGTCTCGTCCATCTGCACCACGGTCTGGTTGACCTGCTCGATGCCGGCCGACTGTTCCTGCGAGGCGGCGGAGATCTCGGCCATGATGTCGGTCACGCGCTGCACCGAGGCGACGATCTCGCCCATGGTGCTGCCGGCCTGGTGGACCAGGCTGGAGCCTTCGGCGACCTTGCCGACCGAATCATCGATCAGGCCCTTGATCTCC
>NZ_JCAFRY010000011.1:0-141019 GCF_059368675.1 Stenotrophomonas sp. YJH_SMC_120
AGAGCAACGTGATGCCGTGCTGCCTGAATGGCTGCATTACTACAACTGGCACCGACCCCACATGGGGATCGGCAGCCAACCGCCTATTTCCAGAATCCCGCTGAACAACGTGGTGGGTTTACACAGTTAGTCGACTGCTCTTCCATCAGATCGCGAAAACCCCGCGCTGCGCGCGATAGTCGACTAACAGTCGACTCTACCGGCGAATGCCCCGCGCAGCAGCGTGGCGAAATTGCGGATCAACGGGGTTACCCGTTCGCGATGCCACGCCAGCTGCACTTCCGAATGGGCACCGGTATCGGCCAGCGCCACGAAGCGCGATCCTTCCACCCGGATGTGATCGCACGAAGACGGCAGGATCGCGGCGCCCAGGCCTGCGGCGGCCAGGCTGATCAGCGTCGAGGCTTCACCCGCCTCCTGCACGATGCGCGGCGTGAATCCGGCAGCCGCGCACAACGCGATCATGTGGTCGTGGATGCCCGCGCCCGCGCTGCGCCGGAATGCCACGAACGGTTCCTGCGCGAAGTCGCGCAGCGACAGCGTGCCCTGCTTCGAAAGCCGGTGCAGGGCCGGGTGCCCGGCATGCACGATCAACGCCAGTGGATCGACGAACAGGCTGTGCGCCACCAGTTCCGGTGGCAACGCGCGCTTGCGGATGATGCCCACATCCAGTGACCCGTCGAGCAGCGCGTCGATCTGCTGCAGGGTGTTCATCTCGCTCAGCTGCAGCCGCACCTGCGGATACTGCTGGCGGTAATGCAGGATCGAACGCGGAATCTGCGGCGACAGCGGCGTGGCGCGGGTCAGGCCGATATGCAGTTCACCCTGCTCACCGCGCTGCGCGCGCTGTACCTCGTCCACCGCCGTCTCCACCTGCTGCACGATGGCGCGTGCACGTTCCTGCAGCAGCTCGCCCGCAGGCGTCAGCTGCACACGACGATGGCTGCGCACGAACAGGCGCGCACCGATCAGGTCCTCCAGCTGGCGGATCTGCTGGCTGAGCGGCGGCTGCGACATGCCCAGCCGCTCCGCCGCCTGGCCGAAGTGCAGCGTATCGGCAACAGCGAGGAAGTAACGCAGGTGGCGGAGTTCGATGGACATGCGGCCAGTCTATGCATCGCCAGCCACAAATGGAGCCAGATCATTCGTACGTCATCCACGCATGGCGTGGATCTACCGTGTCGACCAAGGTCGACACCCACCAACAGCAGTCCATGGCGTTCCGACAGACCACGGAGATCTGTCGAAGGCGGGGTGGGTCCGGTGGCGGGGGTGTCCGCGGCATGGATGCCGCGGCCAAGCCCCCAAGGACGGGTTTACGGCGTCCCCCGCCACCGGACCCACCCCGCCATCACACGGATAGCTCGCTGTCGCTGTTGCTTCGGCTGTTGCTCTGGCCTCTGCAGGTGCAGGGCGCAGCCCTGCCGAACACCCTCACCGCTCCGAATGCCCGCTCTGGTCGTAATCGCGTGGGCTGAACAACTCCGGCTGGATCAGCTCGATGAACGCCCGCGCCTGCGCCGACAGCGCCTTGCCCCGGCGCACGATCACCCCGTAACTGCGTTCCGGGAACCAGCGCTTCATCGACCGCGCCGCCAACCGCTCGCGGTCGGCCTCGTTCAGGCACAGCGCCGGCACGATCGAAATGCCCATGCCCATCGCCACGTACTGCTTGATCACCTCCCAGCCGCCGACCTCCAGTGCCACGGTGTAGGCGATGCGGTGGCGCTGGAACACCTGGTCCACCAGGCGATAGGTGATCTGCCGCTTCGGCGGCAGTACCAGCGGATAGCGCGCGATGTCGGCCAGCTCCAGCTCGCCGCCACTGGCCAGCGGATGATCGTGCGGTGCGATCAGCACCTGCTCGAAGCGATAGGCCGGGGCGTAGCTCAGGTCGGCCGGCACATCGGTCATCGAACCGATCGCCAGGTCGGCGGCATCCTCGCGCAGCAGGTCGGTGCCGTCGGCGCTGATCGCGTTGTGCAGGGTCAGGCGCACGTCCGGGTGATGCAGGCGGAAGCGTTCGACGATCTTCGGCAGCAGGTAGAGGATGGTGGAACTGTTGGCGGCGATGTTCAGTTCGCCCGCATCCAGTCCGCGCACCTTGTCGCGGAAGCGCGCCTCCAGCCCGTCCAGGTTTTCCACCAGTGGCTGCGCCATTTCATACAGCAGCTGGCCCTCGCGGCTGGGCACCAGGCGCCGCCCGCTGCGCTCGAACAGCGGCACCCCCAGCTCCCGTTCCAGCGCCTGCAACTGAAGGCTGATCGCCGGCTGGCTGACGAAAAGTGCCTCAGCCGCCCGTGAGACCGAACCCAGGCGCACGGTCTGGCAGAACGCGCGCAGCGGCTTCAGCCGGTCGGATTTGTAGGAAAAACGCGGACTTGGCGGGGTGCGTGTGCTCATCGTGTCACGAGTATTAGCATAACTTATGTAGAACATTGCAAAAACTGTTTTGCCAAATACTCGGGCCCAGCGGCACCGTGGAGTCGTTCCCCCACCGCTGGAGTCGCCCCATGTCCGCCGTCGCTTCCGCTGTTCCCACCCCTGCCAGCAAGGCCACCCCCGGTATCGCCCTGGCGACCCGCGTGGCCGGCCAGGACACCCTGCTGCCGGCGCCGTTGCTGGCCCTGCTGGTGTCGCTGCACCGCGCGGTGGAACCGGGCCGGCAGGCACGGCTGCAGGCCCGCCGCGAGCGCCAGGCGTTCTTCGACCAGGGCGGCCTGCCGGACTTCCGGGAAGACACCACCGCGATCCGCAACGGCGACTGGCGCGTTGCCCCGCTGCCGGCCGCGCTGCAGGACCGCCGCGTCGAGATCACCGGCCCGACCGACCCGAAGATGGTCATCAACGCGCTGAACTCCGGCGCCAAGGTGTTCATGGCCGACTTCGAGGATTCGACCTCGCCGACCTGGCGCAACCTGCTGGCCGGCCAGCAGTCGCTGGCGGCGGCGGTGCGCGGTGACCTGCAATTCACCGCTGCAAATGGCAAGCACTACAGCCTGCGCCCGTACGACGAGCAGGCGGTGCTGATCGTGCGCCCGCGCGGCTGGCACCTGGACGAAAAGCACGTGGCCATCGACGGCCAGCCGCTGGCCGGTGGCCTGTTCGACGCGGCGGTGTTCGCCTTCCACAACGCCCGCACCCTGCAGGCGAAGGACCGCGGCCCGTACTTCTACCTGCCCAAGCTGCAGAGCATGGAAGAGGCGGCGCTGTGGGAGACCGCGCTGTCGCACATCGAAGGCATGCTCGGCCTGCCGCATGGCCAGATCAAGGTGACGGTGCTGATCGAAACGCTGCCGGCGGTGTTCGAGATGGACGAGATCCTGCACGCGCTGCGTGACCGCATCGTCGGCCTGAACTGCGGGCGCTGGGACTACATCTTCTCGTACCTGAAGACCTTCCGCCGCCACGCCGACCGCGTGCTGCCCGAACGCGGCCAGGTGACCATGACCCAGCCGTTCCTGAAAGCGTATTCGGAGCTGCTGATCCAGACCTGCCACCGCCGCGGTGCGCATGCGATGGGCGGCATGGCCGCGCAGATTCCGATCAACAACGATGCCGCCGCCAACGAACAGGCGATGGCCCGTGTGCGCGCCGACAAGCTGCGCGAAGTCACCGCCGGCCATGACGGCACCTGGGTTGCACACCCGGCGCTGATTCCGGTGGCGATGGCGATCTTCGACGAACACATGCCCGGTGCGAACCAGCACAGCGTGCTGCGCCAAGACGTGCGCGTCGGCCGCGACGAACTGATCGCACGGCCGCCGGGCACCATCACCCGCGCCGGTTTCGAAGGCAACGTGGAAGTCTGCGTGCGCTACCTGGCCGCTTGGCTGGATGGCAACGGCTGCGTGCCGATCCACCACCTGATGGAGGATGCGGCCACCGCCGAGATCAGTCGCAGCCAGCTGTGGCAGTGGCTGCACACGCCGGGCCAGCAGCTGGACGACGGCACCGCGATCGACCTCGCGCTGCTGGATTCCACCCTCTCGCAGCTGCCGGCACGGCTGGGCGATACCGCCGCGCTGCCCGGTGGCGCACGCATCGGCGAGGCCATCGCCCTGCTCGGCGAACTGAGCCGCAGCGACGAACTGACCGATTTCCTGACCCTGCCGGCCTACGCGCGCATCGACTGACTGACTGCCCGCAAACCCGGCGTTTCCCTCCCCGTTGCACGCACGAACCGAACTGGAGAAAGACATGAGCAAGCTGCCCACTGCCGAACAGATCCAGCACGACTGGGATACCAACCCGCGTTGGGAAGGCATCCAGCGTAACTACAGCGCCGCCGACGTGGTCCGCCTGCGCGGCACCGTCCACATCGAGCATTCGCTGGCCCGCCTGGGTGCGGAGAAGCTGTGGGCATCGCTGCATGAGCGCGAGTTCGTCAACGCGTTGGGTGCACTGACCGGCAACCAGGCCATGCAGCAGGTCAAGGCCGGGCTGAAGGCGATCTACCTGTCCGGCTGGCAGGTGGCGGCCGACGCCAACCTGGCCGGCCAGATGTATCCGGACCAGTCGCTGTACCCGGCCGATTCGGTGCCGGCGGTGGTCAAGCGCATCAACAACACGCTGCTGCGTGCCGATCAGCTGCACCACGCCGAAGGCAAGGATGACATCGACTTCCTGCAGCCCATCGTGGCCGACGCAGAAGCCGGTTTCGGCGGCGTACTCAACGCCTTCGAACTGATGAAGGCGATGATCGAGGCCGGCGCCGCCGGCGTGCATTTCGAAGACCAGCTGGCGTCGGTGAAGAAGTGCGGCCACATGGGCGGCAAGGTGCTGGTGCCGACCCGCGAGGCCATCGAGAAGCTCAACGCCGCACGCCTGGCCGCCGACGTGCTGGGCGTGCCGACCCTGCTGGTCGCGCGCACCGATGCCGAGGCCGCGGATCTGCTGACCAGTGACATCGACGGCAACGACCGCCCGTTCACCACTGGCGAGCGCACCGTCGAGGGCTTCTACAAGACCCGCAATGGCCTGGACCAGGCGATCAGCCGTGGCCTGGCCTACGCGCCCTACGCCGACCTGGTGTGGTGCGAGACCGGCAAGCCGGACCTGGAATTCGCACGCAGGTTCGCCGAGGCGATCCATGCGAAGTTCCCGGGCAAGCTGCTGGCCTACAACTGCTCGCCCAGCTTCAACTGGAAGAAGAACCTGGACGACGCCACCATCGCCAAGTTCCAGCGTGAGCTGGGCAGCTATGGCTACAAGTTCCAGTTCATCACCCTGGCCGGCTTCCACGCGCTGAACTACGGCATGTTCAATCTGGCCCACGGCTACGCACGCCGCCAGATGAGCGCGTTCGTGGAACTGCAGGAAGCCGAGTTCGAAGCCGCCGAGCGTGGCTTCACCGCGGTCAAGCACCAGCGCGAGGTTGGCACCGGCTACTTCGATGCCGTGACCCAGGCGATCCAGCAGGGCCAGTCGTCGACCACCGCGTTGACCGGCTCGACCGAAGAAGAACAGTTCCACGGCGGGCGCAGCGAACGCGCTGCGTGATGCGGTAGTGCCGGCCGCTGGCCGGCACCCACGTGCTCCTTCGGGCACTACGGAGAAGCCGGCCAGCGGCCGGCTCTACCGGGGTCGCGAATCCGATCAGGGTGGCCAGGGAAGGGCCAGGCAACGCCGGCCGGTCGGGGGACTTGCCGGCGTTGTTGTATCGATGGAAACGCGATGAACGCATGCAGCGTCAATCCAGCGCACCCCACAGTCCGGCAACTTGGCCGAAACCCTGTGAAGGTGGCCATCAGATTGATCCGGAACGACTTTTCCCTGGACCGTGGCGGGCAGAACGGCCACCGTGCGCCTTCACATCGGGAAAGCGGACCACACGGCTCAAAATGAGATAGGGCGCACATTTAAAAGCGGTGCTATGCTCCGCGGCTCACCAGGGGACGCTGGCGGCGGGTGCAGGGAATGACCGGCAGGGGTGCGGCCGAGAACAGTGATGTGACGTCAGGTATCGCCCGGGTGGCGATGGCCGAGATCGTGCATGCGCTGCTGTCCGATGCCGAGGTCGCATTGTTCGCCAGATTTGCCCGTCCACGCAAGCTTCATGCCGGGCAGTGGCTGTTCCAGCGTGGCCACCGTGGCGAGCGCATGTACGTGATCCTGGAAGGCCAGATCGAACTGGACTTCGGCGAGGACCTGGTGATCAAGACCCTCGGGCAGCAGGAGTTCTTCGGTGAGCTGGGCCTGCTGGTGGGTGATCACCCGCGCAGCGCCAGTGCGCGCGCTCTGGTGGACTGCGAGGTGCTTGAGCTGGGGCCCGCCGACTTCCATCGTCTGGTGGAATCCGATCCGGGCCTGGTCGCCTACTTCCTGCGCCGCACGATCA
This sequence comes from Stenotrophomonas sp. YJH_SMC_120, assembly GCF_059368675.1. Classification (NCBI taxonomy): domain Bacteria; kingdom Pseudomonadati; phylum Pseudomonadota; class Gammaproteobacteria; order Lysobacterales; family Lysobacteraceae; genus Stenotrophomonas; species Stenotrophomonas sp. YJH_SMC_120. The sequence goes on from NZ_JCAFRY010000011.1 coordinate 6,341, forward strand.
TGCGCGTGCTGACCAACGAACAGGCGCTGATCAGCCAGCTGCGCCGGCGCAACCATGATCTGGAAACCGCGCTGGACAATCTGTACATCACTACCCACCAGCTGACCCACACCCGTGAACTGGTGCGTACCGATGAACTGACCGGGCTGCACAACCGCCGTGGCCTCACCCTGTACCTGCAGGAATGCCGCGCCGATGGCAGTGGGCTGCCGCAGGCGCTGCTGCTCATCGACTGCGACCGCTTCAAGCAGATCAATGACCGCCATGGCCACCAGGCCGGCGATCGCGTGCTGCAGAGCATGGGCAACATCCTGCGCTCGATGGCCGGTGAGCAGGACCTGGCCTGCCGGCTCGGCGGTGACGAGTTCTGCCTGATCCTGCGTCGTGGCAACCACGAGATCGTGCAGCACGCGGCAGAGTTCATCCTCAGCGCGGTACACGGCCTGCTCGAGCGCAGCCACGGCACGCCGCACGTCAGCCTGGTCAGCATCGGCGCCAGCCTGCTGGACCCGGATGCGGGCTGGAGCGAGTGGTACGCCAGCGCGGATCGTGCGCTGTACCAGGCCAAGCGTGATGGTGGCAACTGCCTGCGTTGGGCAGACGCAGTGGACTCACCCTAGATCGGGAGACAGAGGCGATGAATGGCGACAACGGAACGTCGGCGCCGCACAACCAGCAACTGCGCGCCCTGCTGTTCACCGACCTGTGTGACTCGCTGCTGCTGGTCGAACGCATCGGCGATGTCGCTGCCGCCGAACTGTTCCAGGAACACGACCGGCTGGTGCTGGCGCTGCAGCAGCGCTGGAACGGCCAGCTGATCGATCGCTCCGACGGGCTGTTCATGCTGTTCGAGCGCCCGATCGACGCGCTTGGCTTCGCATTGGATTACCAGCGTGGGCTGCAACCGCTGGGGCAGAGACACGAGATCCATCTTCAGGCGCGGGCTGGTCTGCATGTGGGCGATGTGCTGACCTGGGAGAACAGCGCCGAGGCAGTGCGGGCTGGCGCCAAGGCGATTGAAGTCGAAGGCCTGGCCAAGCCGACGGCGGCGCGCCTGATGCAGTTGGCACGTCCGGGCCAGATCCTGCTTTCGGCGGTGGCCGAATCCATCGTGCGTCGCTCCAGTGGGTCGCTGGGCGCGATGGCTGAAGGCCTGCAATGGCGATCGTTCGGGCGATGGCGCTTCAAGGGCGTGAGCCAGCCAGCCGAAGTCTACGGCGTGCAGGCGGCGGGCATGCCCACCCCGGGGCGGCTGCGGCACACGGCCAAGGCCCGGCGTGATCTTCCGTTGTGGCGCCGTCCGCTGGCGATGGCGGCGCAGGCCGCCGTACTGCTGGCCGCAGTGCTTGGTGTCTGGTTGCTGACCCGGCCACAGCCGGCCATCGCGTTCGCCGAACGCGACTGGGTGGTGCTCGGCGGGCTGCATAACCTCACCGGCAATCGACTGCTCGATGACGCCCTGGACCAGGCGTTCCGGATCAGTCTCGAGCAGTCCCGCTACGTCAACGTCGTCAGTGACGACCGCGTCGGCCGCACCCTTGAGATGATGCGGAAACCGCCGGATCGCGGTGTCCGTGAACGTGGCGATGCCGCCGCTGTGGCGGTGCGCACGGGCGCCCGCCTGGTGTTCGTGCCATCGGCGACCGATGTCGGCGGCCGAACCCGCTTCAGCGTGGAGGTGGTCGAGCCGTCGACGCTGCGCACCCTGGCCGTGGTATCCGCCGATGCGAAGGCCGGTGCAGTACTGGCGGCGGTGGACGATGTTTCGCGCCAGCTGCGTGATCGCCTGGGCGAAGAGCCCGCATTGATCCAGCGCGACAGCCAATCCCTGCCGGAGGTGACCACGGGCAGCATGGATGCGTTGCGTGCGTTTGCCTTGGGCCAGAAGCGCTACGTGCGCGGTGACTACAAGGGAGCATTGGCGTTTTACCAGCAGGCCACGGAAATCGATCCAGAATTCGCACTGGCATGGCTGGGACAGACTCGCAGCCATTTCGCGGATGCGGATTTCTCCCGTGCCGCCAGCGTGTTGAAGAAGGCACAGCGATGGTCCCGACATCTGACCACACGTGAAGCGCTCTACGTGCGCAACTGGACCCTTCATCTGGGCGACCCCGACCGCGCAACCGATGGATGGATGCAGATGGCCGAGTTGTATCCGGACTATCTGCCGGCTGCGAACAATGCTGCGATCAGCCTCTATTGCGAGAACCGTTTCAGCGAAGCACTGCCGCTGGCGCAACGCGTTGCGATGAGCCAGGTCGATCTATTGGGCGTTGGCCAGGATCAGTACGGCCGCATCCTGCTGGCAATGGGGCGGTTCGATGAAGCAGACCGCGCGCTTTCCGTTGCAGCGGCCAGCGGCTGGCAGGGAGCACTGATGCGACAGGCGACCGTTGCAGCGGCGCGAGGCGACCTGGCACGGTCCCTGGGCTTGTTGCAGAAGATCGACGCCAGCGACTATCACGCCGACAACATCCGCATTTCCGTCCAGCTGGACAAGGGTGACATCCAGGCCGCGCTGTGGAATGCCGAGCGCGGCATGCAGCGGAGCTACGCCATGCCCGGTGTTGACCGCTTCAACTTCTATGTTCCCCTGGCCGTCGCGCGATTGCAGGCGGGCCAGCATTCAAGCGTCGGACCGCTGCTGGATGAGGCGATCCACCGGACATTCGAAGGCATCGAATCAGTTCCCGTGGTCGATGCCGTTGATCGTATCGTCACCGCCCAGGCCGCGGCACTTGTAGGGTTGCGCATGGGGGACGCCCGCTACGCCAGGCAGGTCGAGCGTCGCTGGGCTTCGTTGCAGAGAAAGCCGGAAAGCGCCGTCATCCGCGAATTCGATGCTGTGCTGGGCGCGGAGAGGCTGCGCGCATCAGGTAAACCGCTGCAGGCACTCCAGCTGCTCGAACCCTATCTGGGTGCTCGCTCGCGGGTGCAATCGCGGGTCGCGGCGATGAAGGCGGCCCGCGATGCGGGCTTGGATGCCCAGATGCTCGACCAGAAGCGTTGGCTGGCCACCAACCCCGGCCTTGCGTACGCAGAGATCGAATGCAGTTACTGCCTGCAGGCGATGAACGTGCTGGATGTGCGCGAGGCTGCCCGGCCTTTGCCCGCAGCGGAGACCAGGCCCGAAGGGTGAGCGGTTCTCAGCGGAGCGTACGCGGGGAATTACCTGTGTTGCCGTTCTCGAGCATTGGCACGGTGTAGGCCGTTCCACTGGACAGCATCGCGACGATCTGCGCGTGTGCCTGCTCGATGACGGCTTTGTCCGCCAGCTCGATGGAGGCACAGCACATGGCGACGAACTGGCTCAGCTCGGCCGGATCTGCAGGAACGTGGCCGGCTTCCAGCAACGCCGCCTCCGGCGACTGGGTGAAACGGCCGCGGAATGCGTCATCGGTGGCGAGCAGGTTCACAAGATTCTGCGCGACGGCAGGTTCCAGCTGCAGGGTGGGCATGGTGGGGTCCGGAAACGTCGATATGGAACCTTGATGTCGGCGCAGGGGAGCGCTTCTTGAGTGACCGCCGCGCTGCCATCAAGGAATCGCGGTATCGCTCGATAACGTGGCAGGAATATCCAAAGGAAAGAACATGCAGGTCAGGCGCTGTTCGGTACTGATGATGGAGCTGCGGGAAACGGTAACGTTCGACCTGCAGGGCCTGATGCAGGGCGGTGATGGGCTTCGTCGCAGGCAGGCCTGGCTTGCGCTCGCGCCGCACTTGCCCGAACCGGTCGAACTGGATGCCAGGCAGCAGGCCTGGCTGGGTCGGCTCAGCCCCAGCGCATGGCAGGAGGTCGCGGTGGAAAGCGAGGAGGCGGGCATGGTGTCGCCCCTGCAGCAGGCAGGGCTGGTGTTTGTCCAGGGCAGCGCGACGGATGCAGCGTCGATTGCCGACGAGGCATTGCGCTCGACCTACTGGCACCCGCTTGCTGCCGTGCTGCACGCATTCTCGCGCTGGGATGGGGTGGATGCCGTCGGCAACATGCGCGCGTCCAGGACCGAGACGGCCGTGCAGATGCGTGAAACACTGGGAGCGCCGCCTGCGACCACGGTGTCACGTTGCAGCGAAGGCGCCATTGCGCTGCCCAGGGCCGAGCCGGCAGCCTTCGACACGCTGCTGGCCCGTCGCGCAACCTGTCGCAACTTCGACTGGCAGCGACCGCTGCCGCTGCCGATGCTGGCGCGGATGTTGCAGCGGACCTTCGGCAGTACCGGAGAACACCGTGTCGGCGAGGACCTGGTGTTCATGAAGAAGAACGTGCCCTCCGGTGGCGGGCTGCATCCCATCGAGGCCTATCTGGTGGTGCAGCACGTCGAAGGGCTGCCGGCGGGCCTGTACCACTATCGCGGCGATACCCATGTGCTGGAGCCGGTGGCCTCGGACAGCGAGGTGGACCGTGACTTCGTGATGGATGTTGTGGGCCAGCAGCACTGGTTTGCCGATGCGCACGTGCTGGTGATCCTGGCGCCGCGCTTCGACCGTACATTCTGGAAGTATCGCCAGCACGCGAAAAGCTACCGCGTCATCGCCCTTGAGGCGGGCCATCTGTCCCAGACACTGTATCTGGCCGCGACCGACGATGGCCTGGGTGCGTTCATCACTGCGGCAATCAACGAGAAAGCAATCGAGCGTGCCCTTTCCTTGGATCCCGTCACCGATGGCGTGCTCGCTGTGTGCGGCTTCGGCTGGCGCGCCGCGACCATGACCACGACCGAGCTGGACCCTGCAGGCACGATCTGGAACCTTGAAGACCGCGCGGGCTGACCCCGCGCGGCCTCTGCTGCATCACGCCGCTTCGAAGTCCACCAGTACCGCGCCATCACCCACCTGGTCGCCGGCCTTGGCGCGATAGCCCTTCACCGTCCCATCCGCCGGTGCCTGCAGGGTGTGCTCCATCTTCATCGCTTCCAGCACCACCAGCGGCGTGCCGCGCTTGACCTCGGTACCGGCGGCGACCAGCGTGGCGACGATCCTGCCCGGCATCGGCGCCAGCAGGCTGCCGGCATCCGCCACGGCGTGGTCCGATTCGCCCACCGGATCGTGCAGGGTGAAGCGGTGCTGGCCGTCGGCGCCGAACAGGTACAGCTGGTCACCGTCGCGCAGCAGCTGCAGCGACCAGCGGCGTTCGCCCAGCTGCACGGTAAGATGCTGCGCATCGGCTGTGCCGATCACCTGAACCGGCGCGGCGTCATCGCGCTGCACGCGCCAGCCATCGGCCTGTGCCCACACTTTGAGCGTGTGCTTGCGTTCGCCCTGCTGCAGCGGCAGCACGCGCGGTGCCGATGCGCCGAGGCGCCAGCCATCCTGGGCCTGCCATGGCGAATGCGGGTCGCGCGCGTCGGTGCTGGCACCGGCAGTGCCAGCAACCGCGGCCACGGCGGCCAGCTGCCACAGGGCATCATCCGTTTCGCCCACTGCACTCAATGCCGCCTGTTCGCGTTCGATCAGCGCGGTATCCAGCCTGGCGTGCGCGAACGAATCGGTATTCACCAGCCGGCGCAGGAAGCCGGCATTGGTGGTCACGCCTACCACCTGGCAGTCGGCCAGCGCCTGGCTCATGCGGCGCAGCGCGGCATCGCGGTCCACGTCCCAGACGATCAGCTTGGCAATCATCGGGTCGTAGTACGGAGTGATGCTGTCGCCTTCCTCCACGCCGGTATCCACGCGCACATGGGCCGACGGGATTGGCAGGCGCAGGCGGCGCAGGGTGCCGGTGGAGGGCAGGAAGCCACGGTCGGCATCTTCGGCATACAGGCGCGCTTCGATCGCGTGGCCGTGGATGGCCAGCTGCTCCTGGCGCAGCGGCAGCGGCTGGCCCGAGGCCACGCGCAGCTGCCATTCCACCAGGTCGGTACCGGTGATGTACTCGGTGACCGGGTGCTCGACCTGCAGGCGGGTGTTCATTTCCATGAAGTAGAAATCGCCGTCCGGGCCGGCGATGAACTCCACCGTGCCCGCACCTTCATAGCCCACCGCGCGCGCGGCATCGACCGCCGCCTTGCCCATCGCCGCACGACGTTCCGCGCTCATGCCCGGGGCCGGCGCTTCTTCCAGCACCTTCTGGTGGCGGCGCTGCACCGAGCAGTCGCGCTCGAACAGGTACACCGCGTCACCGTGGCTGTCGCCGAATACCTGGATCTCGATATGACGCGGGCGCTCGACATACTTCTCGACCAGAACGTGGTCGTTGCCGAACGCCGAGGCCGCCTCGCGCTGGCAGCTGGCCAGCGCATCGACGAAGTCCTCGCTGCGCTCGACCTTGCGCATGCCCTTGCCACCGCCACCGGCGCTGGCCTTGATCAGTACCGGGTAGCCGATGGCGTCGGCCTGCGTGCGCAGGAAGTCCGGTGCCTGCTGATCGCCGTGGTAGCCCGGGGTCAGCGGTACGCCGGCCTTGGCCATCAGCGCCTTGGCCGCGCTCTTGTCGCCCATCGCGCGGATGGCGCTGGCCGGCGGCCCGATGAAGGTGATGCCGGCGGCGGTGCAGGCATCGGCGAAGTCGGCATTCTCGGACAGGAAGCCGTAGCCGGGGTGGATGGCCTGCGCGCCGGTCGCGCGTGCCGCGTCGAGCAGCGCATCGCCGCGCAGATAGCTCTCACGCGCGGCGGCCGGACCAATGCGGATGGCTTCGTCGGCCAGGCGCACGTGGCGCGCGTTGCGGTCGGCATCGGAATACACCGCCACGGTGGCGATGCCGAGGCGGCGGCAGGTGGCGATGACGCGACAGGCGATTTCGCCACGGTTGGCGATCAGGACTTTGGTGAACATGGCAACGGGCTTCATGGGAGCGTGCTCGGTCATGGCATGGATTACATGCGGAACACGCCGAAGCGCGTCTGCTGCGGGGCGGCGTTGAGGCTGGCCGATAGCGCCAGGGCCAGCACCCGGCGGGTGTCGGCCGGATCGATCACGCCGTCGTCCCACAGGCGCGCGCTGGCGTAGTACGGGTGGCCCTGCTGCTCGAACTGGTCGCGGATCGGCGCCTTGAACGCGTCTTCCTCCGCAGCCGGCCACTGGCCGCCCTTGGCCTCGATGCCATCGCGCTTGACCGTGGCCAGCACGCTGGCGGCCTGCTCGCCGCCCATCACGCCGATGCGTGCGTTCGGCCACATCCACAGGAAGTTCGGCGAGTACGCGCGGCCGCACATGCCGTAGTTGCCGGCGCCGAACGAACCGCCGATCACCACGGTGAACTTGGGAACCCTGGCGCAGGTCACCGCCATCACCAGCTTGGCGCCGTCCTTGGCGATGCCGCCCTGTTCGTACTTGCGGCCGACCATGAAGCCGGTGATGTTCTGCAGGAACACCAGCGGAATGTTGCGCTGGGTGCACAGCTCGATGAAGTGCGCGCCCTTCAGCGCCGACTCGGAGAACAGGATGCCGTTGTTGGCGATGATGCCGATCGGGTAGCCGTTCAGATGGGCGAAGCCGGTCACCAGCGTCGCGCCATAGCGCGGCTTGAATTCGTCGAAGCGCGAGCCATCGACCAGCCGCGCGATCACCTCGCGTACGTCGTAGGGCTTGCGCGTATCGGCCGGGATCACACCGTACAGTTCGTGTGCCGGCAGCAGCGGTTCTTCGCTGGCCTGCACCGCCATCGCCGGTTCCGGCTTGCGCCAGTTCAGCTGCGCGATGATCGCACGCACCCGTGCCAGTGCCTGCAGATCGTTGTCAGCCATGTGGTCGGCCACGCCGGATATGCGCGTGTGCACGTCGGCGCCGCCCAGTTCCTCGGCGGTCACTACTTCACCGGTGGCCGCCTTCACCAGCGGCGGGCCGCCGAGGAAGATCGTGCCCTGCTCGCGCACGATCACCGTCTCGTCGCTCATCGCCGGCACGTAGGCGCCACCAGCGGTGCAGCTGCCCATCACGCAGGCGATCTGCGGAATGCCCTGCGCCGACAGGTTGGCCTGGTTGTAGAAGATGCGGCCGAAATGGTCACGGTCGGGGAAGACTTCGTCCTGCAGCGGCAGGAACGCGCCGCCGGAATCGACCAGGTAGATGCACGGCAGGTGGTTCTGTTCGGCAATCTCCTGCGCGCGCAGGTGCTTCTTCACCGTCATCGGGTAGTAGGTGCCGCCCTTGACCGTGGCATCGTTGGCCACGATCACGCATTCCACGCCGCTCACCCGGCCGATGCCGGCCACCACGCCGGCGGCCGGCACGGCGTCTTCGTACATGCCATGCGCGGCCAGCGGCGCGATTTCGAGGAAGGCGCTGCCGGGGTCGAGCAGGGCGTCGATGCGGTCGCGCACCAGCAGCTTGCCGCGTGCGGTGTGCTTGGCGCGTGCGGCTTCGCTGCCACCCAGCGCGGTGCGCGCCAGGGTGGCGTGCAGATCGTCGACCACGGCCTGCATGGCCGCGCGGTTGCTTTCAAACGTTTCGCTGCCCGGTTGCAGCTGGCTGTTCAGGACGGTCATCGCGGTGGCCTTACAGGGTGCGCTGGAACAGTTCGCGGCCGATCAGCATGCGGCGGATCTCCGAGGTGCCGGCGCCGATTTCATACAGCTTGGCGTCGCGCCACAAGCGGCCGGTCGGGTATTCGTTGATGTAGCCATTGCCGCCCAGGATCTGGATCGCCTGGCCGGTCAGCCAGGTCGCCTTCTCGGCGGCGTACAGGATGGCACCGGCGGCGTCCTGGCGGGTGGTGCGGCCCTGGTCGCAGGCGCGCGCCACGGCATAGACATAGGCGCGGCAGGCGCCCAGGCCGACGTACATGTCGGCGATCTTGGCCTGGATCAGCTGGAAGCTGCCGATCGCCTCACCGAACTGGTGGCGCTCGTGCACGTACGGCATCACCACGTCCATCGCCGCGGCCATCAGGCCCAGCGGGCCGCCGGACAGCACCACGCGCTCGTAGTCCAGGCCGGACATCAGCACGCGCACGCCACCGCCAACCTGGCCCAGCACGTTTTCTTCCGGCACTTCGCAGTCCTGGAACACCAGCTCGCAGGTGGGCGAGGAACGCATGCCCAGCTTGTCCAGCTTCTGCGCGGTGGAGAAGCCCTTCATGCCCTTCTCGACCAGGAACGCGGTGATGCCCTTGGCGCCGGCGTCCATGTCGGTCTTGGCATAGACCACCAGCACGTCCGCATCCGGGCCGTTGGTGATCCACATCTTGTTGCCGTTGAGCACGTAGCGGTCGCCGCGCTTGTCGGCGCGCAGCTTCATCGACACCACGTCCGAACCGGCACCCGGCTCGCTCATTGCCAGCGCGCCGACCAGGCTGCCGTCGCACAGGCCGGGCAGGAAGCGTTGCTTCTGTTCTTCGTTGCCGTTCTTGCGCAGCTGGTTCACGCACAGGTTGGAGTGCGCGCCATAGGACAGGCCGATGCCGCCGGAGGCACGCGAGATTTCTTCCATCGCCACCACGTGGGCCAGGTAGCCCATGCCGGTGCCGCCGTATGCTTCTTCCACGGTGAGGCCGAGCAGGCCCTGTTCGCCCAGCTTCGGCCACAGGGCCAGCGGGAACTGGTTGCTGGCATCGGCCTCGGCGGCCAGCGGTGCGACCTCGGCGGCGGCAAAATGGGCCACGCTCTGGCGCAGCAGGTCGATGTCTTCGCCAAGGTCGAAGTTCAGGGATGGCACGTGCATTGTGGTGGCTCCACGACGGGATGGCAGGAAATGGACGCACCCGGCGGGAAAGCGGGCGGCGGTCTGCAGGACCGCTGCCCGCACGGGCGATTGGACCCCAGCGTAGCGGGGTTCGGATAAGAAGTGAATACAAATTCAAAAATTGAAACCAGAATCAAAACATGGCCTACAAACGCTCTGCACTGATGGAAGAACGCCTGGCCGGGGCCCGTGAACGGATCCTGCTGGCCACCCGTGAGCTGGTCGCCACCGGCGGCTGGCGCAACGCCCCGGTGACCGCCGTGGCGACCCAGGCGGGGGTATCCACCGGCCTGATCTATCGCCATTTCCCGTCCAAGGCCGAGCTGTTCGTGGAGGTGCTCAACGCCGCGGTGGCCCACGAGGTCGCGATCATGGAGCGCATCGCCAGTGGTCCGGAGGTGGCCAGCGAGCGCCTGCGGCTGGCGATCACCGCCTTCGTTCGCCGCGCCCTGGCCGGGCCGGGGCTGGCGCATGCCTTCATCGTCGAACCGGTCGATCCGGACGTGGAGGCTGAGCGCATGCGTGGTCGTCGCGCCTTCGGCGACGTGTTCCTGCGGCTGGTGGAGGAGGGCGTGGCCGCCGGTGAGCTGCCGGCGCAGGACGCGCATGTGGCCGCCGCCTGCCTGGTCGGCGCCTTCACCGAGGCGATGGTCGGCCCGACCGCACCCAGCCGCGAAGCGCACCGCGACGAAGACGCGCTGGTGGATGCGATCTGCAGCTTCTGCCTGCGCGCAATCGGCGCCCGGTAACGTGGTAGAGCCGGCCGCTGGCCGGCTTCTGCACGATCCATCCGGCGGGATGGCGATGCCGGCCAGCGGCCGGCACTACCGGGCCGGCATGTTGCGCCGCACCAGCAGTGACGCCTGTTGTCGCACGCAAAGCGCGTTCTATACTCGGTCCATCACGCAGTCGCTCAGCCGTGGTCCAACGACTATCAGCCAGGGGTAACGAAGAGTGCGGAATTACGATCTGGAGTTCCTGAAACGCTTCTCCATGGTGATCGCGCTGCTGGCGACCATCACCCTCGGCCTCATCCTCCTTGCCGCCTACATCCACACCCGGATTCCGCCCGAGGTGTCGCCGACGGCGGCCAAGCGCACCGAACAGCGCATTTCGCCCACCGGCGCGGTCTATGCCGGCAGCACCGGCGCCGCCGCGCAGGCAGCGGCCAAGGCCGCCGCGCTGGCCAAGGCCGCCTCGCAGGTGGCCTACGGTGGCACCAAGGACGGCAAGGTCATCTTCGACAACCTGTGCACGGCCTGCCACACCACCGGCGTGGGCATGGCGCCGACGCTGGACCATTCGCACTGGGACAAGCGCATCGCGCAGGGCAAGGACACCCTCTACAAGCACGCCATCGAGGGCTACACCGGCCCGGATGGCGGCATCATGCCGCCCAAGGGTGGCAACCCGGCGCTGACCGAGGAACAGATCCACGCCACCGTGGACTGGATGCTGGGCAACCTGAAGTAGGCGCCGGGACGGCCAAACCGCGAAACGGCGGAAACGTCGGAAACGTCGGAACATGGAACCGCCGAACGGGATGGCGGAACCGCGGAACGGGGGTAGAGTCGACTGTTGGTCGACTGCTCTTCCCAACGCCACCGAAAAAGCCCGCGCTGCGCGCGATAGTCGATTAACAGTCGACTCTACCCGCCGGTCGCCCCAATCGCCGCGGTCGTTCTCCGTCTGCCACCGGCGGCTTTGCCGGCCAAGGCCAAAACCGCGCGCGTCGCTGGGGTTTCGCATTTCAAGGTTAGTCTGTGCGCCTCTTCCATGGAGTCGCCCGCCGATGCGCCGCCGTTCCCTCGCCCTTGCCCTGTCCCTGCTGCTGCCGGCCGGCGCCTTTGCCCAGGCCCAGCCGCAGGCCGCACCGGCCGCGGCGCCCTCCGCTGCGCGCAGCAGCGCCACCGTGGTGCTGACCGCCGCGCCGGCCGACTGGCGTGCACTGGATGGCCAGCGCGTGCGCATCGCCGCACCGCTGACCCTGGCCGGTACCGACGGCCTGGAGCGCTTCGGCCAGCTCACCGTGGCCTTCGATGGCCGCCTCTGGCAGCCGACCGAAGTGGCCACGCCGGGCACTGCCGGCTATGAGCAGGTGATGGCCGACAACCAGCGCCGCCGCCTGGTGCTGGAAGATGGCAGCGATGCCCGCGACCCGGCCAGCGTGGCTTACCTGCCGGGCAACCCGGTGCTGCGCACCGGCATGCAGCTGCGCGATGTGCAGGGCATCGTGCGCATGGATGCGCATGGCCATCCGCGCCTGCAGGTCGAAGGCGCGCTGAAGCTGCCGGAGCTGAAGCGCCCGGCGGTGCCGACCGTGCCGGGCAACCTGCATGTGGCGGCCTTCAACCTGGAGAACTTCTTCAACGGCGACGGCCAGGGCGGTGGCTTCCCGACCCTGCGCGGCGCACGCACGCTGCAGGAACACAAGGCGCAGATGGCCAAGCTGGTCACCACGGTCAACGCGCTGGGCGCCGATGTCGCCGCGCTGATGGAGCTGGAGAACGACGGCTACGGCCCGCAGTCGGCCATCGCCGAACTGGTCGATGCGCTCAACCGCGACCGTGGCGCGCAGGGCGACTGGCGCTTTGTCGACGCGGGCAACGGCCCCGGTGACAACCCGATCCGGGTCGGCATCATCTACCGCAGCGCGCGCCTGCAGCCGGTGGGCAAGCCGGCCACGCTGACCGGTGGCCCCTTCGTCGAGCACAGCCGCGTGCCGCTGGCGCAGGCCTTCCAGGGCAAGCAGGGCGCGCCGTTCGTGGTGGTGGCCAACCACTTCAAGTCAAAGGGCTGCCGCGACGCCGCCGGTGCCGACGCCGACCAAAACGACAACCAGGGCTGCTGGAACGCCACCCGCGTGACCTCGGCGCAGCAGCTGCACGCCTGGCTGCAGACCGACCCGACCGGTACCGGTGCAAAGGACGCGGTGCTGCTCGGCGATTTCAATGCCTACGCGATGGAAGACCCGATCCGCACCCTGCATGACCTGGGCTGGCAGGACGCGTTCAAGGTCGCCAAGATCGAGCATCCCTACAGCTACGTCTACAACGGCTATACCGGCCGCCTCGACCACGCGCTGCTGAGCCCGGGCATGGCCAAGCGCCTGCGCGGTGCCGCCGAGTGGCACAGCAACGCCGACGAGCAGGATGCCAGCGGCTACCAGGGCCGCAACGTGCAGGGCCCGTGGCGCAGCTCCGACCACGACCCGCTGTTGTTGGGTTTCGACAGATAAGGTTCGGCGGGGACCTGCTCTGGGCGGGACCTTGATCGGCACGGATCCTGCCGTTGCTTTTGATCTTCCACTCCGTCTTCAAGCGAGCCGAGCATCGCAGGTGAATCAGGGGCGAAGAGGCGCCGATGTTTGAGCGCAGCGAGTTCGGCGCCGTCCCCTGATTCACCGAGAAGCGCAGGGAACCGGTGCACAGCACCGGCTCGCGGCTGGCGGCGCGTTTCTTTTGGTTACTTTTCTTTTCGCGCGAAAAGAAAAGTGACATCCCACCGCGGGCGCGGAAATGGCCCGCCGCAACCAACGCTCACCCCCAGGCGATCAACCCGATCGCCAGCACCGCCAGCGCCAGGCCGGCGCGGTTCCACCGGGTGGTCGCCTCGCCGAAGGCGAACACGCCCACCAGCGCGCCCAGCACCACCACGCCGATGTTCATGCCGGCGAACACGGTGGCCGGGCTGTCCGGCATCGACTGGTGCGCGTGCACATAGAAGAGAATGTTGCCGCCATTGAGCAGGCCCAGCAGCGCGCCCGCGCCCAGGTTGCGCCAGGCCAGCCGGCTGCGGCCACGCGCATGCCGCCACAGCTGCAGCGCCAGCATCAGCACGAAGGCCACGCTGAAGCTGGCCAGCACCGCCGCCATCGACGGCGTGCCGGACAGCGCCACCTGCTTGAGCAGCACGTCCACCACCGCAAACCCAGCCCATACCCCCAGCAGCCAGCCCCAGCCGCCGGGCGAGGACGCGACCACCGGCCCGCGTGGGCGCAGGCTGATCGCCACCATCGCCAGCAGGCCCAGGCCGAGCCCGGCCAGCTTCCACGGCGTGGCAGTCTGGCCGAAGAACAGGAAGGCGGCGGCCAATGACAGCAGCAGCGACAGCCGCTGCGCCACGTCGCTGCGGACGATGCCGGCCACCGCCACCGCGCGGCCCAGCACCAGGAAAATCGAGGGCAGCACCACCGCCAGCGCCAGCAATGACAGCCACGGCGCGTGCGGCGCGCGCAGCGAATCCAGCGGCGGCTGCAGCACCACGGCGGTGAGCGTTGCCGCCACCAGATAGTTCCAGGTGACCATCTGCGAAACATCCAGCTGGCGGCGTCCGGCCACCTTCAACAACACCGAAACCAGCACGCTGCAGATCACGGCCAAAGACAGGTAGAGCATGGGGCGGGCACAGGGCAGGGGCGGGGGACGGTATCATGGTGCCATGCACAAGCCCTTGTTCCCCGTTGCCCCCGGCGAAACCGCCTGCCTTGAACTGGACGGCCCGGCCGGCCCGCTGGAAGTGGTCGTCGACCTGCCCAAGGCCGATGCGCCGGTGCAGCCGATCGTGGCCATCATTTGCCACCCGTTGTCCACCGAAGGGGGCACCCTGCACAACAAAGTGGTCACCATGACCGCCACCACCCTGCGCGAGCTGGGCATCGCCACGGTGCGCTTCAACTTCCGCAGCGTGGGTGGTTCGGCCGGTGAGTTCGACCATGGCGTGGGCGAGCAGGACGACCTGAAGGCCGTCGCCGCCTGGGTGCGCAGCCAGCGTCCGGACGACCGCCTGTGGCTGGCCGGTTTCAGCTTCGGCGCGTTCGTTTCACTGAAGGCCGCGGCCGACTTGCAGCCGGAAGCGCTGATCTCGATCGCGCCGCCGGCCGGCCGCTGGGACTTCGACGGCATCGCACCGCCGGCCCGTTGGCTGGTGATCCAGGGCGAGCAGGACGAGATCGTCGACCCGCAGGCCGTCTACCAGTGGCTGGACTCGCTGGATTTCCCGCATGAGCTGGTGCGCATGCCCGAGACCAGCCATTTCTTCCACCGCAAGCTGATCGACCTGCGCGGCGCGCTGACCCACGGCGTCAAGCACTGGCTGGGCGCGGCGGCATGAGCGACGTGGAACTGACCCCGTCGCAGCGGTACGCGGAAGGGGTTGCCCGTGGCGACTGGCAGAACGACCCGGCCCAGCATGCGGCGCTGGCCGAGCTGGACCGCATCCACCTGGGCCTGCTGGACAGCGCCGAGGACGGCTGGCTGGACCGCCTGTCCTCGTTCTGGAAGAAGCCCGAGCCGGTGAAGGGCCTGTACTTCTGGGGCGGCGTCGGCCGCGGCAAGACCTTCCTGGTCGACCTGTTCTATGACGGACTGCCGATCAAGCAGAAGTACCGCACTCACTTCCATCGCTTCATGCGCAGCGTCCACGAGCGCCTGCGCGAGCACCAGGGCCAGAGCGACCCGCTGGCGAAGATCGCCCAGGAATGGCGCAGCAACCTGCGCGTGCTGGTGCTGGACGAGTTCTTCGTCACCGACATCGGCGATGCGATGCTGCTGGCGCGGCTGCTGGAGCGCCTGTTCGCCGAGGGCGTGACCCTGGTCACCACCTCCAACACCGCAGTGGAGAACCTGTACCTCAACGGCCTGCAGCGCGAGAGCTTCCTGCCGGCCATTGGCCTGCTGCAGCGCTTCTGCGTCGAGCTGTACGCCGAAGGTACCGAGGATTACCGCATGCGCGCGCTGACCCGCTCGCCGGTATACCGCGCACCGCTGGCGGCCGACAGCGATGAGTGGCTGGCCACGCGCTGGAACGAGCTGAGCGGCGGCCAGCCGGCCAAGCCCGGCAACATCGAGATCGAGGGCCGCAAGATTCCGGTGCGCGGCCGTGGCAAGAGCATCGCCTGGTTCGATTTCGCCGCGCTGTGCGAAGGCCCGCGCGGGCCCTCGGATTACATTGAGATCGCGCACGAGTTCAACACGGTGCTGCTGGGCGGCATTCCCGCCTTCGACCGCCTGAACGAAGATGCCGCGCGCCGCTTCGTCAACCTGATCGACGAGCTGTACGACCGCCACGTCAACCTGGTCTGCACCGCCAGCACCTCGCCGGTCGAGCTGTACACCGGCCAGCGCCTGCAAGGTGCCTTCGAACGCACCGCCTCGCGCCTGATCGAAATGCAGAGCGCCGAGTACCTGGGTACCCCACACCGGGCGTGAGGGGGCCTGAGGGCGTGCGTTGCCGGCCAGCGGCCGGCACGACCACCCTGGGATTCCGGTAGTCCCGGCCGCTGGCCGGCAATGATCGGGGGGAAGGGTGCAATGGCGTTTCCCTGCGGCCGCTCCTCCGGCCTGGCCGGCACATGCAGCCTCGCGTCGCTGCCCGGCGGGCGGTCCCGGCGTCCACCGGATTCCCACCGGCTGCCCACCACCTATCCACAGGGTTGTCCCTAGCCAGTTTCATCACTGTCATGTGAAGCTGTCATTGTTCCGTTTTCGCGGTGCGTTGTACCACCGCAATGACGCCTTTCGGGCTTGACTGCGCAGCCCGTTCCGGCAGGTCTGAAGCGTCTGATCCGGACGCCGGTGGCACGATCCTTGCGGCGCAAGGGATTGCCGAATTTCACTACATTTGGCGTTGACGGACCCCATTACCCCCACTATCTTGTGGCCGTCGGTCGCAGCAACCCCAAGTCTGGGGGTTGGCAGCAGCACCCATCCGCGATCGTCAACGGCAGTGGCAGGCGCAGGGTCTCATTCCCTGCGACGCCGTCCTGCCATCCTGGGCCGTCATGTCCCGGGCTGCGTCACCCCGATGCATCGAGCACCCCCAATCACGCCAAGAGGACATACGCCGTGAGCACCGAATCCAGCGCCACCATCGAGAAGGAAAGCGAGTTCCTGTTGACGTCGCCGCCGACGGCCAACGCGATGAGTGTGACCAAGCGCAACGGGACCACCGAACTGGTGGACCTGAACAAGATCGTGCGCGCGGTGCAGCGTTCCTCCGAAGGCCTGCACGCCGTCGATCCGATGCGCGTGGCCACCCGCACCATTTCCGGCCTGTACAACGGCGCCACCACCCGCGAGCTGGACGAACTGTCCATCCGCACCGCCGCCCTGCTGATCGGTGAAGAGCCCGAGTACGGCCGCCTTGCTGCGCGCCTGCTGGCTAACTACATTGCCAAGGAAGTCTCGGGCCAGGAAATCTACGCCTTCTCGCAGTCGGTCAGCCGTGGCCATGAAGTCGGCCTGATCAACGACCGCCTGCTGAACTTCGTGCAGACCAACGCGCGCAAGCTCAACGATGCCATCGACATCTCGCTGGACCTGAACTTCGATTACTTCGGCCTGCGTACCCTGTACGACCGTTACCTGCTGCGCCACCCGCACACCCGCAAGGTGATCGAGACCCCGCAGCAGTTCTTCCTGCGCATCGCCAGCGCGCTGAGCGAGGACGTGTCCGAGACCCTGGCGCTGTACAAGCGCATGGGCAACCTGGACTACCTGCCGTCCAGCCCGACCCTGTTCAATTCCGGCACCACCCACGAGCAGCTGTCCTCGTGCTTCCTGCTGGACTCGCCGCAGGACTCGCTGGAATCGATCTACTCCAAGTACGGCGACATCGCCCAGCTGTCGAAGTTCTCCGGCGGCATCGGCGTCAGCTACACCCGCGTGCGTTCGCGTGGTTCGCTCATCAAGTCGACCAACGGCCACTCCAACGGCATCGTGCCGTGGCTGAAGACCATGGATTCGTCCGTGGCCGCGGTGAACCAGGGTGGCAAGCGCAAGGGCGCGGCCTGCGTGTACCTGGAAACCTGGCACGCCGACATCGAGGACTTCCTCGAGCTGCGTGACAACACCGGTGACGAAGCCCGCCGCGCGCACAACCTGAACCTGGCCAACTGGGTGCCGGACCTGTTCATGAAGCGCGTCGAAGCCGACCAGGAATGGTCGCTGTTCGATCCGCGCGTCGTGCCGGAGTTCACCGACCTGTTCGGCGAAGCCTTCGAGGCCGCCTACCTGCAGGCCGAAGCCCAGGGCAAGGCCAACCGCACCATCTCTGCCCGCAAGCTGTACGCCCGCATGATGCGTACGCTGGCCGAGACCGGCAACGGCTGGATGACCTTCAAGGACAAGTGCAACCGCGCCAGCAACCAGACCTTGCGTCCGGGCAACGTGATCCACCTGTCCAACCTGTGCACGGAAATCCTGGAAGTCACCTCCAACGATGAAACCGCGGTGTGCAACCTGGGTTCGATCAACCTGGGCAACCACTTCGACGAGCACAACGAGTTCGATTTCGAGAAGCTGGCCGAGACCGTGCGCCTGGCCGTGCGCCAGCTCGACCGCGTCATCGACCTGAACTTCTACCCGATCGAAACCGCCCGCCGCGCCAACCTGCGCTGGCGTCCGGTCGGCCTGGGCTGCATGGGCCTGCAGGACGTGTTCTTCCGCAAGCGCCTGCCGTTCGACAGCGCCGAAGCCCGCGCCCTGTCGAAGAAGATTGCCGAAGCGATCTACTTCCACGCGCTGGAAACCTCCTGCGAGCTGGCCCAGGAACGTGGCAAGCACCCGTCGTTCAACGACACCCGCGCCGCCAGTGGCGAACTGCAGTTCGACGCCTGGAACGTGGTGCCGGAAGACACCGCACGCTGGGACGCCCTGCGCGCCCGCATCAAGGAACACGGCCTGCGCAATTCGCTGATGATCGCGATTGCGCCGACCGCGACCATCGCCTCGATCGCCGGCTGCTACGAGTGCGTCGAGCCGCAGGTGTCCAACCTGTTCAAGCGCGAAACCCTGTCCGGTGACTTCCTGCAGGTCAACCGTTACCTGGTGAACGAGCTGAAGAAGCTGGGCCTGTGGACGCCGGAAATGCGCGATGCCATCAAGCTGGCCGAAGGTTCCATCGCCGGCGTGGCGCAGATTCCGGAAACGCTGCGCGAGGTCTACCGCACCGCGTGGGAACTGCCGATGCGTTCGCTGATCGACATGGCCGCCGAGCGTGGCGCCTTCATCGACCAGTCGGCCTCGCTCAACCTGTTCATGGAAAGCCCGAACATCGGCGCGATGTCCTCCATGTACATGTACGCCTGGAAGCAGGGCATCAAGACCACCTACTACCTGCGTTCGCGCCCGGCCACCAAGATCGCCAAGACCACGGTGAGCGCTGCGGCCCCGGCCAAGGTATTCAGCCCGGACGAAGCCATCGCCTGCTCGCTGGAAAACCCGGAAGCCTGCGAGGCCTGCCAGTAACACACCGCGCGGTGGGTGCCGACCGTTGGTCGGCACTCGAACACCTCGCACCTGTAGAGCCGAGCCATGCTCGGCTGCGGAAAAACACCCACGGTAGCGCCGGGCCACGCCCGGCGGCTCACCCAGGAATTCAAGGAAACACCCATGGCCGACAAGCCCAAGCAGATGCTGCTCGATCCCGGTTTTGAACTGACCCTGCGCCCGATGCGCTACCCGCAGTTCTATGACATGTACCGGAACGCGATCAAGAACACCTGGACGGTGGAAGAGATCAACTTCCAGATCGACATCACCGACCTGCACAGCAAGATGTCGCCGGGCGAGCGCCACCTGATCCACCGCCTGGTCGCGTTCTTCGCCACCGGCGACTCGATCGTCTCCAACAACCTGGTGCTGAACCTGTACCAGCATCTCAATGCGCCGGAAGCGCGCATGTACCTGTCGCGCCAGCTGTATGAAGAAGCGCTGCACGTGCAGTTCTACCTGACCCTGCTCGACAACTACCTGCCGGATCCGGAAGAGCGCGCCAAGGCGTTCTCGGCGGTGGAGAACATCGACTCGATCAAGAAGAAGGCCGATTTCTGCTTCAAGTGGATCGACTCGATCCAGAGCCTGACCCGCATCGAGACCCGCGAACAGCGCCGCCAGTTCCTGCTCAACCAGATCTGCTTCGCCGCCTGCATCGAAGGCCTGTTCTTCTTCGCGGCCTTTGCCTACGTGTACTACTTCCGTTCGCGCGGCCTGCTGCCGGGCCTGGCCTCGGGCACCAACTGGGTGTTCCGCGACGAGAGCGCACATATGGAGTTCGCGTTCGAGTCGGTGCGCGTGGTGCGTGAGGAAGAACCGGACCTGTTCGACGAAGAGATGAAGCAGCAGGTCTACGACATGCTGGCCGAGGCCATCGAATGCGAAGTGCAGTTCGCCGAGGACGTGCTGTCCGGCGGCGTGGCCGGCATCTCCACCCGCGACATGCGCCAGTACCTGCAGCACTGTGCCGACCAGCACTTCGCCAAGCTGGGCATGGAAAAGAAGTACAACGTGCGCAACCCGCTGCCGTTCATGGAACTGCAGGACGTGCAGGAACTGACCAACTTCTTCGAACGCCGCGTCTCGGCCTACCAGGTCGGCGTGCAGGGCGAAGTCGCCTTCGACATGAACTTCTGATCGAACCGGCCCGGCCTGTCGCAACGAAGAACCCCGGCCAATGCCGGGGTTTTTCGTTGCGCATCAGAAGGATGAGCTATTCTCGCTGGACGCCAGTGGTGGCGGTGCTTCGCATCCATGCCGGGCCTGGGGAGGAAGAGGGGATGCCACTGCAGGAATGACGCGTGGACAATCCCAGCGCCGGGTTCCCGTGCGCGTGGTCCTGCCATGGTGGCGCAACTGAATGGACCCCGGAGGTCGCAATGGAGACTGCAGTGCCTGGAACAGCAACCCGCAGGACCGTGTTTCGTGGGTGGACGGGAGGACTGTTCGCCGTCCTGGTCGCCTGTCCGTCCCTCGCCCATGGCACGAACTGCGATTCCAAGGTGACCAACGTTTCCATCGACGCCAGCGGCAAGGTGTTCGTGGCGACCACCGTCTCGCCCATCCACGCGGTCTGCAACATCGTCAGCAAAGGCGACTTCAGCATGCCGCCGGAGGTCTGCAAGGCGACCTACGCGATGCTGATGAGTGCGAAGGTCTCTGCCATTCCTATCCGCCTGTACTACACCAGCGTGCCGCAATGTGGCGATATCAAGGCCTGGTCGGCACAACCGAGCTTCTACCACGCTGAACTGTTCTGATTACGGGGCCGGGCGTATCGCCTGGAGGGCACGCCGCGATCAGCGCCGCCCTTCCACCGCCATGCGCACCGCCAGTCCGGCCAGCACCGTGCCCATCAGCCAGCGCTGCACCATCTGCCAGGTCGGGCGTGCGGCCAGGAAGCCGGCGATGCTGCCGGCGGTCAGCGCGATCATGCCGTTCACGCTGACGCTGACCAGGATCTGGGTGGAGCCCAGCACGATCGACTGCATCAGCACGCTGCCTTCGCTGTCCGGGTGCAGGAACTGCGGCAGCAGCGACAGGTACATCACCGCCACTTTCGGGTTCAGCAGATTGGTCAGGAATCCCATCGTGAACAGCTTGCGCGGGCTGTCCTGCGGCAGTTCGCGCACCGCGAACGGCGAACGGCCACCGGGCTTGAGCGCCTGCCAGGCCAGGTACATCAGGTACAGCGCGCCACCGATGCGCAGCGCGTCGTAGGCGAACGGCACGGTCATCAGCAGGGCGGTGATGCCCAGTGCCGCGCACAGCATGTAGAACACGAAGCCCAGCGCCACCCCGCCCAGCGAGATCAGTCCCGCCATCGGCCCCTGGCAGATCGAGCGCGAGATGACGTAGATCATGTTCGGCCCGGGCGTGAGCACCATGGCCAGCGAAACCAGCGCAAAGGCCAGCAGGTCGGAAGTGGCGGGCATGGGGGATCCTGGCAGTGGGCGTGGCGCAGTGTAACGCCTGCTGCAGGCGCGGCCTGCGCAGGCACCGCTGCCGGGTGACCGTTGCACGTGCATTCCGATGGCCGTCACGCCGGTCGCTTAGAATCCGCAGCACCCCACACCGAAGCTCCCCCATGACCCCGATCCCCGAGACCGTGCCGCCCATCGAAGTGCGCATGGCCGAAATCGTCTTCCCCAACCACACCAACCACCTCGGCACCCTGTTCGGTGGCCAGGCACTGGCGTGGATGGACAAGGCCGCGTTCCTGGCCGCCGCCCGCTACTCGCGCCGTACCGTGGTGACCGCGCGCAGCGACCAGGTCGACTTCAAACTGCCGATCCGCATCGGCCAGATGGTGGAAACCATCGGCCGCATCGTCGAAGTCGGCCGCAGCTCGATGAAGGTGGAGGTGGAACTGGTCGCCGAAGACCTGCACAGCGGCGAGCGCAAGCTGTGCACCCGCGGCCACTTCGTGATGATCGCGCTGGACGAGGAAGGCCACCCGATCGCGGTGCCGCCGCTGCCGGCGGCCTGACCCGGACAACCGACCGGCGCTTGCGGGGGCGCTGCGGCGCCCCCATCTGGCAGCCATGACCCCGCCACTGACCGACTTCATCGACCGCGCCCAGCGCCTGTTCGTGCTGACCGGCGCCGGTTGCAGCACCGCCTCGGGCATCCCCGATTACCGCGATAGCGACGGCCAGTGGAAGCGCACGCCGCCGGTGACCTATCAGGCGTTCATGGGCGAAGCGGGTACCCGCCAGCGTTACTGGGCGCGCAGCCTGCTGGGCTGGCCGCGCTTCGGCCTGGCCCGGCCCAACGGCAGCCACCAGGCCCTGGCCGCCCTGGAAAACAACGGCAAGCTGCAGGTGCTGCTGACCCAGAACGTGGACGGCCTGCACCAGCGCGCCGGCAGCCACAAGGTGATCGACCTGCATGGCCGCCTGGACCGGGTGCGCTGCATGGGCTGTGAGCGCCGCAGTGGCCGCGAGGATTTCCAGCAGCGGCTGCTGGACGCCAATCCGGGCTGGGATGCGCTGGAGGCCGGTATCGCGCCCGATGGCGATGCCGATCTGGAGACCGATTTCTCCACGTTCGTGGTGCCCGATTGCCCTTACTGCGGCGGCCTGCTGAAGCCGGATGTGGTGTTCTTCGGCGAGAACGTGCCGCGTGAACGGGTGGCGGCGGTGCACGATCACCTGCAGCAGGCCGACGCCGTGCTGGTGGTGGGCTCGTCGCTGATGGTCTATTCCGGCTTCCGCTTCGTGCAGGCGGCCGCGAAGGCGGGGTTGCCGGTAGCGGCGCTGAACCGAGGCCGCACCCGAGCCGACGACCTGCTGTTGTTCAAGGATGAGCGGGACTGCGCTGAAGCGCTGGCCACGTGGGCTGCGCGCTGAGCCAAGCACGGGCTCGGCTCTACAAGGGGCGAGAGCTTCTGTAGAACCGGGCGCACGCTCGGCTGCTGCACGTCACACGAAACAGCGATCCATCCAGATGGTTGATCCGCGAGCCGTGCGGCGGTGCAATACGCATCCCCTACGTCGTCCATCACTGTCTTGAGCCAGCTGTTTTCGCCGATCTCGTTCGGCCCCCTGACCCTGTCCAACCGCATCGTCGTCGCGCCGATGTGCCAGTACTCCGCCGAAGACGGCCGCGCCAGCGACTGGCATGCCATGCACCTGGGCAACCTCGCGCAATCCGGCGCCGGCCTGCTGATCCTGGAAGCCACCGCGGTCGAGCCGCGCGGCCGCATCAGCTGGGCCGACCTGGGCCTTTGGGATGACGGCACCGAGGCCGCGTTGGCACAGGTACTGGCCAGCGTCCGCCGCTGGTCGCCGATGCCGCTGGGCATCCAGCTCGGCCATGCCGGTCGCAAGGCCTCGGTGAACCGCCCTTGGGACGGCGGTGGCCAACTGGCGGCCGATGATGCACGTGGCTGGGCCACCGTGGCGCCGTCGCCGCTGCCGTTCCACGCCGCCGACCCGGCGCCGCAGGAACTGGACGAGGCCGGCATCGCCGAGGTCGTCGCCGCCTTCGCCGCCAGTGCGGTGCGTGCCGAGCGCCTGGGCTTCGAGCTGATCGAGCTGCATGCCGCCCACGGCTACCTGCTGCACCAGTTCCTGTCGCCGCTGAGCAACCGCCGTACCGATGGCTACGGTGGCTCATTGCCGAACCGCCTGCGCCTGCTGGTGGAAGTGTTCGACGCCGTGCGTGCGGCGGTATCGGACAAGGTCGCCGTGGGCGTGCGCATCTCCGCCAGCGACTGGGTCGATGGCGGCTGGGATCTGGTGCAGAGCGAAGCGCTGGCCCAGGTGCTGGACGCGCGCGGCTGCAATTTCCTGCATGTCTCCAGCGGTGGCCTGGACGAACGCCAGAAGATCACCGTCGGTCCGGGCTACCAGGTGCCGTTCGCGGCAGCGATCAAGGCCAAGGTGCGCATGCCGGTCATCGCCGTGGGCATGATCACCGAGCCCGAGCAGGCCGAATCGATCCTGCGCCACCGCCACGCCGATGCCGTGGCCCTGGCGCGCGGCATCCTCTACGACCCGCGCTGGCCGTGGCATGCCGCTGCCGCATTGCGCGACAGCGTGGAACCGGCGCCACAGTACCTGCGCTGCGAGCCGCGCGATGCGCGCGGCGTGTTCAAGACGCGCTGAGGCTCACACCCGCCAGGCCGGCGCGATGCCGGCCTGAAGGTGTTCGAACAGCGCGCGGATCTTGGCGGTGAAATCGCGGCGGTCGCTGACGCAGAAGTAGACCTCCATCGGTTCCGGGCGCCACGCGGTGTCGGCGTCGAACACCGCCTGCAGGCGACCCTCGCGCAGGTACGGCTCGGCCACGAATGCGGCCAGCCGGGTGATGCCGGCACCGGCCGCCGCCAGCGTCGCCAGCGCATCGATGTCATCGCAGACCATGCTCGGTGGCAGCGCGGCGTCCACGCGCTGGCCGTCCTTCAGCAGGCCCCAGCGCAATGGCCGGCCATCGGTGGGGAAGCGGTGCAGCAACCCGCGATGACCGCCCAGATCGGAAGGCTGCTGCGGGGTGCCGTGCGCCTTCAGGTAGGCCGGCGAGGCGCAGAAGACGAACGGTACGCGTGCCAGTTGCCGCGCGACCACGCCATCTTCCAGCTGCGCCCCGATGCGGATGCTGGCATCCACCGCTTCCGGGCCATGTTGCACGGCGCGGTCGGTCAGGCGCAGCTCCAGCTGCAGTTGCGGGTAGCGCTGCTGCAGTGAAGGCAGCAACGGTGCCAGCACGTGGCGACCGAACGCGCTGCTGCTGGCGATGCGCAGTGGCCCGGCCGGTTCGATGTCGCCGGCGGTGACCATGGCCTGCGCACGCGCCAGGTCGGCTTCGATGTGGCGCACCTGCGCCAGGTACAGCGCGCCGGCCTCGCTGAGGGCCAGCTGCCGCGTACTCCGGTTCAGCAACCGTACGCCCAGATGGGCCTCCAGCCGGTTGATGTTCTGGCCGACCGCGGTGGCGCTGATGCCAAGGATGCGGGCCGCGGCGGCAATGCTGCCGGTCTCTGCGGTGCGGGTGAAGCTGCGGATCAGTTGCAACAGGTTCATGACCGACCAGCTTGCCACGGGAAGGTCCAAGTATCGCTTGGTACTGAACCAAGCAGGTCGGTTGCACCCGTGATCATCCGGCCGCTGGGCAGGGCGCTGCCCTACACTGTGGCGATGCGCCCCGATTCCATTCTTACCCTGTCCTGCCCCGACCGCACCGGCATCGTCTACCGCGTGTCCGGCCTGCTGTTCGACCACGGCTGCAACATCCTCGACGCCCAGCAGTTCGGTGATGAGGAGAGTGGCCGCTTCTTCCTGCGCGTGCACTTCGACCGCGATGCCGGCCTGCCGCTGGAGACCGTGCACGCCGCCATGGCCACGCTTGCCGAAGGCTTCGGCATGGACTGGCAGCTGCACGATGGCCGACGCCGCGCGCGGCTGCTGGTGCTGGTCAGCAAACAGGGGCATTGCCTCAACGACCTGCTGTTCCGCGCCCACAGCGGCCAGCTGAAGGTGGACATCGCAGCAGTGGCGTCCAACCACGCCGACTTTGCGCCGCTGGCGGCGTCCTACCAGGTGCCGTTCCACCACCTGCCGGTGACCGCCGTTACACGCGCGGTGCAGGAGCAGCAGATCATCGACCTGGTCGAGCGCGAGCGCATCGACCTGGTGGTGCTGGCGCGCTACATGCAGATCCTGTCACCCACGCTGTGCCGCGCGCTGGCCGGCCGTGCGATCAACATCCACCACAGCTTCCTGCCCAGCTTCAAGGGCGCGCAGCCGTACCACCAGGCACACGCGCGTGGGGTCAAGATCATCGGCGCCACCGCGCACTACGTCACCGAGGACCTGGACGAAGGCCCGATCATCGAACAGGACGTGGCCCGCGTGGACCACGCGATGGCACCGCGTGAACTGGTGCGGCTGGGCAGCGATACCGAATCGCTGGTGCTGGCGCGCGCGGTTCGCCGCCATGTGGAGCACCGCATCCTGCTCAACGGGCATCGCACGGTGGTATTCCGGTAATCGCCCATCCCGCGTCCGCCGGGCATGGCCCGGCGCTACCACGGGTGCTATCCGGTAGTGCCGGGCTTTGGCGGGCCACTGCAGAGGTCCCGGGGCTGCCGGCCAGCGGCCGGCACTACCGAATCCTGATTTCATCCAATGAAAAGCCCCCGGTTCGGCCGTCCCGCGATCTATAGGGGGGCGTAGTTAGGGGGCTGGATGAATCGATTGTGTTGTTGTGGGCAGGAGCGCGCAAGCGGCATAGCGACGTGCGCGGTAGCGCCGGGCCATGCCCGGCGGTCACGCCTCAGACGATCGCGATCCCCGCCTTGCCCAGCGCCTCGCGCACCATCACGTCGTTGGCTTCGGTCACCGGCTTGGTCAGCTCCCACAGGAACTTCACCCGGAAGCCGGACTTCACCGCGTCCTGCGCGCTCCACAGCACGCAGTAGTCACGGGCCAGGCCGCATACGTGCACTTCGCGGATGCGGCGTTCATGCAGCCAGCCGGCCAGGCCGGTGGCCGGGCGCTCGCCCTCGGGGCCGTGGTTCTCGCGGAAGGCGCTGTACGAATCCACCTGTTGGCGCGTGCCCTTGCGCAGGATCAGGTCGGCCACGGTCCAGTCCACGCCCGGGTGCAGGGCGGCACCGGCGCTGCCCTGCACGCAGTGGTCCGGCCACAGGGTCTGCGGCTGCGCGTGCAGCAGGATGGTCTCGAACGGGCGTTGGCCGGGGTGCTGGCTGGCGAACGAGGCATGGTCGGCCGGGTGCCAGTCCTGTGTTGCCACCACGGTGCGGTAGCGGCGCTGCACCAGCAGATCGGCAATGGGTGCCACCAGCGCATCGCCCTGGTCGCAGGCCAGGGCGCCACCGGGCATGAAGTCCGGCTGCAGGTCGATCACCAGCAGGGCGACATCGGCGGGCAGGGCGGTCATGGCAGTTCCGGTACAACAGAAGGGGCGACCAGCGTGGCCGCCCCATGCCTGCACGTCAATCGTCCTGCGGCGTCCCAGCGTCCTGCCCGTAGTACAACAGGCCGATCTTGATCCGCTCGCGGCCATTCTCGCGGCGATGGCGGTTGGCATCGCGCAGCGAGTACACGCAGCCGCAGTATTCCTGCTGGTAGAACTGCTCGCGCTTGCTGATCTCGATCATGCGGCTGGCACCGCCGCCCTTGCGCCAGTTGTAGTCCCAGTACTGCAGGCCTTCATAGCGCGAGGCGGCGCGGATGCCGCAGTCGTTGATCTGCGCCATGTTCTTCCAGCGCGAGATGCCCAGCGAAGAACTGATGGTGTCGTAGCCGTGCTCGTGCGCGTACAGCGCAGTGCGCTCGAAGCGCATGTCGAAGCACATCGTGCAGCGGATGCCGCGTTCAGGCTCGTTTTCCATGCCGCGTGCACGGCTGAACCAGTTGTCGGTGTCGTAGTCGCAGTCGATGAAAGGAATGCCGTGCTGCTCGGCGAAGCGGATGTTCTCCTGCTTGCGCAGCTCGTACTCCTTCACCGGGTGGATGTTGGGGTTGTAGAAGAAGATCGCGTAGTCGATCCCGGAGGCGGTGATCGCCTCCATCACTTCGCCGGAACAGGGCGCGCAGCACGAATGCAGCAGCAGGCGCTTGCCGTCGGCGGGCAGGGTCAGGGTGGGGCGTTGGAGCTCGGTCATCGTCAGGTACCGCATGGACCGCCGGCAACGGCGGTAGCCCATGCATCAGCGCGTGGGTGAACGGGTCTGGCCGGATACCGTGAACAGGACGCGCGCGGCCACACCGCCTGCACGCGCAGGACGACGACGGCCCCGGCAACCTCCCCGCGGAGATTCCAGGTCGAGTCAGGGGACGGTCGTGTCCCCCGGCCGGGGCCGGTATTCGGGCTGATGGACTCGGGCCGCAGCCCACCTACTACCTGCCGCTTCCCAGGCGCGAGCCCAGTGCTGTTGGCAGGATTCGTTTCCATTCACCGCTGCGGGGCAGCTCCGGAATGGACGCGCGAGGCGCCTTCACCGGATTCCCGTTTAAATCCCTCCCCGCGCCGCAGCGATGGGAGGGATACCTTCGGCGTGTGCAAGGTGGACCTGTTGGTGGCGCCGGTCAAGAGCGCAGGGGGCAGAGCCCGCTGCGCTGCAACGGGATCCAACCCCGGTCGGGATGCACCTTCAATGCCCCACGGCCGCCCGCGTGCGGATGTCGTCCAGCCGCTGGTCGTGCAGCAGGCGGCCGTTCTCCCACACGGTCACCATTGCGTCCTCGAAGCCGTCCGGCAGGGTGTCGTCGCCATTGGCCGGCAGTGGCACCGTATGCAGGCTGCCATCGTCCAGGCGGCGCAGCAGGCGCATGCGGCCACGCTTGCTGGCCTTGCCGGCGTCGGTGACCGGATCCTTGTAGACGTCGATCCACTCACCCTCGACCCGTGCGGCCGAGCACTTCAGCGCGAACTTCTGCGTATCGCGGTCCAGCCGCTGCAGCAGTGCACCGCCCATGCCGAAGGCCACGTTGTCGACGGCGTAGCCGTCGTCGGTGATGCGCTGCAGGATCGCGCGGATGGTGTCCGGATTGATGCCATCGCCCTGGATCACCCGCACGTGGTTGAGCACGCGATAGCCCTTGCCGTTGAGGCTGTGGCCGAAGGCTTCATCCAGCCGGCGCAGGCTTTCGGCCACCACCTCCACCGGGTCACCCGAGTCGGGACGGATGACCAGGGTGGCGCCCGACGCGATCACGTCATCGCGCAGGGTGGTGCCCCAGTGTTCGCTGATCGCGCGGTAGATGTCATAGCTGTCCGACACCACCGCCACGATCGAACCGGGCTTGCCGAACTGGCGCAGCATGTTGCGATAGGCGTCCACCTCGCGTTCGCGGCCCCAACTGGTGATGGTGCTGTGCTCGGCGGCCGGAATCGAATAGCCGGCCATCGGCGCGTGGTAGTGCGCGCGTGCCAGGCACAGCGCCGACACGGTATCGGTGCCGAGGAAGTTGACCAGGTGCGCGGCACCGCCCAACGCGGCCGATTCCAGGCTCGATACACCGCGCGCGCCGAAGTCGTGCAGCTTGAACGGCAGCTGCCCTTGCGGGTCGTCGCTGGTCTGCTGCAGGAACGCGGCGATGGTCTGCCGTGCGTGCCAGCTGATGGTGGCCACGGTGACCGGATACCACACGCGCAGCAGCAGCGTTTCCAGATACGACGGCACCCAGAACGCAGCCGGATCGGTCGACTCGATGGTCATCAGTGCCTGGTGGGTGGGCACCACGCTGCCCTCGGGAACGGCGCGGATGCGCACCGGCAGGTGGCCGCCAAGCCGGTCGACGATATCGCGCCAGCCGGCCTCGTTGAACGGTTCGCCATGGGCGGCGAATACCGCAGCAGCGTCGTCGATGTCGGCGTGGGTGACCGGTCGTGCCAGCGCGTCCTTGAGGATCGCCTGCAGGCCGAAGAACACCGTGCGATCGTGCAGGCCGCCACGTGATTCGACGTAGAAGAACGTGGCATCGGTACCCGGCGGGTACTGCAGCCAATGGCTGGCCTTGTAGCTGTCGGTGTTGAGGAGAAGATTATCGAGGTAGTGCATGACGGAAGCTCCTTCGCGTCGAGTGACACCAGCGGTCTGTCCGCCAGTGGGGGGGCCGGGCCTGTCAGCCGCGGCCGAGGAAATACTCCAGGATGTGCAGGTGGTCTTCGAACAGCTGCGGGCCCATGTCCAGGGCTTCACTCACCGGTATCCAGCGCGCCTTGTCTGCGTCGTCGCCGCCGCGCACCGGCGGCAGTTCACCGGCCGGGAATTCGAAGTGGAAACCGTGGGTGATGGTGCGGCCGCGCTGGCTGCGGTCGGGGTGGTCGAAGACCTGCTGGCCCTTCAGCGAACCCTTCAGCACCGGCAGCGGAATCTTCAGCCGGGTTTCCTCGCGCAGTTCGCGCAGGCAGCTGTCGAGCAGGCTCTGTTCCTGGCCGACGAAGCCGCCGGGCAGCGCCCACAGCCCCTTGCCGGGTTCCGAGCGGCGACGCACCAGCAGCACGTGGCCTGAATGCACCACCACCGCATCGGTGGTGACGAAGGTGGGCGCGTAGGGCGCATCCTTCCAGGCGGCCTTGTACTGTTCGATGAAGCGGTACTCGGCGACCAGCTGGCCATAGGCAGGCGCGCTTTTGCGGAACGCTTCAAGCATGTCGTACACCGGCGCCGGCACATTGCCACGCAGCATCAGCAGCGCGCCGTGGAAGTCGACGTCGCCGGCTTCGAACAGGTAGCGCCGCAGCTCGGTGGCCGACAGGGTGGCGGTATGCTGCACGTCCACCAGCGGCCACTGCGGGAACTCGCGCAGGTAGTAGCTGGACGCGTCCTTGTCCATGCCGATCAGGCCCACCTTCGCATCGGCGGCGGCGCCGTCGTTGCGCAGGGCTTCAGCCACCTGGCGCTGCACGTTGGCGATCCACTGCGCTTCGTTGTACAGGTGGTCACGCAGCGGGCGGATCAGCAGACGGTCGGTGTGGCCATCGAGGGCGGCCTGGATCATCACGGCGCGTTCGGCCACGGTCCAGGGATTGCGCAGGCTGCGGGGGGTATCGGCAGAGCCGACCAGGAAGATCAGCTTGCGGGCCCGGCTCAGGGCCAGGCGGGCAACGGCGGCGTGGCCGTTGTGGAAGGGCTCGAATCGCCCGATGAAGACGAGATAGTCGAATTCCATGAGAATCCCTCATGTCGTTGTGGCAGCCGCGGGTCTGTCCCTTGGCTTGCTGCAGATGCTACGCCGATGGCGGGGCGGGTCAAGCCTGCAGCCGTGCTTTCTGCTGAACGGCGCATTGCGTGCGCGGACTGCGCCGTTGTTCTCAGGCCCTGAGAAGCCCCTGCGCCATACTGGCACCCACGCGGCGGACGGCATGCTCGGGGGCAAGACAGTGGCGGACAAGTACTGCGATCTGGTCATGAAAGGCGGCATCACCAGCGGCATCGTGTACCCCAATGCGGTACTGGCGCTGGCGCGCGAGTATCGCTTCAAGAGCATCGGCGGCACTTCGGCCGGCGCCATCGCCGCCGCCGTGGCGGCTGCGGCGGCCTGCGGTGATCGTCGCCAGCAGGCCGGCGAGCACCTGCCCGGCGATGCAGGCTATGGCGGGTTGTCGGCGGTGTCGGCGCAGCTGTCGCGGCGCGGCTTCATCTACAGCCTGTTCCAGCCCGCACGCGGCGCACGCGCGGCCTATCGCCTGCTGGTGGTGCTGACCGGCAATGCCAGCCTGCCGCACAAGCTGCTGTGCCTGGCCGTTGCCGTGTTCGAGATCGCGCCGCTGGAAGTGCTGGTGTCGCTGGCGCTGCTGCTCGGCCTGGGCTGGTGGGGCGGTGGTTGGAGCGGGGTGGCGGCCACGCTGCTGCCGTCGCTGCTGTGCGCGTACGGTGCGGGTGTGGCCGGTGCCGCGCTTCGTGTGGCACGCGTGGCGCGACGCAATCTGCTGGGCCTGTGCAGCGGCCTCGGCCGCGATGCACGCACGCCGGCACTGACCGAGTGGCTGCACGAATGCCTGCAGCAGTTGTCCGGCAAGCCGCTGGATGCACCGCTCACCTTCGCCGACCTGCACGATGCGCCGCGCTATGCCGGCGAGCCGGACAGCCCGCATGCGATCAGCCTGCAGATGATCACCACCTGCGTGTCGCACAACGAGCCGCGCACGCTGCCGCTGGGCGGCGCGCAGTTCTGGTTCCTGCGCGAGGAATTCGAGCAGCTGTTCCCGGCCAGCGTGGTGCAGTGGCTGGTGACGCAGGCCGGCCCGCCGCTGGAGGTGGAAGGGCGGCAGTACTACCACCTGCCGCCGGGCCCGAAGCTGCCGGTGCTGGTGGCCACGCGCATGAGCCTGAGCTTCCCGCTGCTGATCAGCGCGGTGCCGCTGCATGAACCCTCACGCCGCGAACGACGCTGCGAGCCGACCGCGCCGGCGGCCGACCCCGAGCACAACGTGGCCGACAGCATGGAAGGGCTGACCAGCGCCGGGCAGGCTTGCGGCCCGGTGATCACCGCCTTCCGCATCTGCTGGTTCTCCGATGGTGGCATCAGCAGCAATTTCCCGATCCATCTGTTCGATGCCGCGTTGCCGCGCTGGCCGACCTTCGCCATCAATCTGGTCTACCCGCAGCACGCCGAAGAGGTGAACCACGGCAGCAGTGGCCGTCAGTCGCTGGAGCACGCGGTGTTCCTGCCCACCGAGAACCGACACGGCTGGCAGCGCACCTACCAGTCGATCGCCACACCGCTGGCGGCCGCCGAGCTGGGCCGCTTCCTGTTCGCGGTGGTGGCGACCATGCAGAACTGGCGCGATCTGCTGCAGGCGCGCGCGCCGGGCTACCGCGACCGCATCGTGCACGTCAGCCTGCAGGGCGACGAAGGCGGCATGAACCTGGACATGCCGCAGGAGGTGCTGACCCGCATCGCCGACAAGGGCAGCCTGGCCGGTGCGCGCTTCTGTTCGTTCTCGTTCGAGAACCACTACTGGATCCGCTGGCGCAACCTGGCCTCGGCCTACCAGCGCTACACGGTGGAAGTGGCACGCACCGATGATCCGGCGCAGCAGGTACTGGCCTACCGCGCGGCGTACGCGATGCTTGCCCGCGGGGAACCGGCACCGCCGTCGTACAAGCTGGGCTCGGAAGACAAGCGGCTGGCCTCGCAGCAGCTGTGGGGGTTGATGGTCGAGCAGGGACGTACCTGGGAAGACCTCGGCCCGGACCTTACCGACGGCGCACCGCGTCCGCTGCCGCAGATGAAGGTGACGCCGATCTACTGAGCCGGTAGTAGATCCACGCCATGCGTGGATGCATTTCGCGCAGGGCCAGAGCGTGCCGACCAACGGTCGGCACCCACCATCAGCATCAGCATCACCATCAGCATCAGGTTCCAGCACCAGGAGGAAACTGTCGAAGGCGGGCTGGTGTCGGATTGCGGGGTGTCCGCGGCATGGATGCCGGGGGGCACTTCAGGGACGGGTTCACGGCGTCCCCGCAATCCGACACCGCCCCGCCATCCCACGGAAAGCCCGCTGTTGCTTTTGAGGTTGCCGGCCAGCGGCCGGCACTACCGCAGGTGCAGGGCGCAGCCCTGCAGAACCCCCTACCGCCCCGGCAACTGCGCGAACGCGCGCTGCATGCAGTCCTCGCGCGGGCACACCCGGCAACCCGGCCCGATCGACACCGAGTTCCCCGGGCTCTGTACATCCAGCCCCAGCGAATACACCAGGCGTTCGGCATGCTGCAGGTCGCAGCCCAACGCCACCGCGAACGTCTTGCGTGGCTGGCCATGGCCCACCGGCCCGCTGCTGACCTGCCGCGCCAGCCAGAAGTGGCGCCGCCCATCGGGCATGCGCGCGGTCTGGGTGAGGATGCGGCCGGGCTGGTTGAACGCCTCGTAGACGATCCACAGCGGGCACGACCCTCCCACCTGCGAGAAGTGGAAATCGGTGGCCGAATGGCGTTTGGACACGTTGCCGGCACGGTCCACGCGGATGAAGAAGAACGGCAGCCCGGGCGCACTGCGCCGTGCCAGCGTGCTCAGCCGATGACAGACCGCTTCAAAGCCGACGCCGAACTGGTGCGCCAGCAGCTCGAT
Source organism: Stenotrophomonas sp. YJH_SMC_120 (assembly GCF_059368675.1). Lineage (NCBI taxonomy): Bacteria > Pseudomonadati > Pseudomonadota > Gammaproteobacteria > Lysobacterales > Lysobacteraceae > Stenotrophomonas > Stenotrophomonas sp. YJH_SMC_120. The sequence goes on from NZ_JCAFRY010000011.1 coordinate 39,786, forward strand.
GTCGTAACTGCTGGCCTCGGCCGCACGCAGGAAACGCATGTACGGCATCACCAACGCACCGGCGAAGTAATTCGACAAGCCAATCCGCGCCTGCGCGATGCGTGCCTCATCGGTAAAGCCAGCGCGCGCCACTACCGCATCGATCTGCGGCAGGTAGCCGTGAAGGGCCAGCTCGGCCGCCATCTGGAACGCCTGCTGGCCGGGCTCCAGGTAATCGGGCAGCCACAGCCGCCGCGCATCGGCATCGTATTGCCGTTTCTCGCGCCCGGCCTGCAGTGCGGCCACTTCCACCAGCACGCCATGGCGGTCGGCCAGCAGCTGGCGCAGCCGCGGTGCCACATGCCCGGGCGACAGCCCCCATTCGGCGAACAGCTGCTCGGCCAGCTCGTCCAGTTCGGGGATGTGGTTGTGCATGCGGTTGAAGAACTCGCGCACCTGGTCACCGGCGGGCAGGGTGCTGCCGGCACCGGGCTCGCCCAGCTGGAACTCCAGCGCGGCGGCATGCTCGCGCAGCGCCAGGTGGCGGCGGTGCAGGTCCAGCAGTGCGCGGCTGACCTGCGGCAGGTTGCCGGCCAGGGCGCGCAGCTCGGTCGCGCTCACTTCGGCCAAGCCGAGGTCGCGCAGGGTCTCGCCCAGGGCTTCCTGCAGGGCAGCGGGCTCATCTTCGTCGAACAGTGAGGAAACATCGCCCAATACCTCGCCCAGCTTCTTCTGCACGGCCGGGGTGAGTGGGCGTTTGTTGCGCTCGATCTGGTTCAGGTAACTGGCCGACAGGCCCAAGGCGCGGGCCAGGTCCACTTGGCTGTAGCCGCGTTGCTCGCGCAGCCGTAGCAAGCGCAGGCCAAGCTGCCGCTGGGTGGCTGAATAATTCACAGAATTAACATGAATCGTCTGGCGTGTTGGCCAGATTAAGCGGATTCAGCCCGGAAATCGAGACGGGTGATGTGAATAATGCCAAGCATCTTTCGCACCCCGTGGGATTGTCGTCATGACTGTTGCAGCGCCCCGTATCCGCATGCTGATCGATGGCCAGTTCGTTGAATCGGCCACCTCCCACTGGCAGGACGTGATCAATCCGGCCACCCAGGACGTGCTGGCCAAAGTGCCGTTCGCCACCACCGGCGAAGTGGACGCCGCCGTCGCCGCCGCCAAGGAAGCCTTCAAGACCTGGCGCAAGACCCCGATCGGCACCCGCGCGCGCATCTTCCTGAAGTACCAGCAGCTGATCCGCGAGAACATGAGCGAGCTGGCCCACATCCTCACCGCCGAACAGGGCAAGACCCTGCCAGACGCCGAAGGCGATGTGTTCCGTGGCCTGGAAGTGGTCGAGCACGCCGCCGCCATCGGCAACCTGCAGCTGGGCGAGCTGGCCAACAACGTGGCCAATGGCGTGGACACCTACACGATCATGCAGCCACTGGGCGTGTGCGCTGGCATCACCCCGTTCAACTTCCCGGCGATGATCCCGCTGTGGATGTTCCCGATGGCGATTGCAACGGGCAACACCTTCATCCTCAAGCCGTCCGAGCAGGACCCGATGGTCACCATGCGCCTGGTCGAGCTTGCCCTGGAAGCCGGCATTCCGAAGGGCGTGCTGAACGTCGTCCACGGCGGCGAGGAAGTGGTCAACGCGATCTGCGACCACCCGGACATCAAGGCCGTGTCGTTCGTCGGCTCCACCCGCGTCGGTACCCACGTCTACAACCGCGCCTCGCTGGCCGGCAAGCGCGTGCAGTGCATGATGGGCGCCAAGAACCACGCCGTGGTGCTGCCGGACGCCAACAAGGAACAGACCCTCAACGCGATGGTCGGTGCCGCCTTCGGTGCCGCGGGCCAGCGCTGCATGGCCGCCTCCACCCTGGTGCTGGTCGGTGAGGCGCGCAACTGGGTGCAGGACCTGGTCGAAAAGGCCAAGACGTTGAAGGTCAGCGCCGGCACCGTGTCCGGCACCGACGTCGGCCCGGTCATTTCCTGCAGCGCCCGTGAGCGCGTGGAAGGCCTGATCGCCTCGGGCGTGGAGCAGGGCGCCAAGCTGGTACTCGACGGCCGCAAGCCGCAGGTCGATGGTTTCGAGAAGGGCAACTTCGTCGGCCCGACCATCTTTGCCGGTGTCACCACCGACATGCGCATCTACCAGGAAGAAATCTTCGGGCCGGTGCTGGTCATCCTCGAAGCGGAAACGCTGGAAGACGCCATCGCGATGGTCAACAGCAACCCGAATGGCAACGGCACCGCACTGTTCACCCAGTCCGGCGCGGCCGCGCGCAAGTTCCAGGAAGACATCGACGTCGGCCAGGTCGGCATCAACGTGCCGATCCCGGTGCCGGTGCCGCTGTTCTCGTTCACCGGTTCGCGCGCCTCCAAGCTGGGTGACCTGGGCCCGTATGGCAAGCAGGTGGTGCTGTTCTACACCCAGACCAAGACGGTCACCGCGCGCTGGTTCGATGACGAGACGCTGAGCCACGGCGTCAACACCACGATCAGCCTGAAGTAACGGCAGGAGCAGCCATGAGCCACTCGATGACGACGGAACTGGAAGAAGCGCAGCAGGCGTACCGCGAGGCGGCGCGCGACTTCGCACAGGCCGAACTGGCGCCGCACGCCGCGCGATGGGATGCGGAGGGCATCTTTCCGCGCGAGGCGATCGCCAAGGCCGGTGAACTGGGCTTCTGCGGCCTGTACATGGACCCGGAAGTGGGCGGCAGCGGCCTGAGCCGACTGGACGCCGCCGTCGTCATCGAGGAGCTCGCCAACGTCGATCCGTCGACCGCGGCGTACATCAGCATCCACAACATGGCCTCGTGGATGGTGTCCAAGTGGGGCCAGCCGGCCCTGCGCGATGCGTGGGGCGCCGATCTGTCCTCGGGCAGCAAGCTGGCCTCGTACTGCCTGACCGAACCGGGTGCGGGTTCCGATGCGGCGTCGCTGAAGACCACCGCCGTGCGCGATGGCGACTTCTATGTGCTGAATGGCTCCAAGGCCTTCATTTCCGGCGCCGGTGCCACCGAGCTGCTGGTGGTGATGGCGCGCACCGGTGGCCCCGGTGCCGGGGGTGTCAGCGCGATTGCGGTGCCGTCGGACCTGCCGGGCATCAGCTTCGGCCGCAAGGAAGAGAAGATGGGCTGGAACAGCCAGCCCACCCGTGGCATCACCTTCGAAAACGTCCGCGTGCCGGTCAGCCACCTTCTGGGAGAGGAAGGCGGCGGATTCAAGCTGGCGATGAAGGGTCTGGACGGCGGCCGCATCAACATCGCCGCCTGCTCGCTGGGTGCCGCGCAGGGTGCGCTGGATGCCGCACGCCGCTACATGGGCGAGCGCCGCCAGTTCGGCAAGGCGCTGGCCGAGTTCCAGGCGCTGCAGTTCAAGCTGGCCGACATGGTCACCCAGCTGGTCGCCGCCCGGCAGATGGTGCACACCGCCGCGCGCAAGCTCGATGCCGGTGCCAGCGACGCCAACGTGTGGTGCGCGATGGCCAAGCGCTTCGCCACCGATGCCGGCTTCAACGTCTGCAACGAAGCGCTGCAGATCCACGGTGGCTACGGCTACATCCGCGAATACCCGATCGAGCGCCTGCTGCGTGACTGCCGCGTGCACCAGATCCTGGAAGGCACCAACGAGATCATGCGGGTGATCGTTGCCCGTCACCTGCTCAACACCGAAGAGGAACTGCGATGAAGGATTGGCGTACCCAGGAGCACGTGGGCCTGAAGGTGGAGGTGGATGGCCACACCGCCGTGGTCACCCTGAACAACCCGCCGGCGCACACCTGGACCGTGCACAGCCTGTCGGCGCTGCGCGACCTGGTGGGCGCGCTCAACGCAGACCGCGACATCTACGCGCTGGTGATCACCGGTGACGGCGAGAAGTTCTTCTCCGCCGGTGCGGACCTCAACCAGTTCGCCTCCGGCGACAAGGCCGCTGCACGCGAGGCCGCGCGCCGCTTCGGTGAAGCCTTCGAAGCGCTGTCCGGTTTCCGTGGCGTGTCGATCGCCGCGATCAACGGCTACGCCATGGGCGGTGGCCTGGAATGCGCGCTGGCCTGCGACCTGCGCATCATCGAAGACCACGCCCAGGTCGCGCTGCCGGAGGCCACCGTCGGCCTGCTGCCGTGTGCTGGCGGCACCCAGAACCTGCCGCGCCTGGTCGGCGAGGGCTGGGCCAAGCGCATGATCCTGCTGGGCGAGCGCATCAATGCCGAGACCGCACTGCGCATTGGCCTGGCCGAAGAAAAGGTCGGCAAGGGCGAAGCCAAGGCACTGGCCCTGGAATGGGCGAAGAAGGCCGGCAAGCAGAGCCCGACCAGCATCGCCGCCTGCAAGACCCTGGTGCAGTCCACCCGCACCGGCACCCACGCCTCGGCGCTGGTGGCCGAGCGTGAAGCCTTCGTCGACCTGTTCGACACCGCCGACCAGGTCGAGGGCGTGACCGCCTTCCTGGAAAAGCGCACCGCGCAGTGGAAGAACGCATGAGCACCGACACCGTTGCCGACGACGCACCGGTGCTGTTCGAGGAGCGCGTGGCCGGCAACGGCGCGCGCATCGGCATCGCCACGCTCAACGCGCCGCGCACGCTCAATGGTTTCTCGCTGCCGATGGCGCACCTGCTGCTGAAGCAGCTGAAGGCCTGGGCCGATGACGACGGCATCGCCATGGTGGTGCTGCGGGGCGCCGGTGAGAAGGCGTTCTGCGCCGGCGGCGACCTGCACAGCCTGTACAAGAGCATGGTCGCCTTCCGCGAGGCCGGCTGCAGCGACATCCGCGAGAACGACTACGCCGCCGAGTTCTTCGACGTCGAATACCGCGTCGATCATCTCATCCACACCTACGCCAAGCCGATCCTGTGCTGGGGCCATGGCATCGTGATGGGCGGCGGCATCGGCCTGATGTCCGGCGCCAGCCACCGCGTGGTCAGCGAGCGCTCCAAGCTGGCCTTCCCGGAAATCACCGTCGGCCTGTTCCCCGATGTCGGTGGCAGCTGGCTGCTGCCGCGCGTACCGGGCAAGGGCGGCTTGTTCCTGGCGCTGACCGGCGCACTGCTCAACCCGGGCGATGCCATCTACGCCGGCCTGGCCGACGTGCACGTGGCCGAAGAGCGCCGCAGTGCAGTGTTCGATGCGCTGCTGCAGGTGGCCTGGTCCAGTGATTCCGCACACAACCACGAACGCCTGACCCATCTGCTGCAGTCGCATGCCAGCGATGCCGCCACCGGCCCGCTGCTGGCCAATGCCGCGCAGGTCGAGGCGCTGTGCGAGGGCGATGACCTGCCCGCGATCATCGAGCGCATCAGCAAGCTGCAGACCGACGATGCCTGGCTGCAGGCGGCACAGAAGACCCTGGCTGCCGGCGCACCGGGTTCGGCACGCTTGGCGTACGAACTGCAGCGCCGCAGTACCGGCCAGGACCTGGCCGCGGTCTATCGCCTGGAGTACATCGTCGCCCTGCACTGCGCCGCCCACGGTGATTTCGCCGAAGGCATCCGCGCGCTGCTGATCGACAAGGACCGCAATCCGCAGTGGAACCCGGCCACCCTGGCCGAGGCCACCGGCGCGTGGGCCGACACCTTCTTCGCTTCCCCCTGGGCCGCTGCCGCGCATCCGCTGGCCGACCTGGGCACTCCCCTTGTTGAAAGGAGCCTTGCATGAGCCGCATTGCATTCATCGGGTTGGGCAACATGGGTGGCCCGATGGCCGCCAATCTGGTCAAGAACGGCCACAGCGTGCGCGTGTTCGATCTGGTCCCGGCCGCGGTGCAGGCCGCCGTTGACGCCGGTGCCAGTGCTGCGTCGTCGGCGCGCGACACCCTGGCCGATGCCGAGGTGGTGATCTCGATGCTGCCGGCCAGCCGCCACGTCGAAGGCGTGTATCTGGGCGACGACGGCATTCTCGCCGCGATTCCGGCCGGCGCACTGGTCATCGACTGCAGCACGATCGCCCCGGCCAGCGCGCGCAAGGTTTCGGAAGCGGCCGCCGCACGTGGCCTGCAGATGATCGACGCGCCGGTGTCCGGCGGTACGGCCGGTGCCCAGGCCGGCACCCTGACCTTCATCGTCGGTGGCGAGGAGGACGCGCTGGAACGCGCGCGCCCGGTGCTGCAGGCGATGGGCAAGAACATCTTCCATGTCGGCGCCAGCGGCGCCGGCCAGGTCGCCAAGCTGTGCAACAACATGGCGCTGGGCGTGATCATGGCGGTGACCGGTGAAGCCATCGCGCTGGGCGTGGCGCACGGCCTGGACCCGAAGGTGCTGTCGCAGATGATGGCGGTCAGCACCGGCCGCAGCTGGGCCACCGAAGTGTGCAACCCGTGGCCGGGCGTGCTGGAAAACGCGCCTGCGTCGCGCGGCTACAGCGGCGGTTTCGGCAGCGATCTGATGCTGAAGGACATGGGCCTGGCGGTGGAAGCGGCGATGAGTGTCGGTGCCTCGATTCCGCTGGGCGAAGTGGCCCGCAACCTGTACTCGATGAACCACCAGGCCGGCCGCGGCAAGCTGGATTTCTCCAGCGTCGTGCAGCTCATCACCAGCGAGAAATGACCTGGTAGTGCCGGCCGCTGGCCGGCAACCTCATGCCCCTGTGGGACAACGAAGGTGGGATGGGCGGATGTTCGGTTTCGACCGGCATCCGCCCATTTTTTTGCTCTTTACGTTGGTAGTGCCGGCCGCTGGCCGGCAGCACCCCATCAGGCCACGATCAGCGTCACGTCGATGTTGCCGCGGGTGGCATTCGAGTACGGGCACACGATGTGCGCCTTCTGCACCAGCTCTTCGACCTGCTCGCGCGGCACGCCCGGCACGTTGATGGTCAGCTCGGCTTCGATGCCGAAGCCGGTCGGGATCTGGCCGATGCCGACCTTGCCAGTGACGGTGGTGTCGGCCGGCAGCGCGACCTTGGCCTGGCCGGCCACGAACTTCAGCGCGCCCAGGAAGCAGGCCGAGTAGCCGGCGGCGAACAGCTGTTCCGGGTTGGTGCCCGGGCCGCCGGCGCCGCCCAGTTCGCGCGGGGTCGACAGCTGGATGTCCAGCACGTTGTCGGAGGAGACGGAACGGCCTTCACGGCCGCCGGTGGAGGTGGCCTGGGCGGTGTACAGAACCTTTTCGATGGACATCGGGATGCTCCTGGTCGGTGGGTGGATGTTGCGTTGGAGCCTACTTTGCCCGGTTTCCGCGTACGTTGGGTTGCAGGGCGTACGAAAAACTTGATCGATCGTCCTGTCGGCCTAGATCGTCCACTCGCGGTCGGTGGTGAACATGATGGTCAGCCAGCGGTCCGGCGAGGCCTCGCCCAGCGCGTCGCCGATCTCGTCGCGCAGCTGGTCCCATTCCACCAGCGGCCGCGGCGGGTCGTTTTCCGGCACCACGAAGAACAGCTCGATCTGCTCGCCTCGCCCCACCTGCGCCACGTAGCTGCGGTGCTCGACGAAGCCATGCTTGGCCACGATCGCGCGTGCCACGGCATCCACGTGCGCCTGCAGCTCCGGCGGGGTGACCAGCAGGATGCCGGCCAGCGCCCGGCGCACGGTGCCGAGCGGGGCGATCATCACCAGCACGCAGACGAAGGCGAGGATGGCCGGGTCGATGTACGGCCCGACCCAGGCCCACGAGGTGCCCTGCACCAGCACGCCGCCGAGGAAGGCCAGCAGGTAGCAGGCTGACATGCTGGCCGCGATCACCCAGTTTTTCGCATCCAGTGCGATGAACTCCGAGCCGATGCGGCGGTTGGCGCGCAGGATGAACCAGGCCAGCGCGCCTTCGCCGACGATGGACAGCCCGGCGAAGGCGATGGCCGGGCCCAGTGCGATGTGGCGGCCACCGGACATCAGTGCATCCACCGCATTGACCAGGGCATACAGTGCCGCACCGATCATCAGCGTGCCGCTGACCCCCAGCACGATCGGTTCCAGGTGCCAGAAGCCCATGGTGAAGCGTTGGTTGAGCCTCGACTGCAACGCGTCGGTCTGGGTGGACAGCGCGATCAGGCGTGCCACCAGCAGCGACAGCCAGGTCATGACCACGTCGATCAGGCCGTAGATGCCGTCGAAGATGATCAGCGAGGAATTGGCCAGCAGGCCGAATACCACTGCGGCGGCGGCCAGCAGCAGCGAGGCGGCGATCGACAGGCGCAGCACGCCCTGTTCGGTGGCGGGGTCGAAGAACTGCGGGCGGTGGGTGGCCATGGCCCGATTGTAGAGCGGCGGCATGCTTCGCTGCCTTCCGCTGTCCGGCATCGTCGCAGAACGTCGAGGACATCGCCAAGACGCCCAGCGAGCGTGACCGCGGATTCGTCGCCCAGGGCATGGCCAACATGGTCATCGAACTCCTCGGCCGCATGCTGGATATGCAGCGCTACGATGCCGGTGACACGCAGGTCTACCGCGTGCGTGGGCAGGTGTTCTTTGCCTCGGCCGGCCCTCTGGGTGCGGTGTTCGATTACCAGCACGTGACGCCGAAGGTACAGATTGATCTGCGCGACGCCCACCTGTGAGACCTGACCGCCTGAGGCGGCAGTGTTTCAAGAAGCAGACCGCCTATGGATGGCGGGTACTGACCACTTAGGGAAAGCTCCGGACGGACTTATCTGTCGTCAAAGCGTCGACGCGATCAAACCGGATCGACTACACCTCGAGGCCGACTACCTCGAAACGTGGGCACGCTCCGGGGCGCAAGACCTCGCATTTGCGACAATCCTCGACGCACCTCAACCAATGCCCCCGTCGGCCTCAAGCCGACGAGGGGTGAGCAAGGTAATGGCACTCGCAGGCCCGTGGGCCCGCTCTCTTACGCCATCATGGCCCGCGGGCCGTGCTGCTGGGTCTGCTGGTCGATCTTCTGCTGCTCGCGCTGCTGATCGCTCACCTGCAACGCCCGCTCGCTGTTCTCCTGCACGCTCTGGCGCATCGCGTCAGCGGTCGATACCGGCGCGGTATTGCGGTTCAACGCGCTTTCGTCATGCAGCGCATTGGCCTGCACCGCGCGCGCCATCGAGCCATCCTGGTTCAGCTCAACGCGATCAACCCGGTACAGGCCGGCACGTGCAGCTTCCACGGTAAGCGCAGCGGCCAGCTTCTCGCTGTGCTCGCCGGAGGGCAGGCCACGCGCTTCCTCGGCGAACTTCACCTGCACCAGGGTCTCGGTGTACAGCCAGTTCTGCGGGCTGCGCGGGTCGGACATCGGGTACACCGTCTCGCGCGCAGGCTCGGCCGCGGCCTGCTGCTCCTGGGTGTTGCCCTGTGCCTGCGCACGCTGCTGCACTTCATTGGCCAGCGCCTGGCGGGTTTCCGCATCGGCAATGCCGGTCGCAGGCAGGCCATGCTGCTGCTGGAACGCGTTGATCGCATGGCGGCTGCCACCGCCCAGATAGCCGTCGCTGCCGATGGCCTGACCCTTGGCGTCGGTCAGCCCCAGCGCGGCCAGGTTGCCCTGGAGTTCGCGCGCGTCGCGGTCGATCGCGGCCAGCGTGGCTGGCCCGGCCTTGCCGTCCACCGGGTCCAGATTGTGTGCGCGCTGGAAGTCTTCCACCGCCTTGCGGGTGGTGGCATCGAAGCGCCGGTCCGGATTCAGCGTCTGCTGGCCGCCATCACTGGCATAGCCCAGCGTGACCAGATTGCTCTCCAGCTTCAGCACGTCACGGCCGCTGGACCCTTCCTTCAACGTCTGCGAACCGGCCTGCTGGCGCGGTGCGCCGATCTGGTCCAGCGCCACCATGATGTCCGCATCGTTGTGCTCACCGGCGGGCGAGTAGTCGCGGCTGCTGACCTTGGCATGGGCGCGGTCCATTGCGTCCTTGTTGTTGGCGTAGGCATTTTCGTAGCGCACGGCGATGTCGCCGGCCTTGGGCGCGTCGAAGTACTGGTAGGTCTCGCGGATCTGCCCGGCCTTCGCGCGCAGCGCCTCGTAGTCACCGCCTTCTTCCAGCACCTTCTGCAGCTTGGGCAGCTGGCTGGGCAACTGGTTGGCGGTCTTGGCGATCAGGCTGATCGCTTCGAAGCGGTTTTCCTCGGCGATGCCGCTGCCGTGTGCGTCCACCATCGCCATGCCGATCCGGGTGGCGTTGCGCACCTGCGGGTAGTCGATGTTCGCGTGGATCCACTGCTTGCCCTCGGCCGAACCGGCCCAGGCGTTGATGCTGTCGCGCGTGTTGGTATCGATGAACTGGATCGAGCTGCGCCCGCTCAGGCCATTGCCGTGGCTGAGCAGGTCGCGGCGCAGGTCGGCGTGGTCCTGGGTGAACGGCAGGTTGTGCGCCTTGGCATAGCTGCTGGCCTGATCGATCACGGCGTCGACATAGGTCGTCTCGCCCGCCTTCAGTGCGTGGCCGTCGATGGCGCCCAGCGCCCACTCGCCGCGCTGGCCGAAGTCGACCTGGATCGCGCCCAGGCTGTAACCGCTGTTCTGCGCGACTTTGTTCACTGTGCCCCAGTGCGGTTCGGTCACGCCCTGGGTGATGCCGGCGATGGCCAGATGGTAGGAGGCGGGACCCCCTTCGGTACCACGGCCGACGGCGAAATACACGGCGCCGGAGGTGGCATCGAGATCATGGGTATCGATGTTGGTTGGCATGTCTTACATCCTTGTGCAGTCAGAGGGTTTGCCCCTCAAGGGTCAGTCCAGCAGCTGCAGATACTTCTGCAGCTGGTCGGCACGCGCGCTCAGGCGCATCACATCGTTCAGCTCGCCCTGCAGGTTGCCGGGCTGCGAATCGTCGTACAGCGCGGTATCCAGTTCGCCATCGCGGCTGCGCGACTGCAGCCACGCGCGCTGGGCATTCACCAGCTTGGTCTTCTTTGCGCCACTCAGCTTTGCCTGCAGCTGGCGGTAGGCCTGGTTCAGGCGCTGGTCCTGGCGTGCGCTTTCCGAGGTCAGGCAGGCGGCCTGCTCGATCGCACCCTGTGCCTTGTCACGGCAGGTGGTGAAGGCCGGGCTCAGCCCGGTGGCCGCCGGTGCTGCGGTTGCCGTGCCGATGGCCAGTACGGCGACCGCCAGCGCGGTGGCGAGGGTCCTGCTCAAACGCTTGTGCTGCATCATCTGCTCCACACGTCCAATCCATTGCGAGCGACGGACTATAGCGGCGTCAATATTTCGTCGTCGTCAACGAATCGCGACAACTGTGACCGGTTGCCCGTCATTGTGGGGTGGCGCCGCCCGGCCTGCGGACGGCCCTCGGGCCCGGGCGCCCCAGCGCTATCCGGGCGCCAGCCGCCGCCATTCAGCCGAGCGGTGTAAACTATTGATCTCACTGGCAATGCCAGTCTCCACGATCAACACCCCGATGACGTCCGCCACCGCCCGTTACGCTGATTCCCTGCGCCTGTCCGTTGCCCCGATGATGGACTGGACCGACCGCCATTGCCGCGTGTTCCATCGCGTGCTGGCGCCGGGTGCACGCCTGTACACGGAGATGGTGCACGCCAACGCGGTCATCCACGGTGACCGCGAGCGCCTGCTCGGCTTCGACCGCAGCGAACAGCCGCTGGCGCTGCAGCTGGGCGGCAGCGATCCGGCCCTGCTGGCGCAGGCTGCGCGCATTGCCGCCGAGTGGGGATACGACGAGGTCAACCTCAACTGCGGCTGCCCGTCCGACCGCGTGCAGGCAGGGCGTTTCGGCGCCTGCCTGATGCGCGAGCCGGTACTGGTGGCCGAGTGCGTGGCGGCCATGGTCGATGCGGCCGACATCCCGGTAACGGTGAAGTGCCGCCTGGGCGTGGACGAGGACAACGACTACGACGTGTTTGCCAGCTTCGTCGACCGCCAGGTCGCCGCTGGTGCGGCGATGGTGGTGGTGCATGCGCGCAACGCGTGGCTGAAGGGCCTGTCACCGAAGGAGAACCGCGAGGTTCCGCCGCTGAAGTACGACTGGGCCTACCGCCTGAAGCAGGAGCGCCCGGCACTGCCGGTGGTGATCAACGGTGGCCTGGCCAGCATCGAGGCGGTACAGGCGCAGGCCGCGCACGTCGATGGCGTGATGCTGGGCCGGGCGGCCTATCACGACCCCTATCTGTTGCATCAGCTGGAGGCGCTGCACACCGGCGCCCCGCTACAGGCACGTGGTGACCTGCTGCGCGCGATGCGGCCCTACATCGAGGCGCGGCTGGGCGAAGGCCTGGCGCTGAAGCACATCACCCGCCACCTGCTCGGCCTGTTCCATGGCCAGCCCGGTGGTCGCGCCTTCCGCCAGGTGCTGAGCGAGGGCGCACACCGCCCGGGCGCCGGCTGGAGCCTGATCGAACAGGCCTTGGCGGTCACCGAACGCGAAGCTGATCGCGTCGCAGCGTGACGTCGGTCACGGTCCTGACTTGACAAGGGGCGGCGATTCGTCCCGAATGTTCACCTAGATGAACGACGCGAGCGCAGGGCCGGAAAAGTTCAGACCGGATTCACTGCCCCAAACCAAGAATTTGCAAAGGATTTGTAAAGCGCCGGGTCCCGAACCCGGCTCCCGGATTTACGACTTTTGAACGAATCGCCGTGCTCGGCTAGGATCGCATCGATGTCTTCCGCTCCCTTCCATCGCCGCATTGCCCTGGCCACCTGCGTGGTGCTGGCGGCTGCGCCGCTGTCTTCGGCGCTGGCGCAACAGCCGCCGCGCGGCGATCAGGGGCGCGCGGAGATGATGGAGCGGGGCGAGCGCGGTGGCCGTGGCGACGAGCGCTCGCTGTCCGATGCCGTGCGCCGCGTGCAGCGCACCACCGGCGGCCACATCCTCGGCGCCGAGCGCGTGCCGTTCGATGGGCGTGACATCAACCGGGTGAAGTACATGGACGACCGGGGCCGGGTCCGCTACATGGACGACCCCGCACCGTCGCGTTCACAGCCGCGCACGCCGCGGTCGGATATGTCATCACTACGCGGCGATAACCCCTGAACAGGGATAGTTGTCGCTATCAACCCGTACCCCACAGGCCTCCGGGCCACACCCAGGACACTAGGGAGAGTTCATGCGTATCCTTCTGGTCGAAGACGAAGCCCCGCTGCGTGAGACCCTGGCAGCCCGGCTCAAGCGCGAAGGCTTTGCCGTCGATGCTGCGCAGGACGGCGAGGAAGGCCTCTACATGGGGCGCGAAGTTCCGTTCGATGTCGGCATCATCGACCTCGGCCTGCCCAAGATGTCGGGCATGGAGCTGATCAAGGCCCTGCGTGACGAAGGCAAGAAGTTCCCGGTGCTGATCCTGACCGCGCGTTCGAGCTGGCAGGACAAGGTCGAAGGCCTGAAGCAGGGCGCCGACGACTACCTGGTCAAGCCGTTCCACGTCGAAGAGCTGCTGGCCCGCGTCAACGCGCTGCTGCGCCGCGCCGCCGGCTGGAGCAAGCCGACCCTGGAATGCGGCCCGGTCGCCCTGGACCTGGCTGCGCAGACCGTCAGCGTGGCCGGCAGCAATGTCGACCTGACCAGCTACGAATACAAGGTGCTGGAGTACCTGATGATGCACGCCGGTGAACTGGTCTCCAAGGCCGACCTCACCGAGCACATCTACCAGCAGGACTTCGACCGCGACTCGAACGTGCTGGAAGTGTTCATCGGCCGCCTGCGCAAGAAGCTGGACCCGGATGGCGAACTGAAGCCGATCGAGACCGTGCGCGGCCGCGGCTACCGTTTCGCGATTCCGCGCAACGAGGGCTGAGCCGGCTCAGCCTGGCGAGACCATGATGTCCGGCCGTCTGTGGTTCTTCCGACGCTGGCGGCCGCGCTCCCTGCAGGCGCGCCAGATGCTTGCCGCGTCCGTGGGCCTGGTCGCGTTCCTGGCCCTGGCCGGTTACGCACTCGACGCCGCCTTCGCCGATACGGCGAAGGCGAACCTGCGTGAGCGCCTGAAGAACTACGCCACCGCGTACGCGGCCGGCATCGACTTCACCCGCGACCGCTCGCTGTACATCCGCGAGCAGCCGCCGGATTCGCGCTTCGACGTGCCGGGCAGTGGCCTGTACCTGCAGGTGGTGATGCCGCACGGCAAGGGCAATTCGATGTCCGCCGAAGGCCCGATGCTGCCCACCGTCGGCGGCGGCCTGCTGGCGCCACGCCAGGAAGTGTTCGAAGGCCCGCTGCCGATGATCCAGATCGACGGCAGCCAGGGCTCGGTGTACCGCTATGGCCTGGGCCTGGTGTGGGACGCCGACGCCGACCCGGCCACCGAATTCCCGTACACCATCTATGTGATGGAAGACTCGCGCGCGTTGGGCGCGCAGCTGCGCGTGTTCCGTGGCCGTGTCTGGTTCTACCTGGGCGGCATCGGCCTGATCCTGCTGCTGCTGCAGACCGTCATCCTGCAGTGGAGCCTGCGTCCGCTGCGTCGGGTGATCACCGAGCTGACCAAGGTGCAGCGCGGCGAGACCGAGCGCATGAGCGAGCGCCACCCGCGCGAGCTGGAACCGCTGACCGACAGCATCAACGCCTTCATCGAAAGCGAGCGCGAGAACCTCGAGCGCCAGCGCAACACCCTGGCCGACCTGGCACACAGCCTGAAGACGCCCATTGCGGTGCTGCGCACGCAGATGGACAGCGGCGCGGGCGATGGCGCGCTGCGAGAAGAGCTGGACGTGCAGCTGCAGCGCATGAACAACTTGGTTTCGTACCAGCTGGCACGTGCTGCGTCGTCGGGCCACAAGCTGTTCTCCGCGCCGCTTCCGATCGAGTCCAACGCCGAGGAAATCGTGCGTGGCCTGGAGAAGGTCTACGCCTCCAAGGGCGTGCTGTGCGAGTTCGACATCGATCCGGCCGCGCGCTTCCACGGCGAACCGGGCGACCTGCAGGAACTGCTCGGCAACCTGCTGGAAAACGCCTTCAAGTGGGCCAACCGCCGCGTGCTGCTGACCGCGCAGCCGCTGCCGGCACCGAACGCGCGCCGCGCAGGCCTGCTGCTGGCGGTGGACGACGATGGCCCGGGTATCGCCCCGGACGACATCGGCAAGGTGCTGCAGCGTGGCGTGCGTGGCGACGAGCGCGTGCAGGGCCACGGCATCGGTCTGTCGATCGTGCAGGACCTGATCAAGGATTACCGCGGCGAACTGGCCGTCGGCCGTTCCAGCGAACTGGGCGGCGCCCGTTTCGAAGTGCGTTTGCCGCCAGGGCCGTAAACCTTCGCAATCGGTAGTGCCGGCCGCTGGCCGGCACCCTCATGATCTTCGGTGGCATTGCCAAGTTGCCGGCCAGCGGCCGGCACTACCGTGTTTCGATCTTTGGCGGCTCGCCATAGAACCGCCGCAGCCGCGCGTTCCCGTCCGCCGGGCGTCGCCTGACGCAACAGCGTGTGGTATTCCGGTAGTGCCGGCCGCTGGCCCGCATCCTCATGATCTTCGGTGGCATTGCCAGGTTGCCGGCCAGCGGCCGGCACTACCGTGTTTCGATCTTCGGCGGCTCGCCATAGAACCGCCGCAGCCACGCGTTCCCGTCCGCCGGGCGTCGCCTGACGCAACAGCGCGTGGTATTCCGGTAGTGCCGGCCGCTGGCCGGCATCCTCATGATCTTCGGTGGCATTGCCAGGTTGCCGGCCAGCGGCCGGCACTACCGTGTTTCGATCTTCGGCGGCGCGCCGTAGCACCGCCGCAGCCGCGCGTTCCCGTCCGCCGGGCATCGCCTGACGCAACAGCGCGTGGTATTCCGGTAGTGCCGGCCGCTGGCCGGCACCCTCATGATCTTCGGTGGCATTGCCAGGTTGCCGCCCAGCGGCCGGCACTACCGTGTTTCGATCCTTGGCGGCTCGCCGTAGAACCGCTGCAGCTGCGCGGCGACCTCCGGCAACGCCTGCTGCAGCAGATCCGGTGCCGAGAAGTGATACTCGCTGGCCACCGCGAAGAACTCTTCCGGCGCCTCGGCCGCGTACGGGTCGATCAACGTCTCCTCGCCGGCATCCACCTGCGCGCAGAAGGCATCGTAGGAACGCTGGAAGGTGGCTGCCCACTCGCGCTGCCACTCGCGCGGCAGTGGCGGCGTGCCGTCCATCGCACCATCCAGCGCATCCAGCTTGTGCACCATCTCGTGCACCGCCACGCAGTAGCCCTCGTGCGGCGTCGCCAGGTCGGCCTGCACATCGGCCCACGACAGGATCAACGGACCGCTGTCCCACGACTCGCCAATCAGTTCGTCATCCCACTCATGCAGTACGCCGGCCGCATCCATGTGGCTGCGATGTACGCGGAATGCATCGGGGTAGACGATCAGCTGCGACCAGCCTTCCAGACCCACCTCGCCGAACTCCAGCAGCGGCAGGCAGCATAGTGCCGCCAGCAGCACGCCATCGCCGGCTTCCAGCTGCAGCTCGCCGATCGGGGTAATGGTCTTCTCGTGCAGGAAGCGCGTGGCCAGCAGGCGCAATCGCGCGCGGCGATCATCGTCCAGACCGTGCAGCAAGGCCGCACGGCGGCAGGCCTCATCCCAAAGTGCATCGTCGATCGGCCGCGGCGCAGGCCGCAGCCACTGCAGCAACGACTTGATCAGCGGAACATTCCCGGCAGGTAGCTGTGCCACTTCGGTGCGCGGATGCGCTGCAGCACGTCGTCATCGCTGCCACCGCCGCCCGTGCTGGTGCTGGCTGCCGGGCGGACCGGTGCCGGCTTGGTGGTGGCGGCCGAAGCGGTCGCGGTCGGTGCACGCTGCGAAGCGGCATCGCCGTTGGAGGACACGCAGGCGCCGCGGCTGTCGTCCAGCGCTGCCGTCGCAGACGCCGCGAAGGGCATCGTCAGCAGGATCAGGCAATGGGCATAACGGCGCATTGACGACATCCACGTTAAGGGAAGGTGAGTTCCCGATTCTAGCCCGAACCCGGCGCCCCGTTGGAAGCCCCCGCGGAACCCAGCGTGGCGGGCGCCGCTGGCGGCTTTCCCGCATAATTCCTTCCTGACTTCGTGGAAGCTGCCGTGGACGACCGCCAATTGCTGGCCAAACTCGCTGCCGGTCGCCTCTCCGGCGACGCCCTGGCCCGTGAGCTGGGCCAGACCCGGGCGGCCATTTGGAAGCGTATTCAAGGACTTAGAGCCGCCGGTGTAGACATCGAGGGGCGTGCAGGTGAGGGCTATGGCCTGACCCGCCCGGTCGACCTGCTGGACCCGGCCGCGATCCGCGCCGGCCTGCCCGGCGACGCCCAGGCGCTGCTGCACGACCTGCAGGTCGCTTGGACAGTGGACTCGACCAATGCCGAATTGCTGCGGTGCAGCGCGCCCCAGCGCGGGGTGAGCGTCCTGCTGGCCGAGCGCCAGACCGGCGGCCGCGGCCGTCGCGGCCGTACGTGGGCGTCGCCGCTGGCCGCGCATATCTACCTGTCGGTGCTGCGGCTGTTCTCCGGTGGCCTCGGTCGCCTGGCCGGGCTGAGCCTGGTGGCCGGCATCGCCGTGGCCGAAGCGCTGCACGACCTGGGCTACACCCAGGCGCAGCTGAAGTGGCCGAATGACCTGATCGTCGATGGCAAGCGCAAGCTGGTCGGCCTGCTCGCAGAAGGCGGTGGCGAATACGCCGGCCCGGCGCGCGCGGTGATCGGCATCGGCATCAACACGCACATGCCGCCGTCCTTCGCCGAGCAGATCACCCAGCCGTGGGTGGACCTGGACACGCTGGCCGGCAAGCCGGTGGACCGCAACGTGGTGGTTGCTGCCGTGCTGGCGCGCCTGCTGCCGGCACTGGAAGAATTCGATCGCGAAGGCCTCGCTCCGTTCCTGCCGCGCTACGCCGCCTTCGACATGCTGGCCGGCCGCGAGGTGCGGGTGGAACTGGATGGGCAGTGGCAGCATGGCACCGCACTCGGCCTGGCCGATGACGGCGCGTTGCGCGTGCGCATCGATGGCCGCGAGCGCCTGCTGCACGCCGGCGAAGTCAGCGTGAGGGCGGCATGAGCGATTGGTTGTTCGACCTCGGCAACTCGCGCTTCAAGTTCGCGCCGTTGCAGGGCGACCGTGCCGGTGACGTGCAGGCCTGGGCGCATGGCGCCGAAGGCATGGCCGGACAGCCGCCGCACAGCCTGCCCAGCGGCACCACCGCGTTCGTGGCCAGCGTGGCCGCACCGTCGCTGACCAGCGCGATGCTGGACCAGCTGCAACGTCGCTTCGAGCACGTGCACGTGGTGCGTACCAGCGCCGAATGCGCCGGTGTGCGCATTGCCTATGCCAAGCCCGAAAAATTCGGTGTGGACCGCTTCCTGGCCCTGCTGGCCGCGGCCAAGGCGCAGCGCCCGGTGCTGGTGGTCGGGGTGGGCACCGCACTGACGATTGATCTGCTTGACGCCGACGGCCAACACCACGGTGGCCGCATTTCCGCATCGCCCACCACCATGCGCGAAGCACTGCATGCCCGCGCGGTGCAGCTGCCGGCTACCGGCGGTGACTACAGCGAATTCGCCAACGACACCGCCGACGCGCTGGCCTCCGGCTGCGATGGTGCGGCCGTGGCACTGATCGAACGCAGCGCACAGCAGGCGCACACGCTGCTGGGCGTGGCACCGTCGCTGCTGGTGCACGGTGGCGGCGCACCGGCGCTGATGCCGTTGCTGCCCGGCGCGGATTACCATCCCTCGCTGGTGCTGGATGGCCTCGCCCGCTGGGCGGTGCACCAGCCCGCAGGCTAGTATCCGCGCATGCTGACCCGTGCCCTGATCGTCGTACTGGCCATCCTCAATCTTGGCGTCGCCTGCTGGTGGCTGCTGCGCGATGCGCCGCAGAAGCCTGCGCCGCCGCCGCAACCGGCCGGCGTGGCCGAGCTGCGCTGGGTGCCCGGTGGCGTGGATGCGAATGCCGCCGCCGAAGCCACCGCTGCTGCCCCGACCGTACCGCTGATGGAGCGCGAACCGGCTGCGAAGACGGCGGTGGCTGCGACGCCTGCGCCTGCTGCTACGCCCGCCAAGCCCGAGGCCACGTCGGTTGCCGCAGCTGCCAAGCCAGTGACGCCGCCCGCGCCGCCCCCGACTCCGGCGCCGGAGAAGCCCGCGACGCCGCCAGCCGCCCCGGAGCCACCGCGCTGCATCGCGCTGGGCCCGTTTGCCGACCGCGCCGCCGCTACCGCCGCACAAGGCAAGACCGGCACGGTGTTGAGCCAGGTGCGCCTGCGCGAACAGCCCGCTGCCAGCGGCAGCGCCCGTTACCGGGTGATGCTGCCGGCCGCCGCCAACCGCGAAGAGGCCCAGGCCACGGTCAAGCGCATCGTCGCTGCCGGCCTGAGCGACTACTACATCATCAGCCAGGGCGAGGAAGCCAACGCGGTGGCACTGGGCCAGTACCGCAACCGCGAAGGCGCCGAGCGCCGCATGGCCGCCGTGCAGGCCGCCGGCTTCCAGCCGCGTCTGGTGGCCAGCGGCGGCGCCGGCCAGTGGTGGCTGGAAGGGCAGCTGGCGGCGGGCACGCAGCCGGCGCAGGCCCAGCAGCGCAGTGGCGCGGCACAGAGCCGGTCGCTGGAATGCACGCGGTTGCGCTAGAATCCCCCGGACCGCGGCACTGCCGCCGGTGCACCACCCATGCCGCTTTAGCTCAGTTGGTAGAGCAACTGTCTTGTAAACAGTAGGTCATCCGTTCGATTCGGATAAGCGGCACCATCACTTGCTCCGCTAGTGTCCACAAGCGTCCTGAAGGCACAATCAACTCGCTGATATAGCGGGTTTTTTTGTGCCTGTACGTCCTTGCGGGCCCATCACCATCCACGTCGGATCGGGGTAGCACCGGGGGACAAGAGGCAACAGGAAAAGCCCTACAAGTTGTCTACGGGGTCTGATCTCTATCTGCTCGTGATGCCCAATGGCTCCAGGTACTGGAGGATGAAGTACAGCTTCGCCGGTAAGGAGAAGCTGCTGAGCATCGGTGTCTATCCTGAGATCACCCTCAAGGAGGCGGTTGAGCAGCACGACGCGGCGCGGGTGCAGCTGAGGGCAGGGCAGGACCCTTCCGAAGAGAAGCAGCTGCAGAAGCTCAAAGCGGAGCTCTCCGTTGATGATCGTTTCGAGGCCATCGTGCTGGAGTGGCTGGAGACTCGCGGTGACTTGGCAGCCAGTACCTGGCAAAGGCCAAGTGGATGGTGGAGACCTACGCTTTCCCCTGCTTGGGCCGTCGCCCGATTAATGGCATCAGTACCGCTGAGGTGCTGGCAGTGCTTCGGCGCTTGGAGGCCCAGGAAAAGATCGAGTCAACTTAGCGCCTTCGCCACATCTGCGGACAGGTCTTCAGGTACGCAGTGACAACTGGTCGGCTCGACAGGGCTCCGACCCATGCTCTTCGTGGTGCTCTGAAGAAGGCCAAGAACCGGCACTATGCGTCCATCGCAGATCCGGCCAAGGCGGGTGAATTGTTGCGGGCCATTGATGGCTACACCGGCCAGTTCACGACGCTGTGTGCGCTGAGGCTCGCGCCGCTGGTCTTTACGCGCCCGGGCGAGCTACGGCATGAGATGGGCTGGATCTCCGATGCCATCGAGCGGTAGTTGGCACACTCCGAGAGGAATCCCATCAAGGCGGCATACAACCGTGCAGGGCACCTGCCAGAGCGTCGGAAGATGATGCAGGCGTGGGCTGATTACCTGGGCCCTTGCGTGAAAAACAGCCCAGAGCTACCCAGCTCTGCGCTAAGCGCGCTTGCCCCCACTTGCAGCTACTCCCAACGAAGTAGCTGCAGGAGGGAGGTTAGGGGGCTTGCATCAATTGAGATGATGCAAAAAAAAGAATTGCATTGGCGTTGATGCCGTGCGAAAGTTTGCATCATGGATATTGATGCAGAAAATTTCATGGTTGGAGAGTTGGTCTCCATTCAAGCGGGCTATCCTTTTCGTGGCTCCATTGAGGAGTCGGCCGATGGTGAAGTCCTAGCGGTGCAGATGAGGGATGTTGACCTTGACCATGGGGTCAAATGGCCTGACGTCACGCGCACCACGCTTGCAGGCCGCAAACCACCTGACTGGCTCAAGGCTGGGGACATATTGTTCGTCGCTAAAGGTGCTCGGTTCTATGCCGTATGCATTGATGAGCCGCCGAGCCCTGCCGTGTGCAGCCCTCACTTCTTTCTGCTCCGAGTGGCCTCCCAAGGTCTACTGCTGCCTGCTTTCCTCGCCTGGCAAATAAACCAACCGCCCTTTCAGCGTCAGCTTCAGCAAGCCGCTGAAGGCAGCAGCCAGCTGAGTATCCGTCGCCCCGTACTGGAATCGCTCACGCTGTGCGTGCCGCCGCTGGTGGATCAGCAACGCATCGTTGCCCTGGCTGACCTTACCCGTCAGGAGCGCCACGTGCTCAATCAACTCATTCACAACCGCGAGCAGCAACTTCAAGCGCTCGCAGAGAGTCTTGTGCATGCCGCACAGACCAGTCATTGAACAACGCAGGAACTCAAACATCATGAACAGCACAACCGCCGAAATCGCCTCCGTCAGCCAGGAAGACATCAACGCCGCTGTCTGGGCCGCCTGCGACACCTTCCGCGGCACCGTGGACCCGAGCATCTACAAGGACTTCGTCCTGACCATGCTGTTCCTCAAGTACGTGTCGGATGTCTGGCAAGACCACTATCACGCCTACAAGAAGCAGTACGGTGACCACCCCGAGTTGATCGAGGAAATGCTCAAGAACGAGCGTTTCGTGCTGCCCGCCAGTGCCAGCTTCTATGCCCTGCACACCCTGCGGCATAGCCCTGGCAATGGTGAGCGCATCGACAAGGCGCTGCACGCCATCGAAGAAGCCAATATCACCAAGCTGCGCGATGTGTTCCAGGACATCAGCTTCAATTCAAACAAGCTGGGCGACGAGCAGCAGAAGAACGACATCCTGCGCCACCTGCTGGAAGACTTTGCCAAGCCCGAGCTGGATCTGCGCCCCAGCCGTGTCGGCCAGCTCGATGTGATCGGCAACGCCTACGAATTCCTCATCAAGAACTTTGCCTCCACCAGCGGTAAAAAGGCGGGCGAGTTCTATACCCCGCCCGAAGTCTCTGCACTGATGGCGCGCCTGATGGCGCCGCAAGAGGGTGACGAAATCTGTGACCCCACCTGCGGCTCCGGGTCGCTGTTGATGAAGTGCGGTCGCCTGATCCGTGAGAACACTGGTTCACGCAAGTACGCGCTCTATGGGCAGGAAGCCATCGGCAGCACCTGGGCGCTGGCGAAGATGAACATGTTTCTGCATGGCGAGGACAACCACCGCATCGAATGGGGCGACACCATCCGCAACCCCAAGCTGCTGGATGGCGCGGCCAGCCTCAAACACTTCGACATCGTGGTGGCCAATCCGCCGTTCAGCCTCGAAAAGTGGGGCTTTGAAGGGGCCGACGCAGACAAGTTCAGCCGCTTCCGGCGGGGCGTGCCGCCACGTACCAAGGGCGACTACGCCTTCATCCTGCACATGATCGAGACCATGAAGCCTGGCACCGGGCGGATGGCGGTAGTCGTACCCCATGGCGTGCTGTTCCGAGGCGCTGCTGAGGGCCGCATTCGCCAGAAGATGATCGAAGAAAACCTGCTCGACGTGGTGATCGGCCTGCCGGAAAAACTGTTCTATGGCACCGGTATCCCCGCCGCTGTGCTGGTGTTCCGCAAGAACAAGGCCGACGACAAGGTGCTGTTCATCGACGCCAGCCGCGACTTCGAGGCCGGCAAGAACCAGAACCTGCTGCGCGAAGCTGACCTGCAGCGCATCCTGGATACCGCCGCCACACGGCAAAGCGTGGACAAGTACGCCTACCTCGCCTCGCCAGCCGAAATTGCTGAGAACGACTTCAACCTCAACATCCCGCGCTATGTGGACACCTTTGAGGAAGAAGCCGAGATCGACCTGATGGCCGTGCGCAAGGAGCGCGAGCAGCTCAAGGCCGAGCTGGCCAGCCTGGAAGCCCAGATGGCCGTCTACCTGAAGGAGCTGGGCTATGAGTAAAGCCCCAAAATCGAGCAAGCCGACCAAAGCTATGACTGCACCGGTGGAGTTGACGGCATCGACCAGCGTCGAGAGCCAAGGCGAATTTGTTCTCTACACCACAGACGACGGCCTCACCCGCGTGGAAATGCGGGCCGAGGGCGATTCGCTGTGGCTCAGCCAGGCCGAAATCGCCACGCTGTTCCAGACCACGCCGCAAAACGTTACCCAGCATGTGAAAGCCATCTACGCCGAGGGTGAGGTCGACTCCGAGGCAACTTGTAAGTCCAGCTTACAAGTTCGCCAGGAGGGTGAGCGGCTCGTCCGCCGCAATGTGCGCTTCTATAGCCTGGAGGTCATCCTGGCCGTGGGCTACCGGGCGCGCTCGGCACGCGGCACCCAGTTCCGCCAGTGGGCCACGGCCAATCTGAGCGAGTACCTCCTCAAGGGCTTCGTGCTCGACGACGTGCGCCTGAAGAACCCGCCAGTGGGCGATTCGGTGCTGCCCGACCGCTTTGGCGAGCTGCTGGAGCGCATCCGCGACATCCGCGCCAGCGAGCGCCGCATGTACCTGCGGGTGCGCGAAATCTTTGCCCTGGCGGCTGATTACGCCCCCACGCTGCCCGAGACCACCGCCTTTTTCCGCATCATCCAGAACAAACTGCACTACGCAGTGTCGGGCCAGACCGCCGCCGAGATCATCCGCACCCGCGCCGACCACACCCAGCCGAACATGGGCCTGACTACCACCCGCAAGGGCCAGGTGCAGAAGGCCGACGTGGGCGTAGCCAAGAACTACCTGACCGAGCAGGAGATCACCGAGCTGAACCGCATCGTGACCATGTGGCTGGACTTTGCCGAAGACCAGGCCACACGCCGCAAGGAAGTCTTCCTGAAGGACTGGACCGAGAAGCTCGACGCTTTCCTCAGCTTCAATGATCGCCAGGTGCTGATTGGTGCTGGCAAGGTGTCGCACAAACAAGCTGTGGCCCATGCACAGAGCGAGTATGAGCAGTTTGCGGTGCAGCGCCGAGCGGCATTGGAAGCAGAGGGGAAAAACTATGCAGTCCGGGTGCTGGATCCCCGGTCATCTGACGAAAACTCCTTGGCCGCCTTGAACAAGGTGGCTGAGCGTTTGGCGAAAAAGAAGCGGGGCT
This sequence comes from Stenotrophomonas sp. YJH_SMC_120, assembly GCF_059368675.1. Taxonomy (NCBI): domain Bacteria; kingdom Pseudomonadati; phylum Pseudomonadota; class Gammaproteobacteria; order Lysobacterales; family Lysobacteraceae; genus Stenotrophomonas; species Stenotrophomonas sp. YJH_SMC_120. The sequence goes on from NZ_JCAFRY010000011.1 coordinate 63,727, forward strand.
ACAAGTGAAGAGCATTCCTAACACTTGGCGCTCTATGACAGTTGCCGATGTCTGCGACCTGCGCAATGGGCACGCCTTCGGTCCAGAGGACTGGGGCACCGTCGGGCTACCAATCATCCGAATTCAGAACTTGAATGGCGGGAAGAAATTCGACCACTTCTCCGGCGTACCGGAAGAGCGATGGTTAGTCGAGCCTGGACAAATGCTCTTCTCTTGGGCCGGAACCAAAGGGGTCTCGTTTGGGCCAGCGATCTGGCGAGGTGCTCTTGGGGTACTTAATCAACACATATTTAAAGTCCAGTCAAAGAGCGGAATTGATATCGAATGGCTGTACTGGGCCCTTAAACATGTGACCAACCGCATTGAGGCGCAGTCACATGGATTCAAGGCAACGCTAGTTCACGTCAAAAAATCAGACATTGACCGCCAACCACTCGCAGTTCCTCCTATAGGCGAGCAGCGTCGAATCGCCCAAGTTCTCTCCACCTGGGATCAAGCCATCGCCACCACGGAGCGGCTCCTGCTCAACAGTCAGGAGAAGAAAGTATTGCTGTCTCAGCAAATGTTGACTGGCAAAGTGCGCCTCAAGCATTTTGCGTCCAGTGACGTCAAGCAAAGAACACCCTACGGATCATTACCCATCGAGTGGGGTTATCGTCGAATCGGTGAACTGGCGGTAGAGGTGAGGCAGAAACTGGGGGATGAAGAGCCCTATCCGGTACTGTCCTGCACGAAACACAAGGGTTTAGTTGACTCCTTGGCTTACTTCAATAAGCAGGTTTTCAGCGCAGATACGTCTACCTACAAGGTGGTCCCCCGAGGCAGCTTTGTGTACGCGACAAATCACATCGACGAGGGCTCTATCGGCTACCAGGACTTGTATGACTTTGGACTGGTCAGTCCGATGTACACCGTTTTCAAAGCCAACGACGAAGTTGATGACGCTTACCTGTTTGCGCTGCTGAAGACAGAGCACTACCGGCAGATTTTCGCGTCAGCAACCAACGCTTCTGTTGACCGCAGAGGAAGCCTGCGTTGGAAAGACTTTCGCAATCTTCGCATTCCACTTCCATCAATCGAAGAACAGAGGGCCATCGCAAAGGTGTTGGACAGTTCAGGGCGTGAGACTGAGTTGATTCAAGCTCAGCTGGAGCTTTTGCGTGATGAGAAAGCTGCCCTAATGTCCCAACTCCTGACCGGAAAGCGCCGATTCAAGTTGCCGAACGACGAAACGGAGGTGAAGGCATGAATACCACGCCCAACTCCCGCGAGCAGTACAGTTCACATCTGCCCGCGCTGCACCTGCTGTGCAGCCTGGGCTGGAACTTTCTGACCACAGCCCAAGCGCTGACCCTGCGCGGCAGCACGCGCGAGGTGCTGCTCAAGCCTCGTCTGATCGAGGTGCTGCAGACCCGGCGCTACGAATACAAGGGCCAGTGGTACCCGCTATCGCCCAGTGGCATCGACCAGATCGTGCGGGAGTTGTCGGCGCTCAGTCTGGCCGAGGGGCTGATGCCCGCCAACGAGCGGCTGTATGGCAAGCTGGCGCTGGGCATCACGGTGACGGAATTCATGCCTGATGGCAAGAAGCACCAGCCCACTATCGCATTGATCGACTGGGCTGACGCAAATGCCAACCGCTGGGATGTGACCGAAGAGCTGGAGGTACTGGCAGCACAAGGGACACACCACCGTACGCCCGATGTGGTGGCGTATGTGAACGGAATCCCGCTGGTGGTGATTGAGGCCAAGCGGCCGGAGTCGGGCGGTGGCAGCCATCCCGCCAAGGCGATGGTGACGGAGGGCATCAGCCAACATCTTCGCAATCAGCGGCCAGACGAAATTCCCAACCTGTTTGCTTATGCGCAGCTGCTGCTGTCCATCAGCCAGACCGAGGGGCGCTACGGCACCACCCACACGGCGGCCAAGTTCTGGGCCAAGTGGCGGGAAGAGGAGTTTGACCAGGCCCACGTGCAGGCGCTCAAGAACAAGGAAATCAAGCCGGAAGTGCGCGCTGCGCTGTTCGGCGGCAAGTCTGCCGCGCTGGCCGCGTACTTCGACACGCTGTGGAGCGCCCCCATGCAGGCTACCGAGCAGGACCGCTTGCTGGTGAGCCTGTTGACCCCGGCACGGCTGCTCGAATTCCTGCGTGGCTATGTGCTGTTCGACCGCAAGGTGGGCAAGATCGTGGCTCGCTACCAGCAGTTTTTCGGCATCCGTGCGCTGCTGGCGCGTATCAGCCAGACGAAGCCCGAGTCGCTAGGTGGGGGCCGCGAGGGCGGCGTGGTGTGGCACACCACGGGCTCGGGCAAGAGCTTCACTATGGTGTTCCTGACCAAGGCGCTGCTGTTGGTGGATGCCTTGAAGGAATGCCGTGTGGTGGTGGTGACCGACCGCATTGACCTGGAAACCCAGCTCGCCCGCAACTTCATCACCGGTGGCGCCTTTGGCTCCAGCATCGCCACGCAGAAGGATGGCGAGAAGAGCCGCACGCTGTCTGGTCGTGACCTGGCCCAGCGCATCGGCAAAGGTACCGAGCGCATCACCTTCACGCTGGTGCACAAGTTCAACACGGCATCCAAGCTGCCGGAGTGCCGCAACGACTCGGCCGACATGATTGTGCTGGTGGATGAAGGTCACCGCAGCCATGGCGGTGAAACGCATGAGCGCATGAAAAAGGCACTGCCCAAGGCCGCCTACATCGCCTTCACCGGAACCCCGTTGCTCAAGGACGAAAAGACGGCCAACAAGTTCGGCCCCATCGTGCATGCCTACACCATGCAGCGTGCGGTGGAGGACGAAACCGTGGCCCCGCTGCTGTATGAAGAGCGTGTCCCCGAGTTGGACATCAACGAAGAGGCGGTGAACCGCTGGTTCGAGAAGATCACCAACAACCTCAGCGATGCCCAGCGCACCGACCTGAAAAAGAAGTTCGCCAAGAAGGGCGCCATCTACGGTGCAGCCAACCGCATTGAGTTGATTGCCTGGGACATCGCCACCCACTTCAACGAGAACATCAAGAAACTGGGTCTCGGCCTGAAGGGACAGGTTGCCACCGACAGCAAGCTCGACGACATTCGCTACAAGAAGGCGCTGGACGACACCGGCTTGGTGACCAGTGCGGTGGTGATCTCGGCCCCGGACACGCGTGAAGGCAATTCCGATGTGGACGAGGACACGCTACCCGAGGTGCAAAAGTGGTGGAAGCAAGCCATGGCCACCTGCGGCAATGATGCCGAGATCTATGAGAAGCAGGTGGTCAGTGACTTTGGTGCGGACGGTGCCCCAGACTTGCTGATCGTTGTAGACAAGCTGCTGACGGGCTTTGATGAGCCCCGCAACACGGTGCTGTACATCGATAAGCCCCTGAAAGGACACAACCTGATTCAGGCCGTGGCCCGGGTCAACCGCCTGCATGACGCCAAGCGTTACGGCGTACTGGTGGACTATCGAGGGATCTTGAAGGAACTCGACACTGCCATCCGCTCCTACCAGGACTTGGAAGCTCGCACGCAAGGCGGCTTTGATGTCAGCGATCTGGAGGGCTTGTACCGACAGTTCAGCACTGAGTACAAACGTCTGCCTGCTTTGCACGATGCGCTCTGGTCGTTCTTCAATTCAGTAACCAACAAGCTCGACAGCGAGCAGTACCGGCAGGTGCTGGCACCGAAATCTTTGATGGGTAGCGACGGCGAGGAGTATGACGAGCGGCAGAAGCTGCGAGACGACTTCTACGAGGCACTGACAGCGTTTGGCCTGTGCTTGCAGACGGCGCTTTCATCCCGCAGCTTCTTCGAGGACAAGAGCTTTTCTGAAGCGCAGATCGCCCGGTACAAGGCTGATCTCCGCTTCTTCACCGAGCTGCGCCAGACCGCCCGTCGTGATGCGATGGAGACGGTGGATTACAGCGTCTATGAAGAGCAGATTCGTAAGCTGGTGGACAAACAGGTCATCGGAACAGAAGTGCGAGACCCTGATGGCGTCTATCTAGTGCACGAATTGGGTCAGGCGGAAGACCCGAAGGACTGGTCGGAAGAGAAAACGCGCAACGAGACGGACATGATCCGTACCCGGCTGCGCAAAACCATCGAGCAGGAGCTGGCGGCCGACCCCTATGCACAGAAAGTGTTTGGCGAGCTTCTGCGTCAGGCCATCGCTGAAGCGGAGGCGATGTTCGATCATCCGCTGAAGCAATACGCACTGTTTAGATCCTTTGAACAACAGCTTGAATCTCGCGCAACACCGGGCTTGCCCGACGTACTTTCGGAAAATCCAAATGCCAAGGCCTACTTTGGCGCAATGCGTCTCGTGCTGGGGGACGAGACCTTTGCAGGGGTGAGTGGCGATTTGAAGGAAAAGCTGGTGCAGCAAGCGATTGCCATGGACGCCGTGGTGCGCGACGCAGTGGCAGAGAACTCACTCAACCCACAGAACATTGAGGCTGCCATTCGCAAGGGTCTGCTGCCCCTGTTGTTTGGCACGGTGGGCTTGGACAACGCCAAGCTGGTGGTCGAGCAAGTGATCCAGATCACGCGTATCGGTTTGATCAGGTCTTGAGCATGCCGATGTGTGAACAACTATCCCAGCACCGCATCGCTTATGGCGATGAAGTCATTGCGTTTCATCTGCGCCGTCAGCCATCAAGGTCAGTGACGCGCGTCGCCATTCATGTGGAGCCGGACGCACGCGTGCTGGTGGATGCCCCCGATACGGCACCATTGGCAGAGGTTCTGGTTGCGGTAAAAAAACGTGCGCGTTGGATCAGCCAGCATGTCAGTGCTGCTAAGGTGCGATTGGCCCATGTGCTGCCTAGAGAGTACGTGAGTGGTGAATCACTGCACTACCTGGGCCGGCGTTATCGCCTGAAGGTTGTTATCGACGCAGGCTCAAAGACCCACGCCAGAATGCGGGGTGCTTTCATCGCCGTGACAGTACCAGAGCAAGCACCAGCCACGATCAAAAAAGCGTTGGATGCCTGGTATCGCCAGCGAGCGCGGGAGGTGTTTGCTGACCGGCTTGCGGTAGTTTCAGCTCCCCTCCGGTGGGTCAAGCAGCTTCCATCCACACGCCTGCAGTTCATGAATGTGCAATGGGGTAGTTGCTCCCCCTTGGGCCGTATCACACTGAACCCGTTGCTGGTGAAGGCTCCACGTGAGTGCATCGACTACGTGCTGCTTCACGAGTTGTGTCACCTCCTTCACCACAATCACAGCCCAAAGTTCTACCGGACACTTGATCGGCACATGCTGAACTGGAGAGCTGTCAAGGCGAAGCTCGACGACATGGCTGAGGAAGTATTTCGAATCTAGTGTGATGGTAGCTGGGGTTCAGTTATTTAGAATAGATTCAAACACATATCACCCAGTTGATGCCGGTGGTTACTGGCTTCGCGTGTAGATGCTCCGCAATGAAGCATCTTCCTTGTGTAGGGCTGTATGAAAGAAAGATCCGATTGCCTCTACTGTGTTTTGGTTGTCGCAGCATCCATCATTGCTGCGGTTGCTCGGTGCGCACTGTCTTCGGGCAGTGAAGACATCGAACCCCTTAATTGATACTGCATTGGCATACGCACAAGGCCCGGCATCGTCCGGGCCTTGTGCGTTTATGCGCTAAGAAGCGAAGAGAATACGACGCATCTGATTGAAACAATGGCCTATGCGGGCGCTAAGCCCTGGCATGGTCTGGGCAGTAGTCTTGAACAACATCAGCGGGTGGTGTGCAACAACACCCTGCAGATCGCTCTGGGAGGCAGCAGCGGAGCCATCTCGAAGCAGCTTGTGTGCCACACGACGCATCGACGCATCGATGCATCAGGCGCCAGCAATCGCCAGATCAGGGCATTTGCCGCGAACAGGTTCAATCAAACCGGATGATGCGGATCAACCCCTTTGTTGATGATCCGTCTCCGAAGGCCGCCAATGTGCCTCAGGGGAACGCCTCCTTCGCACCATCGTGGTTGATGAATGAGATAGTGCAGTGTGTCCGCGTTCCAGGACGTATCCGGGTGACGTCTCTGTCATTCAGGACGAAGCCATACCACATGCGCTCAGGACAGATGGAAAGCGCCATCACGGGTGCCGTGGACGCGATCATCTCGGCAACAACTCCGCCGCGCGAATCAAGTTCGTCCAGCTGCATTTCGATGAGAACAGGCCTCGGGTTTGGAATGGGTGTGCTCATTCCGGCAGCGAGCCTGGTTGACCTGAGAGCGGGGCGCGCGAGGTTGTGGAGGTGCGTGCTGAGGGGCTCAATAGTCCGCACTACCGAGCCGCACCCACCTGCAACGCCACATACTCCGCCAGCCCCCGGCAGGCCAGCATCAACCCTTCGCGCGCACCGTCGCCGATATCGTCCTTCTCTTCCCCATCCACGCGAACGCGCTCATTGGCGTGGTACAGCTCCAGCAGCGACACCAAACCCACCGCGGCGCGATCCCTGCGCGCGGCGGCTACCGCTTGGCCGGGCGTGCTTGACGACCCCTGCCACGGCTGTCCGTCGGCGGCATCGCCAGCCTGGATGCGGCGCAGGCAGGCGGGGAGGTTGATGGGCGCGGGCGCATCGTTGGCCGCGGCGAAGGCGGCTTCCAGGGGCTGCGCCAGTTCGAGCGGCAGATGCAGCGCGGCGTCGCCCAGCGTGGCAGTCAGGTACGGGTAGAGGGTCTTGGACATGCGGGCATCCTCGGCGGGAACAGAGGTGCCACCCGAAAAGGGTGGCGGACGATGCGTGGCTTCCAAGACCGGGTCAACGAATCGGCGGGCACGAGGCCCCCACGCACCGCCCGCCGTCGATCGGCGAACGGATTGCCAGCCGACGCCGCTCTTGGGAGGACGGCGCCGGCTGGCAAGCGTACACATCGTTGACAACACGGGCTTGGAAGTCCCGGCCACCTTTGCAGGGGGCGATTCATCATGCACACGGCAAATCACCGCCTACCAGTCGTTTGTTCCGATGGCATCGGGTGATCTGAAAGGGAAAATGAATTATCGCGTTTGGCCTGTTTCGAGCATCGCAATGCCAGAAACGACATATCGCGCGGCGCCGCCGTCATCGGCAATCCGGGCCGTGCCCCCGTTGTCGCACGGCTTGACGTGGCGTGCGATGTAAAGCTGGCTTAACAGCGGTGGCAAGACACCTAGGCCACGATATCAGACCCGAATGCCATAGCGCGCGCCTTACGGATCTTGATATTCCTCACGGACAGTAAGCAACGCCCCACCGCATACTGCTGCCACACGCCCATCCTGGGCCCCTTCGGGATCCGCACATGCGTCGCCATGCCCTGTCGCTCACCGTCGCACTGCTGTCCACTGCCTTCGTGGCCCCGGCCATGGCTGCTGTGCCGTTCTTCAACGCCAGCTGCCCGGGCGGCATCGATGTTCACGCCGACGATGGTGGACCCGTCTACGTGCAGGGCCGCGAGGCCACGCTGAAACGTTTCAACGACCGCTATTTCGAAGCACGCGATGCCAACAGTGGCATCACGCTGTCGATCAGCCGCAACGATGACGGCGCGCCGCAGGTCAGCTACACCGGCCGTGGCGGCGCCAATGGCATCTGCCAGGTCAGCGCCAGGGGCACGTCCGCGCTTACCGCAAACAGCGCACGCGCTCGCGACGCTGCCTCCGGAGATGCCGCACTACCGCGCGAAGTCACCTGCGAATCCACCGGCCAGCAGCAGGTCTCTTGCGATCTGAACACCCGTGGCAACGTGGAAATCGTGCGCCAGCTCAGCCGTACCCGCTGCGAGGAGGGCAAGAACTGGGGCCTGTCGCGGCACTCGGTATGGGTCAATGGCGGCTGCCGCGCGGTGTTCCGCAATGTGTCCTCGGTGACTACCCCCGCGCCGGCAGGCGATACCGCGTTGGGCGCCTGCAACATGCGCAAGGGCGCGCAGGGCGCGCTGGTGACCCAGATGCCGGTGGGCAGCGATTACCAGGAACTGATCATCGATTATCCCGATGGCCGCTTCCTGTGCATGATGCGCAACAACGGCCAGGTGCAGAGCGTGACGCCGGTGCGCCGCAGCGGACGCTGAGCGCGCAGCGGGTTGGGGCAGGCTTCAGCCGCAGGACCTATACAGCAACACCCACGCCAGTATCAGGGTGAACATACCAACGAAGGTCAGGCCGAACCATAGCGCCGCCAGCTTCACGTTGCCAATCAATGCCGTCGCCACACGGGGCAGCTCGCTTTTCAGAATCGGGTGTTCGGCGTGTGCTTTGCGCAGACGCTGCCAACCCAACCCGAGGAATACCAGGGTCGAGAACGGCACCAGCAGCAGCGTCGCCTGCATCAACCAGCCGTTCTGCGACGCATCGATCGAGCTGCTGAAAAAACCGCAAGAGCGGCGATGGGTAGCGCCCCGATGAAAAAGCGCGGCCAGGCCGTATTGATGAAGGGCGACATCGCAATCTTCCATGAAGCGGGGGCAGGTCCGCGCGGCATCATGCCATGTGATTGCCCTGCTGCACCGCCGCGAGTGGTGTCACACAGCTCTGGCTAGACTGTGCTTCTTTTTCCCCCGCAGGAGGCACCCATGGCCCATCCCATTTCCGTATCGTTGATTGGCGTTCCCACCGACGTGGGTGCCGGCCATCGCGGTGCACGGCTTGGCCCGGAAGCGCTGCGCGTGGCCGGCCTGCCGGAGGCGCTGGAAGCGCGCGGCGTGGACGTGCGCGACGTGGGCAACCTGGATGGCCCGCGCAACCCGTGGACTGCGCCGGTGGAAGGCTACCGCCACTTGGACGAAGTGGTGGCGTGGAACCATGCACTGATGGAAGCCAGCTATGCCGAACTTCAGGCCGGGCGCATGCCGATCATGCTCGGCGGCGACCATTGCCTGGGCATCGGTTCGATCACCGCCGTCACGCGCTGGTGCCGCGAGCAGGGCAAGACCCTGCGCGTGCTGTGGCTGGATGCGCATTCGGACTTCAACACCAGCGATGTCACTCCGTCGGGCAACATCCACGGCATGCCGGTGGCCTGCCTGTGCGGCCTGGGCCCGGATGCACTGACCCAGCTCGGTGGTACCGCACCGGCGATCACCCCGGCGCAGGTGCACCAGATCGGCATCCGTTCGGTGGACCCGGAAGAGAAGCGCCTGATCAAGACCCACAAGGTGGATGTCTATGACATGCGCTACATCGACGAGAACGGCATGAAGCGCGCGGTCGAGGCAGCACTGGCGGGCATCGACGAGAACACCCACCTGCATGTCAGCTTCGATGTGGATTTCCTCGACCCGAGCATCGCACCGGGCGTCGGCACCACCGTGCCGGGCGGGGTGAACTACCGCGAGGCGCAGCTGGTGATGGAGATGATTGCCGACACCGGGCGCATGGGTTCGCTGGACATCGTCGAGCTCAACCCCTTGCTGGACAAGCAGAATGCCACCGCCGAACTGGCCGTGGACCTGGTCGAAAGCCTGTTCGGCAAGTCCACCCTGATGCGCGACTGAGCTCTTCGCCTGAACGGATCGATGATCCGTTCACACGCGCTCCACGCCCCTGCCGCCAGATTGCACATCACGCGGCGGCAGTGGCATTGGCTCCTTCCGCCGAGCGACCGAACCCCATCCGCGAATGAAGCGGTATAGCGGCGAACCCAAGGAGAAGCCCATGAAGCGCGTAGTTGCCCTGATGCTGTTGTCGATGTTCTCGGTGGCCCTGCTGGCCGGTTGCAACACCGTTGCCGGTGCCGGCAAGGACGTGCAGAAGGCTGGCGAAAAGGTTGAGGATGCCGCCAAGGGCCGTTGAGCCTGAAGTGGACGGAAAGCAAAAAGGCCGGGGGGACCTCCCCGGCCTTTTTTCTTGCGCGTTTTTCTGCAGCGTACGTGTCGAAGCGTAGTGAACCATTCAAGCAGGTGAGCAGTGCTTTCATGGTCGGTTGACCGGCACTCAACAGCCGCTGCGCGAAGCTGTAGCCACGGTAAGAACGCCGTTGCAACCAAGGACTCCCAGCAATGAACAAAGACATCATTTCCGGCAAGTGGTCGCAGCTGAAGGGCAAGGCCCAGGCCAAGTGGGGCGATCTGACCAACGACGATTTCGATGTGGCCGAGGGCAATGCCGAGTATCTGGCCGGCCGCCTGCAGGAACGTTATGGCTGGGCCAAGGACCGCGCTGAGAAGGAAGTCCGTGAGTTCCAGGATGCCGTGAGCAAGGACTACCCGGACTACAAGTAAGCGCTACGGTTTTCCCCCACAGCACGACGCCCGCAACCTTACGGTGCGGGCGTCGTGCTGTCTGCGCTCAGCGCGCCGGCGGGTCCGGCACGTAGCGGTTCGGGAACGCTTGCGGTTCGCGCGGCAGGCGCGACGGCGGCGTATCGACCAGGATGCCGCGCGCGCGCAGATTGCGGGCGCTGTCGTAGCGCAGCTGCAGAACCTGTGCCGGGCTGCGGCTGGCACGTTCGAAGTCGGTATCGCGTACCGACGACTGCTCGCGTGCGCCGTGGCCGGTGCCCAGCGCAGGGGCCTGTGACTTGCTGGCATAGCCCTCGATGCGGCTGTTGCTGGCGCTGGCATCGGCCGCCGCTTCGGCCGTCGGGGCCGGTGCCGGCAGCGGCAGGCTGCGGCGCAGGATCGGATCCGGACGCCAGCGGCGCGCTTCCTCGAACACCGCCACGCCGACCACGCCGATGTTGTCCGGGCGACCGGTGCGGCTGGCATAGCTGCCGCTGGGGCTGCTGAACACGAACTGCGCCACTTCATCCTGGCTCTTGCGCCAGCCGGTGATGTCGGCGCGCTGGCCGGGGTTGAGCACGTAGCCGGTCTGCGACGGATCGGCATCCTCGCCGGAGATGACGTTGACGCCGTCCACCGACAGCACCACCAGCACCCGGCGCGGGCTGTCGTTGTACAGGCGCACGGCGTAGCGGTGGCCGCGCTCGCCGGCCACCCAGCGCTGGCCCTCGGCAGGGTAGCTGCGCAATTCGGTGCCGCGGTCGCGGTCGACCAGAGACATGCGCACGGGGCCGCCCTCGTAGGCCGGCGGCGGCATCGGGGCGGGGCGGAAGCCGGCCAGGGGCAGGATCAGCAGCAGGGGCAGCAGGCGTTTCATCGGGCGTCTCCAGCGGGGTTGCGTGAATGAACGCGCCGCAGGCCCTGACGGGGTTGGTGGCGTGCAAGGTAAACTGGCCCCGTTCATCGAAGGTTACCCCACGCAGTCATGACCACCCGAGTCCTTACCGGCATCACCCCCTCCGGCACGCCCCACCTGGGCAACTACGTTGGCGCCATCCGTCCGGCCATCGCGGCCAGCCGCGCGCCGGGGATCGAGAGCTTCTTCTTCCTGGCCGACCTGCACAGCCTGATCAAGTCCCAGGACCCGCAGCGCACCCAGCGCGCGACCCTGGAGATCGCGGCCAGCTGGCTGGCCTGTGGCCTGGACCCGGAACACGTGTGGTTCTACCGCCAGAGCGACATCCGCGAGACCACCGAGCTGATGTGGTTCCTGACCGCCATCGCCAGCAAGGGCATCCTCAACCGCGCGCACGCCTACAAGGCGGCGGTGGACAAGAACCGCGAGGAAGGCGTGGACGAGGACGCAGGCGTCAGCGCCGGCCTGTTCATGTATCCGGTGCTGATGGCCGCCGATATCCTGATCTTCAAGGCCAACCACGTACCGGTGGGCCGTGACCAGATCCAGCACATCGAGATGGCGCGCGACTTCGCCCAGCGCTTCAACCACGTGTATGGCAAGGAGTACTTCCCGCTGCCGGACGTGGTGATCGACGAGCAGGTGGCGACGCTGGCGGGCCTGGATGGCCGCAAGATGAGCAAGAGCTACCACAACACCATTCCGCTGTTCGTGCCGCGCGAGGAGCTGAAGAAGCTGGTGTTCTCGATCCTGACCGACTCGCGCGCACCTGGCGAGCCGAAGGACACCGAGGGCTCGGCGCTGTTCCAGATGTACCAGGCCTTCGCCACCCCGGAACAGACCGCCGAATTCGCCAGGGCGTTCGCCGCCGGCATCAGCTGGGGTGACGCCAAGCAGCAGCTGTTCGAGCGCATCGACAGCGAACTGTCGCCGCTGCGCGAGCGCTACAACGCGCTGATGGCCGAGCCGGAGAAGATCGAAGCGCTGCTCAAGCGCCGTGGCCAGCAGCTGCGCGAGCAGCTGGCGGCACCGCTGCTGGACGAACTGCGCCATGCGGTGGGCCTGCGTGACCTGTCCACCGCAGGCGATATCGCCAGCGAGGACGCCGGCGTGGCCCGCGTGGCACCGCCGCAGTTCAAGCAGTACCGCGACAAGGACGGCCGCTTCTACTTCAAGCTGACCGCCGGTGACGGCACGCTGCTGATCCAGAGCGAAGGCTTCGATTCGCCGCGCGATGCGGGGCAGTTGATTGCCGTGATCAAGCAGGCGGAGCAGGGTGACCAGCTGCAGAGCGAACTGTTCAAGCTGGACGCCGAAGTGGACGCCGTGCTGGCGGCCCTGGCCATGCTGCGCGAAGCGTAAGGGTAGTGCCGGCCGCTGGCCGGCAACTGCATAGGAAACGCCGGCCAGCGGCCGGCACTACCACGGCAACTGCATAGGAAATGCCGGCCAGCGGCCGGCACTACCCGCGAACGAAGGTCATGGCATGATGTCCGCGCGCCTCCGGCGCGATGACATGGAGTCTGCGATGGCCTGGTTGTCGCTGCTGCTGTTCCTGCCCTGGTTCCTGCTGCTGGGCAGCCTGTACTGGCTGTTCCCGCGCCAGCCGCGCACCCCGCGGCGGCGCCTGTTCGATGGCTCCACCCTGCTGCTGGCCTTCGCCCTGAGCATCGCCTCGATGCTGTGGGGGTATCGACTTGGCATGGCACAGCCCGGCGCCGGCCCGATCTGGCCGCAGGTACTGGCGGTGCTGTACGCCTACGGCGCATTCCTGGCGGTGCTGGTGCTGGCCCTGCTGCTGCGGCCGCGGTTCGCATTGCGCTGAACCTGGCCCTTGCGCACCCGATGGACCTGCGGTTGGTTGGCCTGCGCTTGCCCTTGCCTGCGCTTGCCCTTGCTAGAGTCGACTGTGAGTCGACTGCTCTTCTGGAAGCCCGCGCTGCGCGCGACAGTCGACTGACAGTCGACTCTACCCGCCCACAACCCGGCACTACCCGACCAAAGCCGCATCGAACCCGGACCGCCCGCGCGCCTACCATGGGCGTCTGTTCCCGATCCTGCCAGGTGCGTGCCGATGATCGCCGACCCCAGCATCCACACCATCGATACCGGCTTCCAGCGTCCCGACTTCGACGCGGCCTATCTGATCGTTGAAAGCGACCGCGCCGCGTTCGTCGACTGTGGCACCGGCCTGTCGGTGCCGGCGATGCTGCAGGCGCTGGCCAACGTGGGTCTGGCCGTTGACGCGGTGGACTGGCTGCTGCTCACGCACGTGCACCTGGACCACGCCGGCGGCGCCGGCCTGCTGATGCAGCAGCTGCCCAACGCAAAGGCAGTGCTGCACCCGCGCGGTGCGCCGCACATGATCGACCCGACCCGGCTGATTGCCGGTGCCACGGCGGTGTACGGTGCCGAGGAAATCGCGCGCAGCTATGGTCGTATCGAGGCCATTCCCGAACATCGTGTGGTGGTGGCCGAGGACGGCCACCGTATCGACCTGGCCGGCCGCGAGCTGGTGCTGCTGCACACCCCGGGCCACGCACTGCACCATTACTGCGTGTGGGATGCACGCAGCCGCAGCTGGTTCACCGGCGATACCTTCGGCATTTCCTACCGCGAGCTGGACAGTGCGCAGGGGGCCTTCATCTTCCCGACCTCGTCGCCGGTGCAGTTCGACCCGGAAGCGATGAAGGCCTCGATCCAGCGCATGCTGGGCTATGGCCCGCAGGCGATGTACCTGACCCACTACGGCCGCGTGGAGCAGGTGCAGAAACTGGCCAACGACCTGTTCGAACAGATCGATGCGATGGCCACCATCGGCCGCCAGTGCGATGGCCGGCCGGACCGCCACCGCTGCCTGCTGGCCGCGCTGCAGGCGCTGTACCTGGAACGTGCACAGCTGCATGGCTGTGCGCTGGACGATGCGGCGGTGATCGCTGTTCTGGCGATGGACATCGAACTCAACGCGCAGGGCCTGGCCTGCTGGCTGGACCGCATCAGCAGGTAGACCCATGCCATGCGTGGATGACGCGAGCCCAGGCTGCGCCGTGATGTCACGACCACGTTACACTCTGGTGACTTCCAAGCTAGCCGTGGTACTGCCGTGAATCCGATGCGCGTGTTGCTGCTGTCGTCCTGCCTGTTTGTCGGTGGCCTGGCCCATGCGGCCAACGACCTCCCGGGTGGCGGCATCGATCCGCAGGCTCTGTCGCGGCACGTGCGTGTGCTGGCATCGGATGAATTCGAGGGTCGCGCGCCGGCCACCGAGGGCGAAGAGCGCACGGTGCAGTACCTGATCGAGCAGTTCCGCAGCTACGGCCTGCAGCCGGGTGGCGTGGATGGCAGCTGGGTGCAGCCGGTGCCGCTGGTGCGCGCGCAGCTGGACGGGCCGGCCAAGGCCAGCCTGTCGCTGAAGCAGGGCAAGCGCGCGCTGGCCAACGGCGTGGACGTGACCCTGCAGAGCCTGCAGCCGCGCAAGCGCGTGCAGATCAAGGACGCGCCAATGGTGTTCGTCGGCTATGGCATCGACGCACCGGAACGCCACTGGAACGATTACAAGGACGTGGACCTGCACGGCAAGATCGCCGTGGTGCTGATCAACGACGCCGATTTCGAGGCCGATGCGCCGGGCGCGTTCGATGGCAAGGCGGTGACCTACTACGGCCGCTGGACCTACAAGTTCGAGGAAGCCGCGCGCCGTGGTGCCGAGGGTGTGCTGATCGTGCACGAGACCGCGCCGGCCGCCTATGGCTGGGCCACGGTGAAGAGCTCGGGCACCTCGCCGCTGTTCGACATCGAACGCGGCCAGGCCGAGGCGATGGCGCAGCACACGCCGCTGCGTGGCTGGATGCAGCGCGAACTTGCCGAGGCGATCTTCGCTGACGCCGGCTTGGACTTCGATGCCGAGAAGCGCAAGGCGATGCGTGCCGACTTCCGCCCGGTGGCACTGGACAACGCGAAGCTGAGCGTGGATTTCGCGCTCAAGCGCGAGCAGGTGGTGACCCGCAACGTGGTGGCCAAGCTGCCCGGTGGTGAACACGCCGACGAGGCGGTGATCTTCTCCGCGCACTGGGATGCCTTCGGAATCGGCCAGGCCGACGCCAAGGGCGACCGCATCCGCCGTGGTGCGATCGACAACGCCACCGGCGTGGCCACAGTGCTGGAACTGGGCCGCGTGTTCGCCGCCGGCCCGCAGCCGCAGCGCACGCTGTACTTCGTGGCCCTCACCGCCGAAGAGAAGGGCCTGCTGGGCGCCAGCTACTACGCCGCGCATCCGCTGGCGCCGCTGGACAAGACCGCTGCAGTGCTGAACATCGAGATGTTCAGCCCGGATGGCGCGACCCGCGACATCGCTTCGTGGGGCAAGGGCCGGGTGTCGCTGGAAGGCGACCTGGAACGCGTGGCCAAGGCCCGCGGTCGCAGCTACAGCCCGGACCCGAACCTGGAGGCCGGCTTCTTCTACCGCGCCGACCACTTCGCCTTTGCCCGCCTGGGCGTGCCGGCGATCACCATCGGCCCGGGCCTGGACAAGCTGGACGGCGGTGTTGAAGCCGGCCGCGCGCTGCGCGAGAAGTACTTCGCCGACTGCTACCACCAGGCCTGCGATGCCTGGACCCCGAACTGGGATCCGAGCGGCCACGCGGCTGACACTCTGCTGGTCTACGACCTGGGTGCCGAGCTGGCCAACAGCCGCCGCTGGCCGACGTGGGAGAAGGAATCGGAGTTCCGCGGCGCGCGCGACAAGAGCGAAGCGGCCCGCCGCTGAGGCTCGGGACCGGCGAGGTGTCATGTCATTCCGCCGGGGGTAGAGTCGACAGCCAGTCGACTATCGCGCGCAGCGCGGGTTTTCCGGTGCCGACAGAGAGAGCAGTCGACCAACAGTCGACTCTACCGATTGCGGATTGCGGATTGCCATTGCCGGCCAGCGGCCGGCACTACCTGCGCCGGCGCAGCAGCGTCCATGCACCCCAGCCGGCGGCAGCGAGCGCTGCCAGATAGCACGCCACCATCGTACGCAGGCCAACCGGCGACCCTGCATTGATGCCGCGATGCAGGCGCAGTTGCAGCGAGCTGTGGCCGCTGCCCAGGTCCACCGCCAGCTGCAGCGCCAGCGCGGCGCAGAACACCAGCAGGGCGACCCCGAACCCGGTGCGTGGCCACGCGGCCTGTGCGTTGGGGCGGCGCAGCAGCCAGGCCAGTACCGTGGCTGCGGCCAGCGCCGCCGCGATCCACATCAGTGGCGTGGCGGGAGACGCAGCGGCCACCGGCAGTGCACCGGTGGCCGCGATCAGGGCAACGCGCTTACTTGCGGGTGCCGTCGAGCCAGTTGGGGCCCTTGTTGGTGAGGAAGAACACATAGACCACCAACGATACCGCGATCGTTGCGGTCACGTAGATGGCGAACCAGTCGACGTGGCCTGTCTTCAGCGCGCCCTGGTACAGCAACGGGGCGGTGCCGCCGAACAGCGAGTTGGCCAGCGCGTAACCCAGGCCTACGCCCAGCGCACGCACGTGGGTGGGGAACAGCTCGGCCTTCACCACGGCATTGATCGAGGTGTAGCCGGTGAGGATGACGAAGGCCAGTGCCAGGGTCAGGAACGCCAGCGTGGCGTCGTGCTGGTGCGGCAGCTGGGTGATCAGGTACCAGCTGTACAGCACGCCGCCGACACCGAAGAACACCAGCAGGGTCTTGCGGCCGATGATGTCCGACAGCCAGCCGCCGATCGGCTGCAGCACCATCAGGAACGCCAGCACGCCCAGGTTGATCAGGGTGCCGGTCATCGGGTCGTTGCCCGCGAATGCGCTCTGGATCATTTTCGGGCCGTTCACCGAGTAGGTGTAGAAGGCCACGGTGCCACCGGCGGTGATCAGGAAGCACAGCAGCAGCGGCCGCCACTGGTGCACGAACAGCTCGTACATCGAGCCGGACTTCTGCGCCTTGCCCTCGCGCGCAGCTTCGATCGACGACTCCGACAGCGATTCGTCCATGCCGCGGCGCAGCCAGAACACCACCACCGCGGCGATGCCACCGATGCCGAAGGCGATGCGCCAGCCCCACTCGGAGATCTCCGGCTTGCCCCAGAAGGTCAGCATCAGCAGCAGGGTCAGCTGGGCCAGCACATGGCCGCCAACCAGGGTGACGTAGTGGAAGGAGGACAGGAAGCCGCGACGGCCGGGAATGGCGGCCTCGGACATGTAGGTGGCGCTGGCGCCGTACTCGCCGCCGGTGGCGAAGCCCTGCAGCAGGCGCGCGAACAGCAGGATGACTGCGGCCCAGATGCCGATGCTGGCGGCGGTGGGGGTGATGGCGATCAGGAACGAGCACAGCGCCATCAGCGTGACCGAGACAGTCAGCGCCAACCGACGGCCGTGGCGGTCGGCGAAGCGGCCGAAGAACCAGGCACCGATCGGGCGCATCAGGAACGTGGCGGCGAAGATCGCCCACACGTACATCGTGGAGTTCTTGTCGTCCGGCGAGAAGAACTGCGATTCGAAGTACACGGCGAACACCGAGTACACGTAGACGTCATACCACTCCACCAGGTTGCCGGCGGAGCCTTTGAGGGTGTTGGAGATCGACCTGCGCAGGGCGGCGCGGTCGTTCGCGGGTACGGCAGGTTGGGACGTGGTGCTCATCTGGGTGGGAATCCTCGATGCGGCGCGTCCGTGCGCAGGGAAAACGGCGCACGGCCTTGGGGCGGCGCGGCCGGGCAGCCCTCTTGGTACTGCATCGGCCGTCAACACGGGGTAGCAGACCAGAGCAGGGTGCATGGATGGATGACAGCGTGCCACCGTCCGGGGTGCCGGACCATACTCAAAACGTCCTAGAATCCGCCTTCCCCCGGCTCCCTGGTGTGTCATGTCGGTTCCCCCCTCTTCGTCTGTGGCTGCCCCCCGGGGTGGCCTTGTCGCGCTGGCATTGCTGCTGGTCTACGTGGTCTGGGGCTCGACCTACCTGGGCATCGCCAAGGCCCTGCACGGCGGCGCGCTGCCGCTGACGATGGTTTCCGGCAGCCGGTTCATCATTGCGGGTGGCCTGATGTTCCTGGCCTTGCGCCTGTTCTGGAAGATGCCGAACCCGACCCTGCGGCAGTGGCGCAACCTGGTGGTGATGGGCGTGACCATGCTGGTGCTGGGCAACGGCATGGTGGTGCTGGCCGAGCGTGAGGTGTCCTCGGGCCTGGCCGCGACAGCGGTGGCCTCGGTGCCGCTGTGGATGGCGCTGTTCTCGGCGCTGCGCGGGCAGCATGCCAGCCGCGGTGAGTGGCTGGGCATCGCCATCGGCTTCCTCGGCGTAGTCTGGCTCAACGCCGGCAGCAGCCTGACGGCCTCGCCGACCGGGCTGGTGCTGCTGCTGATCGCGCCGATCGGCTGGGCCTTCGGTTCGGTGTGGGCGCGCGGCCTGGACCTGCCGGGCCCGTTCATGACCGCCGCCGGGCAGATGATCTGCGGTGGCGTGCTGCTGGTGCTGATCGGCCTGGCGGTCGGCGAGCGCCCGACCACGCTGCCCGATACCGGTGGCCTGCTGGCGATGGCCTACCTGTGCGTGTTCGGTTCCATCGTTGCCTTCACCGCCTACGTCTGGCTGCTGCAGAACGTGCGGCCGGCGCTGGCCGGCAGCTATGCGTACGTCAATCCGGTGATCGCGGTGCTGCTGGGCGCGCTGCTCAACGGCGAGCGCTTCGGCTGGCGCGACCTGCTGGCGATGGCGGTGATTCTCCTGGGTGTGGTGGTGCTGACAATGGCAAGGACGAGAAAGAAGTGAGCATGGACGAGAAAGAACAACGCCGGGGCCTGCTGGTCACCGCATCCACCTTCGTGATCTGGGGCCTGGTGCCGGTCTATTGGCACCTGCTCAACGAGGTACCCTCGTTCCAGATCATCGCCCACCGCATCATCTGGAGCACCGTGATGGTGCTGGGCTGGCTCTTGATCAGCTCGGGCCTGGGCTGGTGGCAGAAGATCGCCGCGCAGCCGCGCGCGCTGCCGATCCTGCTGGTGTCGAGCCTGACCATCGCCTTCAACTGGGGCCTGTACATCTGGGCAGTCAACGCCGGCCATGTGATCGAGACCAGCCTGGGCTACTTCATCAACCCGCTGGTGAACGTTCTGCTGGGCGTGCTGGTGCTGAAGGAGCGGCTGCGGCGCCTGCAGTGGATGGCCGTGGCGATGGCGGCGGTGGGCGTGGCCTGGCTGACCATCGACGCGGGTACGCCACCATGGATCGCGCTGGGCCTGGCCTGTTCGTTCGGCCTGTATGGCCTGCTGCGCAAGCTGGTCTCGGTCGATCCGGTGGCCGGCCTGGGCGTGGAGAGCATGTACCTGTTCCTGCCGGCGCTGGCCTTCGCGATCTGGGCGGAAAACGGCCATGGCGGCGCGTTCTTCCATGGCTGGGGCTGGCGCAATGACCTGCTGCTGGTCTTCGGTGGCGCAGTGACCGCAGTGCCGCTGATCGGTTTCGCCTACGGCGTGAAGCGCATCCCGCTGTCGCTGGTCGGCATCCTGCAGTACATCGCGCCGAGCCTGCAGCTGCTGCTGGGCGTGTTCTTCTTCCACGAAGCGTTCGATACTGCCAAGGCGATCGGCTTCGCCGCGATCTGGGCCGGCCTGATCCTGTTCGTCGGTGACAACATCCGCACGATGCGCGCCAAGCGCTAGCGCCGGCGGGGCTGCGGGGTCGGATCCCTCCGCAACGCGGAGGGCTCTGACCCTGTTCTATCCGTCGCGTGGGGTCAGAGCCCTTCGCAGGGTGAAGGGATCCGACCCGCTTCCACCCAAAAAAGAACGGCGCCCCGAAGGGCGCCGTTCTGCTTCCATCCACCGCCAGGAGAGAGAGATGGCGGTGGCGGGAACGCGGTTGCAGGCTTAGAAGCGCTGCTGGTACTTCATGTACATGAAACGACCGATGTCGAAGCCACCGTAGTAGGTGAAGCTGCTGTTCGGCTGGCTGTACATGATCGGACCCTGGTGGTCGAAGACGTTGTTCACGCCCAGCGACACGGTGCCGTCCCACGGCAGGCTGTAACGCACCTGCAGGTCGTGGAAGGTGTTGGAGCCCACCTTGCGGCTCGGCTGCGCATCGGTGTACGGCGAGACGAAGCCGGCCATGTTGCAGTCCGGGCCACCGGCCAGGTCATACGAGCAGGCTTCCTTCATGCCCGAGTAGTAGCGGGCGGTCCAGCCGATGCCCAGGTCGCCGTACTGCCAATCCAGGTTGAAGGTCGAACGCACGCGGAAGTTGCCCTGCCAGCCGGTCTTCTGCTCCACCGGCGTGGTGGCGGCGCTGTCGTTGCGCTGCTCCAGGTAGTCGGTGTAGGTGGTGTTCCAGGTGGCGGTAAAGCGGCCGAACGCGGTTTCCGGCAGGCGGTAACGCAGGCTGAAGTCGTACCCGGCGGTTTCGCGGTAGCCCGCATTGACCAGCGAGCGGTCCAGCGACGTCACCTGACCCAGCGTCTTGGCGCTGGTGGAGCGGGTGAAGCGGCCGCACGCCGAATCCACGCCCTGCACGTAGCACTGGTTGAGGATGTCGGTGGCCGACTCACCCACGATCGCGTTGTCGATGCGGATCTTCCACCAGTCCAGGCTGACGTCCAGGCCCGGCACGAACTCGGGGCTGTACACCAGGCCCACGGTCCAGGTCTTGGCGGTTTCCGGCTTCAGGTTCGCATTGGAACCGGAGTCGAAATCGGCGATGCCCTGCTGGCCCGGACGGTTGGCGACGTTGCCTTCCGACGCGGTCTGCTGGCGGAAGTCCGCCGGCACCTTCAGCGCCTGGCAGCGTGCGGCCACGGTCGCACTGCTGGCAGCGATGCCGAACGAGGTATCGCACGGATCGGTGAACGAATCACGGCTCTTCACCGCACCGCCGTACAGGTCGTCCACGGTCGGCGCACGGAAGCCGGTGCCATAGGTCGCGCGTACCAGCAGGCTGTCGATCGGCTTCCACTTCAGGCCGAACTTGCTGTTGGTGGTCGAACCGAAGGTGTTGTAGTCGGTGTAGCGGCCGGCCAGGTCCAGCGACAGTTCACGCGCGAACGGCATGTCGGCCAGCAGCGGTACCTGCAGCTCCAGGTAGACCTCGTTGAGCGAGTAGTCGCCACGGGTCGGCTGGCCGGTGGTGCCGGCAATCTGGCCCTTCTGCACCATCAGGTCCGGGGTGTAGCTGGCTTCTTCGTTGCGGTGCTCGAAGCCCATCGCGGCCATCACGTCGCCGGCCGGCAGGGTGAACACCGAACCGGAGATGTTGGCGCTGGCGACCTTCGTGGTGCTCTTCATCTTGTCGACGAAGCGGGTGAACAGGTAGTCCTGCACGTCCTGGTTGCTCAGCGAGCCCGGGCCCGCATAGCCCATCGGCGCGGCCGGGTTCCACGGCACGCAGCCGGCGATCACTGCACCCGGGCTGCCGCAGCGTGCCACGGTGCCATCCATGAAGGATGGGCCGACCGCCAGGTCGACGTGCGGCTGGTACATGCTGCCGGTACCGATGCGCTCGCCTTCATTGCGGTTGTACATGTAGCTGACGTTCCAGTCCCAGTAACGCGAACCGGTTTCGAAGCTGCCTTCCAGGCCGATGCTGGCGCGCTTGGTGTCCAGGTTGTTCTCGGTCGCACGCGGCATTTCTTCGGTGCGGTGCGAGAACAGCACGTCCTGGCCCCAGTGGTTGAACGCACTGTCCTTGGACAGGGCAGCACGGGAACCGTTGCGCGCCTGTGCGGTGGACACCGAGTAGGGGTAGCCGGCCAGGTGCTTGGTCGACTCGCGCTTGCTGTACAGCGCGTCGGCCACGATGCGCAGGTCATCGGTGATCGAGAAGCCACCGTTGGCGAACACCGAAGTGCGCTCCAGGCCGCTCAGCAGGCTCATGTTGGTCTTGGTGTTGGCACCATCGGCCGGATTGGGCGTGTGGAAATTGCCCTTCTGGCTCGGGTCGCCGCCCGGGCCCACGGTCAGCGACTTGCCGTCGACAGTGACGCTGCCCCACTGCGTGGTCTGGTTCAGTGCCTTGACGTCGTCGGGATGGCGCGGGCCACCCGGGTAACGGCTGAACTCGCGCTCGCTGCCGAGGATCTCGTCTTCCTTGGTGCGCTCGGCGCCGACGCTGAACCAGCCGCGGTCGAAGGTCTTGCCGAAGGTAACGCTGTAGGAGCGCTTCTGGCCGTCACCTTCACCGTACTGGCCGACGTAGACGCTGGCTTCGCCACCGTCGAAGTTCTTGCGGGTGATGATGTTGACCACACCGGCGATGGCGTCCGAGCCGTACAGCGCGGACGCGCCATCGGTGAGCACTTCCACGCGCTCGACAATCGCCGAGGGAATCGAAGCCAGGTCGGAGTAGCCACCGGCGCTGACGCCCATGCGGCGGCCGTCGATCAGCACCAGGCTGCGCTCCGGGCCGAGGTTGCGCAGGCTGACGTACGTGCCGCCGAAGTCGCGCGAAGAACTCAGCGACGACGAGCGGCTCAGGCTCGGTGCGCCGGCGGCGGTGACGTCCTGCAGGATGTCGGCGACGTTGATGTAACCCTTCTTCTCGATCTCGGCGCGGCTGAGCGCGACGACCGGCTGTGCGGTCTCGACACTGGCCTGGCGGATGCGCGAGCCGGTGATCTCGATGCGATCGAGGTTGGTCGGGGTATCGCCGGCGCTCTGTGCGAAGGCGGGGGTGGTGCAGCTGGCGGCCAGCGCGATGACGATCGCGTTGCGCAGCGGATTGGTTTTCAGGGACATCCGTGAAATCTCGTGTTTCAGGAAAACAAGCGCCCGTTCTATGGACGCGTGGGGTGCTGCAAACCAACGTGGGGGGGCGATTCTAGAATGTTTCCATTCGTAACTGTTTGCCTCTGCGCCGCGGATGTGCGCGAAAATGAATCGCAACCAACAATCCACAGATGGGATGTGCGCGACGTCACGCGCGTTGCGCTCTCGATGGGCAGAGGCATCGATAGCGGCGTATTTCCCGCAATCTGTAGCCGTGTGCGTGCGCCGGCATCCATCCACGCATGGCGTGGATCTACTGGACGTCCTGGCTCACCAGCAAGCGTGGATGACGCGCAAAATAAAAGGGACGGAGCCTTCGCTCCATCCCCTGCGTGATGCGCAGTCCACCGCTGCGTGATGCTCAGGTTTCTCGCAACGCCGTGGTGATCGGCAAACGGGCCGCGCGCAGCGCCGGGAACAGGCCGCCGACCAGGCCGATGCCCAGCGCCCATTTCAGTCCGGTCCACAGCAGTTCCGGCGACACATGGAACTTGAACACCACCGCGCTGAAGTTGCTGCCGATGGTGGACACGCTGTAGCCATTGAACAGCAGCCACGCCACCGCACACCCCAGAAGGCCACCCAGCAACGCCAGCAGCATGGTCTCCAGCATCACCGCCGTCACCACCGGCAGGCCGCGGAAGCCGATCGCGCGCATGGTGGCGATCTCGCGCGCACGGGTGGCCACGGCCGCATACATGGTGTTGAGTGCGCCGAACACTGCACCCACCGCCATGATCGTGCCGATCACCTTGCCGAGGATGTCGATCAGCTTGGTCAGCCCGCCGCCCTGCTTGCTGTAGTAGACACGGGTGGTTTCCACGTCCAGTTTCAGGCGCGGGTCGGCGGCGACCGCTGCCTTGAACTGCTCGAAGCCGGCCTTGCCATCGGTACGCACGCTGATCGACTGCCAGGCGCTGCGCTGGTAGGTGGTGGCCAGCGTATCGGCGTCGGTCCACAGCTCCGAATCGTGCGCATCGCCGGTGGCGAACACGCCGACCACGGTCCAGGTCTGGTTGCCCAGGGTCAGCGTCCTGCCCACGTCCATGTCGCGGAACTGGCCCTTGGCACCCTGGCCGACCACGATCTCGCGCAGGCCGGCTGCGAACTTGCGGCCTTCGATGATCTTGACCTTGTCATGCACGGCCCAGGCCTGCGGACCAACGCCGCGGAACTGCGCGTTGACGTCGGTGCCGTCGGACTTCGATACCAGGTTGACCACCTGCGACAGCTCCGGCGACAGCAGCGGCCGGCCTTCGCCATCGCGGCTGATGCCGGGCAGGGTGGACAACGTCGGCACCTGCTCGCGGGTGATCACCGAGTTGGTCTCGGCCTGCGAGCCGCCGCGCAGCACGATGGCGGTGGTGTCGTCGCCGGTGTTGTTGAGCGTGGCCTGGAAGCCTTCGCCCATCGCCAGCATCGCCACCAGCACGCCGACCACGCCGGCGATGCCGACCACGATCACCGAGGACGCGCCCCAGCGCTGCGGCAGGCTGGCCACGCCGATGCGGGTGGCGGCCAGCGCCAACCGTCCGCCACGGGTCAGCAGCAGCCACAGTGCCACCAGCACGGCCACGGCCAGCACGCCGAACCACGGCAGGCTGATCCACAGCACCAGGCCGATCACCAGCAGCAGCACCGTCAGGCCGTTGCCCAGCCATTTCTTGAGTTTGCTCTTGAACATGTCGGTGTCCTCCTCAGCGGCCGGCCAGTGCGTCGACGATCTTCAGGCGCTTGGCACGCAGCGCCGGCAACAACCCGACGATGATGCCGATCACCACGATCAGGCCCAGCCCCATCAGCCAGGTCGGCCTCGGTACGTGTGGCGGCAGCATGCCCATGCTCTTCGGGCCGATCGCCGGCAGGATCAGTGCGGCCAGGCCCATGCCGATCAGGCCGCCCAGGCCGATCAGCAGCACCGACTCCACCATCACCAGGGTCAGCACGGTGCTGTCCTTGAAGCCCAGCGTCTTCAGCGTGGTCAGCTCCGGCACACGTTCGCGCACCGCCTGCGCCATGGTGTTGCCGGTCAACAGCAGCAGGGTGAAGAACACCGCGCCCATGATTGAAGTGACGATCATGCCGATGTCGGCGAACTGCTTGACGAAGGCCTGCTGGAACGCCGACTCGGTCTGGGTCTTGGTCTCGTGGGCGGAGTTGGCCGAGATTGCATCAATGGCCTGCGCTACCCGCGAGGAATGATCCGGGTTGTCCAGCGTCACCGTGTACCAGCTCACCTGGTTCTTGATGTAGTCGTTGGATTCATCGAAGTACTTCCAGTTCATCATCAACTGGCGTTCTTCGTTGGCCGCCAGCGCTCGGTCCTTGGAACGGTAGATGCCCTTCAGTTCCAGCGGCCAGTCGTTGCTGCCGCCGCGCGGGAAGATCGTGGCCTGCAACGGGATGGTGTCGCCGATCTTCCAGCCGAACTGCTTGGCCAGCGATTCGCCGACGATGGCGCCGGTGCGGGTCTGCTTCCAGTCCTCCAGCTGGGCCGGATCGATCTGCAGCTCGCGGTAGACATCGAAGTAGTTGGGCGACACCGAGAAGTTCGGGAAGAAGTTCTTTGGATCCTGGTAGATGCCGCCGAACCACATGCCGTAGGCCACGTCGCGCACGCCGGCCACCTGGCGGATCTGGGTTTCCAGGCGGATCGGCAGCGACTGGGTGATCGACAGCCGCGAGGCCACCACCAGGCGGTTGGCGCCTTCCACGCTGCCGCCGGACGAGAACGCCACGCGCACCGAGTCGAGCATGCCGAACAGCAGGAACGCGGCCACCACCGACAGCAGGGTCAACAGGGTGCGCGTGCGGCTGCGGAACAGCTGCGCCCACACCAACGAGATGTATTTCATCGCCGTGGCCTCCGTCAGTGGGCCAGCGGCGCGTCGGCCAGCTCGCCCTTGTCCAGGTGCACCGTGTGCGTGGCGTACTCGGCGGCCTTCGGGTCATGGGTGACCATGATGATGGTCTTGCCGTGTTCGCGGTTGAGCTGCTGCAGCAGGCCGAGGATCTCCTCGGCGGACTGGCGGTCGAGGTCGCCGGTGGGTTCGTCGCAGATCAGGAAGGTCGGGTCGGAGACGATCGCCCGCGCGATCGCCACGCGCTGCTGCTGGCCGCCGGACAGTTCATTGGGGCGATGGCTGCGGCGGTCGGCCAGGCCGACCAGGGTCAGCGCGATCTCGGCATTGCGGCGGCGCTGCGCGGCATTGAGATGGGTCAGCAGCAGCGGCAGCTCCACGTTCTTCTGCGCGGTCAGCATCGGCATCAGGTTGTAGAACTGGAACACGAAGCCGACGTGGTGGCTGCGCCAGGTCGACAGCTGGCCGCCGCTCATCTGGTCGATGCGCTCGCCTTCGATGCTGATCTCGCCGCCGCTGGGGTTGTCCAGGCCGCCGATCAGGTTGAGCAGGGTGGTCTTGCCCGAGCCGGACGGGCCCATCAGCGCGACGAAGTCGCCGCTGGCGATGTCCAGGTCGATGCCGTGCAGCACCTGCACTTTCTCGGGGCCACGCTGGTAGGTCTTGGTGATGTTGCGCAGTGAAACCAGGGTCGACATGGGTGGTTCTCCACGGAAGGCGGGAAACGGGGAAGCGCACCTGCGGTGGCCGCAGGCGTGCGTCGAGCGGTGCTGCCGGCGGCGCCCATGGGCGCCAGGCCGTTACTGCGCTTGTTTCTGTTGCACCTTGGCGCCATCGCTCAGGGTGTCCGGCGGGTTCACCACCACCGACTCACCCGCGCTGACGCCCTTGAGGATCTGGCGGTCCTTGCCCATCGCCTGGCCGGCCTCGACCGTGCGCTGCTGCACGCGGCTCTGGTCGCCCAGTACGAAGGTCACCGAGGCGCCCTCGCGCTGGACCACCGCGCCAGCCGGCACGCGCACGCCTTGCGGTTTGGCGTCCGCCTGCGGCTGCGCCTGCTCCAGGAAGCTGACCCGCACGCCCATCTCCGGCACGATGCGCGGGTCCTTCACCTTCAGCGCCACGCGCACCTTCACCGTGGCCTTGCCGCGGTCGGCAGTGGGGATGATGGCGATGACCTCGCCCGGAATCTTCCACTCCGGATAAGCGTTGAGCGTGGCTTCCACCGGCATCTTCGGTTGCACGCGGCCGATGAATGCCTCACCGACCTCGACTTCGATCTCCAGCGAGTCCATGTCGACGATGGTGCCGATGCCGGTACGGGTGAAACCACCGCCCGCCGACAGCGGCGAAACGATTTCGCCCGGCTGCGCGGCCTTGGCGGTGACCACGCCGGAGAACGGCGCGCGCACGATGTTGTTGTCCACGCCCAGATCGGCAATGGCCAGCTGGTCGTTGGCGACCTTGACGTTGCGCTGGGCCGTTTCCAGCTGCGCACGCAGGCTGTCACGCTGGGCCACGGCCTGGTCGTACTGCGAACGTGACACCAGTTGCTGGCCGACCAGCGCCTGCAGGCGGCTGGCTTCTGCGGCGGCCTGCTTCTGCTGTGCCTCCAGCCCGGCCACCTGGCTGCGCGCGGCCTGCAACTGCGAGGCATACAGGCTGCGCTGCGCATCGGCATCGATCGGATCCAGGGTGGCCATCACCTGGCCGGCTTCGACCCGCATGCCTTCCTCGATCATCACCTCGCGCACCTTGCCGGTGATCTTGGCCGAGACCGTGGCCATGCGCCGGGCGACCACGTAGCCACTGGCATCGAGCACCGAACTGCTGGCGCTGCCCTGCTGGATGGCCACTGCGGGCGCGGTTTCCACTTCCACGGCCGGCGCGCGGCCGAACAGGAAGGCCACGGCAGCGGCGATCAGCAGCACGACCACGATGATCGCGATCCACAGCCAACGACGGCCACCGCCATTGCTGCCACCACCGGAGGCGGGCGGCGGCGACTTGCGGTCGATACGGAGTTCCTTCAACAGCTCGGCAGAAGCGTTCATTCGTTCCATCACAGGCGTTCGGGCGGGTGTGGCCGGAAGCGCGGACGGCGGCGGCTCCGGCGGTGGAGCGTGCGGCACAGCATGAAGGCAGGCACAGCGATGACGGCAGTGACAGCTGTCATCCGATGACACTGACGGCGGCAACTGCGAAATGTGACCACAGCGGCACAGGATGGCAACGTCCCCGCTACCGGTACCGCCCATGGATCCGATCGCCCCGTCGCTGGCCCGCCTGCAGCAGGTGCAGGTGCGCTACCGCGACCATACCGCCCTGCAGGGCATCGACCTGCAGGTCCGCGCTGGCCAGGTGCTGGCATTGCTGGGCCGCAACGGTGCCGGCAAGAGTACCGCGATCAGCGTGCTGTTGGGCCTGCGCCGCGCCGATGCCGGCCAGGTCGAGCTGCTCGGTGGCGACCCGCAGCAGCGCAGCAGCCGCCTCGGCCTGGGCGTGATGCTGCAGAGCACCAGCCTGCCGCCGATGCTGCAGGTGGACGAACTGGTGGCGCAGGCCAGCGCCTGCTATCCGGACCCGATGCCGCTGCAGGAGGTGCTGCAGCGCGCAGGCCTGCAGGCACTGGCAGGCCGTCGCTACGGTCAGCTGTCCGGTGGCCAGCAGCGCGCGGTGCAGTTCGCCATCGCGCTGTGTGGTCGCCCGCGCGTGCTGTTCCTGGACGAGCCCACCACCGGTCTGGACATCCAGGCGCGGCAGGCGATGTGGCAGGCGATCCGGCAGCTGGTGGCCGAAGGCTGCGGCGTGCTGCTGACCACCCACTATCTGGAAGAGGCCGAAGCGCTGGCGCAGCAGGTGGTGGTGCTGGAGCAGGGCCGGGTGCTGGCCGACGCACCGTTGAGCGAGCTGCGCCTGGCCGATCGGCCGCGCCGCATCCGCTGCCGCAGCGTGTTGACTGTTGAAGACGTACAGCAGTGGCCGGGCGTGCAGCAGGTGCAGCGTGATGGCGAGCACCTGCAGTTGATGGCAAGCCCGGCCGAGCCGGTGGTGGCGCGCCTGCTGGCCGCCGATGCACAGCTGCGTGAGCTGGAAGTACAGGGCGCGGCACTGGCCGACGCTTTCCTCGACATGACCCGGGAGGCCGCATGAACACGATGACCCGTACCGGCACTACACCCGCGCCGGTATCGGCGTGGCGCCAGGCCTTGCGCCCGTACGGCGCTGAACTGGTGGCCGAGCTGCGCCGCGCCTGGCGTACACCCGCCTTCGCGGTGCCTTCGCTGCTGTTCCCGGTGCTGTTCTACCTGTTGTTCGGCGTGCTGTTGGGCCGCGGCCATGCACCGCTCTACCTGCTGGCCACCTACTGCGTGTTCGGTGCGATGGCCCCGGCCCTGTTCGGCTTCGGCGTGCAGCTGGCGCTGGACCGTGAAGGCGGCCTGCTGACCCTCAAGCGAGCGCTGCCGATGCCGGCGGCGGCACCGTTGCTGGCGCGACTGGCGATGGCCGTGATGTTCGCGTTGCTGGTAGCCGCCCTGTTGATCGGGGTGGCGCGCGCGCTGGGTGGCGTGCAGCTGCAGGCAGTGCAGATGCTGCAGCTGCTGGCGGTGGCGGGCCTGGCAGCGCTGCCGCTGGGGGCGATCGGCCTGCTGATCGGCGGTCATGTCAGTGCCAGCGCGGCGCCGGCGATGGTCAACCTGGTCTACCTGCCGCTGGCCCTGCTGTCGGGCCTGTGGCTGCCGTTGTCGGCGCTGCCCAAGGTGTTCTCGATGATGGCACCGCTGTGGCCAACCTGGCATCTGGCGCAGCTGGCGCTGCCGGTGATCGGGCTGCCGTCGGTGGGCAGCATGGCTGGCCACCTGCTGGTGCTGCTGGCGGTCACGGTGGTGGCGCTGCTGCTGGCGCGCCGCCGCCTGCGCCGGATCGGCTGAACTGGCATGATCGGCAGCGATCATTCCCGCCTGGATTCTTCCGTGTCGTCGAGCTGGCTTGCGTCCCTGCTGCGCCCCGCGCCGGACTCGGCGGTGGCCGACCTGCTGCGGCGTGGCAAGTCGCCCTGGAGCGGTGCGATCCACCTGCTGTGGTCGGTCTGGATCTTCCTCACCCCGGTGCTCGGCAATGGCTTCACGGTGCGCTGGCTGCTGCTGACCGTGGCCAGCTATCCGCTGTTCCTGCTGCTCTATGCGAAGGTGATGCTGGCGCCACGGCACCACGCATGGCGCTATGCGCTGGGCATGATCCTGATGGCCCTGGTGCTGCTGCCGTGGTATCCGTCGGGACTGAGCTACTTCGTGTTCGGTTGCGTGATGATCCGCATGAGCAGCCGTGGCGGCTGGTGGGTGTACCTGTTGCAGCTCACCGGCCTGAACCTGTTGTTCTGCGGCGCTGCGCTCTACGTGGGTTATCCGTGGCAAGCCATGGTGTGGATGCCGGCCGTGTCGTTCATCGTCGGCCTGGTGGTGAACGTGGAGGCCTTGAGCCATCAACGGGACGTTGCCCTGCAGCTGTCCCAGGACGAGGTGCGGCGGCTGGCCACTACCGCCGAGCGCGAGCGCATCGGCCGCGATCTGCATGACCTGCTGGGCCACACGCTGTCGCTGATCACGCTGAAGCTGGAACTGGCGCGCAAGCTGTACGACCGTGATGACGCGCGCGCGCGGCAGGAGATCGGCGAAGCCGAGGCGATCGCCCGCGAGGCGCTGGCCCAGGTGCGCAGTGCGGTGACCGGCATCCGCGCCAGCGACCTGGCCGGCGAGCTGGCCTCGGCGCGCCTGCTGCTGGAATGCCAGCAGGTACACCTGCAGTACACACCGCCGCCGCCGATGCCGGTCGACGTGGAACGTGGGCTGGCGCTGGTGCTGCGCGAGGCTGCGACCAACATCGTGCGCCACGCACAGGCGACCCGGGTGCAGGTGGATTTCATGCTTGAGGAACGACAGTTGGCGATGCAGATACGCGATGACGGCCGCGGTGGCGTACAGGCCGAGGGCAACGGATTGTGTGGCATGCGCGAACGGGCGATGGCGCTGGGCGGCCAGTTGTCACTGCAGTCGCCGCGCGGAGAAGGCACGGTAGTGACCGTGCGCGTGCCACTGGTGGCCGCGACCACGCCGCTGTCGCCAGCGTCATTGGCACGGGATGGTGCCGCATGATCCGCATCCTGCTGGCCGAAGACCAGGCGATGGTGCGCGGTGCATTGTCGGCGCTGCTGGGCCTGGAGCCGGACATCGAGGTGCTGGGCAGCGCTGCTGACGGCGAGGCGGCGTGGCGCATGCTGCAGCAGCTGCAGCCGGACATCCTGGTCACTGACATCGAAATGCCTGGCCTGTCCGGGCTGGAACTGGCCCAGCGCATCGCCCGCCACGAGTTGCCGATCAAGGTCGTGATCGTGACTACCTTCGCCCGTGCCGGCTTCCTGCGCCGCGCGCTGGAAGCGGGCGTGCTGGGCTACCTGCTGAAGGACGCACCGGCCGAGAACCTGGCCGATGCCCTGCGCAAGGTGAAACAGGGCATCCGCGCGATCGACCCACAGCTGGCACTGGATGCGTGGTCGCAGGCCGACCCGCTGACCGACCGCGAACGCCGCGTGCTGCGGCTGGCGGGCGAGGGCCGTACCGCCAGCGAGATTGCCGAGCAGCTGGGGTTGTCGCATGGCACGGTGCGCAATTACCTGTCCGAGTGCATCGGCAAGCTGGGCGTGGCCAACCGGATCGAGGCGTACCGGCTGGCGCGGCAGAAGGGATGGTTGTAGCGGCGCCCAGCTGTTCCCAATGATGTCGTTTCCGCGACCGCGGGTGGGTGTCACTTTCTTTGCGCGCAAAGAAAGTAACCAAAGAAACGCTCCGCCGGCCGCGAGCCGGCGTGCTTCGCACGCCGGTGCCCTGCGCTCCTCGGTCCGTCGAGGGACGGCGCGGGAACTCGCTGCGCTCAGACACCCGCACCTCTTCGCCCTCGCCGGACCTGCGGTGCTCGGCTCGCTCAAGGCGGACTTGAAGGGCAAGATCAACAACAAGAGCATTCACGCGCGGCGTGGATCTACGGGGTGCAGCTTTTGCCTTTGACGTCGGGTCCGCCTTTTAGCGAGCCGAGCATCGCAGGGGAATCAGGGGCGTAGAGGCGCCGATGTCTGAGCGCAGCGAGTTCGGCGCCGTCCCCTGATTCACCGAGAAGCGCAGGGCACCGGTGCGCAGCACCGGCTCGCGATCTGGCGGCGTGTTTCTTTGGTTACTTTCTTGATGGCGCACATCCATGTGCGCCACCCTACGGGCCGGCTACGCCGTTCCACGCTGCTCCTGCAGCGTGGTGCACGAGCAAAGAAAGTGACACCCACCCGCGGTCGCGGAAATGACATCACCGGGAACACCCGGCGAACCCGATCAATCCTTCCCGCGCGCCATCGCCTGGAACACGCCATCCCGCCGCACCCACCAATGGAACAGCGCCGCCCCCACATGCATCAGCACCGTGGCGAACAATACATACGCCAACAAGCTGTGCGCATTGCGCAGCGCGGCATACAACGCCGGGGTGTGCGGCACGATCGGCGGCAGGTGCAGGCCGCCCCACAGCACGATCGGGTAACCGCCGGCCGACAGCATCGCCCAGCCGATCAATGGCATCGCCAGCATCAGCGCATACAACATCCAGTGCGAGGCCTTCGCTGCCAGCACCTGCCAGGCGGGCAGGTCGGAAGGCAGCGGCGGCGGGCGATGGCGCAGCCGGTTGTACAGGCGCAGCAGCACCAGCAGCAGGATCGCGATGCCCAGTGGTCGGTGCAGGTCGATCAGCATCGGCCGCAGGTGCAGCGAGGCGACCATGGTCACGCCGATGAACAGCATGGCGATGATCATCAGCGCCATGGTCCAGTGCAGCACCCGCGCCAGCAGGTTGAAGTGGCCGTTATAGGTGTTCATCGCGCGGCCTCCTTCGGTTGCTCGACGTTGCCGCTGGCGCGCTCGCGCTCGCGGCGGTTGAATGACTGCGAGTACACCGCAGAGCGTGCGGCCAGGATCGGATCGTCACTGCCGCGCACGCCGCTGGGCAGGATCAGCGGATCGAAGTTGATCTGGCCGCACGCGCCTTGTTCCTGCGACTGCATGCGGTCCAGGCTGAGTACGCCGGCCACCACCTGATCACGCGACTCTGGCCACGGCACCGATGGATCATCGATGGCATCGCCGGGCGCGGCGGTAGTGACGACCAGGTTCCAGCGCACCGGGCCGCTGGCCAGGCGCTGCTGCAGTTCCTGGCTGAGGAAATCGACACTGGCCTGCTTGCGCGTTTCCGCATCCATCTCCACCACCGGCGCCTGCGGCTGCCAGCGCCAGCGCACCGCACGCTTCTGGCCCTGCGCGTTGGTGAACCAGAAGCTGTTGACGCTGTTGAAGGTGGTGTCGGCCCAGCTGCTGGTCCACGGCGCCGTCCTGGCCCACTGCTGGAACGCCTGTGCACTGGGGTATTTCGCCAGCACCGCGGCCATCTTCTGCGGGTCGGGCTTGCCGGTGGCCGGGTCGGGAATGGAGGCGCGCGTCTGCTCGTAGAACGCCTCGGCATCGGGCACCGCGAAGAACGGGAAGCTGTTCATCGCCATGCGCCATTCCTGGCCGTCATCGCTGACCATCTGCACCGCCAGGCTGCGTACGCGCGCGGTGTTGTCGGCGCCGTAGGGATCACCGCCGCCGATCGACAGGCGGCCCATCACCGGCACGCGGCGCTGCGAGAAAACCCGTGCACTGGACAGGGTAGGGGCCTGTGCACTGGGTTCGAACCAACCGCTCACGCAGATGCCCTTGCTGTGCGCCCGGCGGAACCCGGGATGTGCCGGGCCGGTGGCTTCGATGGTGTCGGTGAAGCGCTGCGCGGTCAGGCGGCCGCCAATCCAGCCGGCCAGCCAAGCGAAGGCCAGCGCGACCGCACCCAGGATGAGTGCGATCAGTGCGATCCAGAGCAGGGGTGAATGCTTGCGTGGCGCGCCCGGCGTCTGGCCAGCGCGGGTGTAGCGAAAGAGCGACATGGTCGGAGTCCTGCCTTCACGGAGCGTGTGGGTGGTCGACCCACACATCCTCGCAGAACCCGGCCGGGGCCGAAATTCAATTTTTCGTCAGATTTTCCGGGGACGGCGTGCCGACCAACGGTCGGCACCCACCCGATCAGCTGTAGCGCTGCTTCAGCATCGCCCACGCCGAGCGCAGCGCCAGCGCTTCGCCACCGGCCGGACGACCCGGGCGCTCGCCGTCGTTCCAGGCATACACGTCCAGGTGCGCCCAGCGCTGGCCGTCTTCCAGGAAGCGTTCCAGGTACAGCGCGGCGGTCACCGAGCCGGCCATGCGCGAACCGGCGTTGGCCAGGTCGGCGATGCCGCTGCTCAGGTAGCGCAGGTAGGGGCGCCACAGCGGCATGCGCCAGACCGGGTCGCGGGTCGCGTCACCGGCCTGCAGCCACTGCTGGGCCACCGTGTCGTCGTTGCTGAACAGTGCCGGCAGGTCCGGGCCCAGGGCGATGCGCGCGGCACCGGTGAGGGTGGCGAAGTCCAGCACCAGGTCCGGTTTCTGCTCACCGGCGAAGGTCAATGCGTCGCACAGGATCACGCGGCCCTCGGCGTCGGTGTTGTCGATCTCCACGCTCAGGCCCTTGCGGGTGGCGATGACCTCGCCCGGACGGAACGCATCGGGGCCGATCGCGTTTTCCACTGCCGGCACCAGCAGGGTCAGGCGCACCGGCAGCCCGCGCGCCATCACCAGGCCGGCCAGGGCCAGTGCGTGCGCGGCGCCGCCCATGTCCTTCTTCATGTTGCGCATGCCGTCGGCCGGCTTGATGTCCAGCCCGCCGGTATCGAAGCACACGCCCTTGCCCACCAGCACCAGTGCCGGGTCGGTTTCCCTGCCCCAGCGCAGCACGACCAGGCGCGGCGCACGATGCGAAGCGCGGCCCACGGCGTGGATGGCCGGGAAATTCTGCTTCAGCAGTTCGTCGCCGGTAATCGCCTCGACCTGCGCACCATGTGCGTCGGCCAGCGCACGCGCGGCGTCTTCCAGCTGCTGCGGGCCCATGTCTTCGGTCGGGGTGTTGACCCAGTCGCGCACGCGCAGGCTGGCGGCGATCAGGTCGGCCACTTCGCCGGTCGGCGAGGCCACCAGCTGCGCCGGTGCGCGGTTGCGCTTGCGGTAGCGGTCAAAGCGGTAGCTGCCCAGGCCCCAGCCCAGCTGCAGCAGCGCCAGTTCGGCGGCCGGCAGTTCATTGGCCAGCTGCCAGACACTGCCTTCCGGCAGCGCGTGCGGCGCATGCGCATAGCTGTAGGCATCGGCGCGATCACCGACACCGATCACCGCGCCGGCCAGGCCCTCACTGCCGGGCAGCAGGGCCACGCTGTGCGCACCGGCAGTGAAACCCTGCGAGGCCAGCCAGGCCTGGGTGGCAGCCGGCTGGCTGTCCTTCCAGGCGGCGAACTGCTCGCGGTCCAGCACGTACAGCGGCAGCGCCGCGGTGGTGTCGGCGGTGAAACCAGTGATCTCGCTCATGCGTCAGGTACTCCGGGATGCGGCGGCGTCGAGGTTGGCGTCCAACCAGTCGGCCAGGCCGGTAAGGGTGTCGAACTGCAGGTCCGGCTGCAGCTGCGGATGGGTCCAGGTGGCTGCGTCGCGGTTGATCCAGCACCCGCGCAGGCCGGCGGAGATCGCCCCGGCCACGTCCATTTCGGCGTGGTCGCCGACATGCAGCACCTGTGCCGGTGCCACACCCAGGCGGGTGCACGCGGCATGGAAGATGCTGGCTTCAGGCTTGGCCGCGCCGTGTTCGCGCGAACCCAGCTGGAAGGCGAAATGATGGGCCAGGCCGATCCGCTCCAGATCGGCGTTGCCGTTGCTCAGCGCTGCCACCGGTACCCGTGCGGCAATGCGCGCCAGCGCGTCGATCGCATCGGGATAGCACTCCACCTGGTTGCGCGCGGCGTAGAACGCTTCGTACGCTGGCTCCAGCAGATCGAGGCTGGCGCCACTGGCGCGCAGCGCTTCGTGAAGGGTCAGCCGACGCAGCGCGCTCAGGTCGTGGTGGAGGTGCGGATGGGCGTGGTACAGGCGCTCGCGCAGTTCGCGCATCGCCGCCACCGGATACATCGCGGCGGTGGCGGGGCTGTGTTCACGCATCCACTCGTGCAGGACCAGGTCGATGCGGGCGCCGATCGGAGCGAACGGCCACAGCGTGTCGTCAAGGTCGAGAGTGATGGCTTGGACGGGAAAATTCACCCGGCCATTCTACGCCTGCCCGCGCGGGCTTTCATTCCAGCAGCCGTGCCCAGCCCTGCATGCCGTCCAGCCGTGCCAGCACCAGCTTGATGCAGACCAGCAGCGGCACCGCCAGCAGCAGGCCGATCATGCCCCAGGCCCAGCCGAACACCATCAGCGCCAGGATCAGCACCAGCGGCGACAGCTTCATGCGCCGGCCCAGCACGATCGGGGTCACCATCTGCCCTTCCAGAGTGTGCAGGGCCAGGTACGCGGCCGCCGGCAGCAGCGCCTGCAGCGGGTCGCGGAATTCCACGAAGCCCATCAGCAGCATCAGTGCCACGCCGATCAGCGGGCCGACGTACGGGGCAAAATTCAGCAGCGCGGCCACCGTGCCCCACAGCAGCGCCTCCTGCAGGCCGATGCCGAGCAGCATCAGCACGCCTGCGAACACCAGCCCGACCAGGGTGTTGATCACGCTGATGGTCAGCACGTAGCGCGAGACCTCGCGCTCGATCGACCGCAGGATGTCGGCGGTGAAGCGCTGCTGCTGGCGGTTCGGGAACAGCGCGATTGCCGCGCGCTGCAGGCTCTGCCCATAGATCATGAAGAACAGGGTCAGCAGCACCACGGCCAGCACCGAGGCGGCAAGCCGTGGCGCGCGGGTCAGCATGCGGTACGGGTCGTCGAGCTGGGTGCGGATCACCTGCACCTTGTGGTTGCTGTCGCCGCCGGCGACGCGCGCGAAGTTCTCCGCCGCCTGGTTGGCCTGCTGCACCGGCTTGGTCAGGTCCTGCACCTGGCGGGCGACCTTGCGCAGCTGCTGCGGGGCTTCCTGCGCCCATTCCATCGCCGGGCCGATCAATTGCACCGCCAGCGAACCGGTCACGCCCAGGCCCGCACCGAGGATCAACAGTGCGCCCAGCGCGCGCGGAATCCACAGCTTCTGCAGCAGGCGCAGGATCGGGTTGCCGACCAGGGCGAAGAACATCGCCAGCAGCACCGGCAGGATGATGTCCTGCGCGGCCCACAGCGTGTAGCCCACCGCCAGGGTCGCCAGCACCACCAGCGACATCGGCCCGCGCGGGCGCGACGGTGGTGGCAGCGCTGCCTCTGGCTCGTCGGGGCCGGCCGGTGGCGGGGACAGGAGGGACTCGCTCATCGACGCATCAACCGGAAAGGGGAGCGCATTATCCGCCGGCCGCGATCGGCGCGGCGGATTCCATGGATCAACGTTCGGACAGCTCGGTGGCCGCTTCGGCCGGACGTGGTCCGCGCAGGTCCGGTTCTGGCTCCGGCACGGAGCGTGGTGCCGGTGCCGGCCGTGCTCCGGCAGCGGAGGCCGCTGCCTGTGCCTGCTCGCTGGCATCGTCGGCTTCTTCGGCCGCATCGTCGGCGGTGGCCGCAGCCTGCGCCGCCATCGCCGTGGCGAACGCCGCCTGCGCACTGGCGAACAGGTTCGAGACCGAACCGACCATCTGCAGCCAGCGGGCACCGTTGACCTTGCCCGGTACCTCCAGCTTGCCGGCGATGAAGCCACCGGCAAGGCCGACCACTACGATGCGCAACGGCGACCAGCCCTGTCGCCACACCTGGCCGAGGGTGGACCAGTGGTCCTGTGTCTCGCCCAGACGCACGGTCACCACCTGTTCGCAGCGCTTTACCCGCCGCTGCAGCGCGCCGAACTTCATGGCTTGCCCTCGGGCAGCTGCACGCCGGCATCAGGGTCGTTTTCGCTGGGTTCGTCAAACAGGCCCAGGCGTGACAGCTGACGCCGGGTGGCGTGCATGCCGGTGTGGTGGAAGAAGTAGGACACCCGCCAGATCGCATAGCCGGTGACGGCCAGGCTCAGCAGCGAGGTGATCAGCAGGGCCTGCAGCCAACTCAGGCCCCAGCTCTGTAGCAGCGCGATGAGGGTGGCGGCCATCAGCAGCCACGCCGATGCACCAAACACGATCGCCACGCCGGCCCAGGCCAGCGCACGACCGAATGCGCTGCGCGCCAGTGCGAAGTCGGCCGAGGCCAGCCGGCGCAGTGAACGCAGCGTGTGCTTGGCCGAATCGGCAGCGGCACGACCGGCCGCGCCGACCTGGCGGATGCTCTCATCCAGCGGCGGGGTGGCCGCCGGATCAGGCGCTTGCGTGTTGTCTTCGCTCACGCTGCGGCTTACTTGTCGCTGCTGCCGCGGGCCAGCTTGGCGATGATCCAGCCGGCTGCGAAAGCGACGCCGAACGAGGCCAGCGGACGTTCGCGGATCAGTTCGGCGGCGCTGTCGATCAGGTCCTTGCCCTTGTCCATCAGCGCATCGACCTGTTCCTTGGCGGCGGCACCGCCGAACTCGGCGGCGGCCAGGCCGGACAGTGCACTGTCGGACAATTCAGCCTTGACGTTGGCCTTGCCGATGCGAAGCTCGTCGGTCGCTGCACCGGTTGCACCCTTGATCGCACCGCCGGCGGCCGTAGCGGCCTGCTTCAGGTGGGAACCGGCTTCACCCAGGTGTTCCTTCAGGTTCTCGGTATTGGTGGGGCTCATCGAATCACTCCTGTTGCGATGGGGGAACGGGAGTCGGCGGTGCCGACCTGGACTGACAGCAATAACATTGCCGGGGTATAGGGGGTGTTACGGCAGGGCGATCAGCGCATCACGAGCTGGCCCTGCTGCTGGCCATTGTTGCGCAGCACGCGCAGCACCAGCGTCGGCGGGCGCTGCTGGAAGTTGGCGCGCCAGCTGGCCAGGTCGGCGAATTCACCGACGGTGGCATCGGTGATGATGTCGCCCTGCTGCAGGCCGTTGCTGGCGGCGCGGCTGCCGCGCTTGACCTCGCTGACCAGCACGCCGCTGGCGCCCGACTGGCGCAGCGACTCGGGCAGGTCGACGAAGGTGGCCCCGCCCAAGCGCGGGTCCAGGCTGTCGCCGGTGACCGCGCGTGCCTGTTCCTTCAGCGTCGCCTTGATCTGCAGCGGCTTGCCTTCGCGGCGTACGTCCAGCGTCATCGGGCTGCCGACCGCCGCCAGGCCTTCCACGTTGTGCAGGGCTTCGGCGCTGTCCACGCGCTGGCCATTGGCCGACACCACCACGTCGCCCGGCTTCAGGCCGGCGGCGGCGGCCGCCGAACCGGCCAGCACGCGGGTGATCAGCGCACCGCGGGTTTCGCCCAAGCCCAGGCCCTGCGCGATCTGCGCGGTCAGGTTCTGGCTTTCCACGCCCAGCGTGCCGCGCACCACCACGCCGTGCTTGACCAGCTGGTCGACCACGCTGCGCGCCAGGTTCGAGGGAATCGCCAGGCCCAGGCCGATGTTGCCGGCCATGCTGCCCTGCGGGTTGAAGCTGGCAGTGTTGATGCCGACCAGCTGGCCCTGCAGGTCGACCAGCGCGCCACCCGAGTTGCCCGGGTTGATCGACGCGTCGGTCTGGATGAAGTTCTGGTAGCCCAGCCCGCGGATGCCGCTGCGGCCCACCGCCGAGACGATGCCCGAAGTGACCGTCTGGCTGAAGCCGAACGGATTGCCGATGGCCACCACGAAGTCGCCCACCCGCAGCTGGTCGCTGTTGCCGAGCTTGATGTCGGTCAGGTTCTGCGCCGGAATGCGGATCAGCGCGATGTCGGTATCGCGGTCCGAGCCGAGGAATTCGGCCTTGACCGTGCGCCCGTCGGCCAATGTCACCTGTACGTCATCGGCGTTGTCGATGACATGGTGGTTGGTCAGCACCAGGCCCTCCCTGGCGTCGATGATCACGCCCGAGCCCAGCGATTCGTTGATGCGTTCCTGCGGGATGTCCGGGAACAGGCGGCGGAAGAACGGGTCGTTGAAGAAGGGATTGCGTACGCGCACCACCTGCTTGGTGTTGACGCTGACCACGGCCGGCATCGCCTTCTCCAGCATCGGTGCCAGTGACGGAACCTGCTGCCCGGCCACTGCGGCTGGCAGTGCCGCCATGGTCGGCACCACCGCTGGAAGCGGAGCGGCATCGGCACGGTTGTCCAGGTGGGCATTGATGCCGGTGGCAACGAAGCCACCGAAGGCGGCGGCGATTGCGAGCGTGAGCAGGGTAGGTAGCGGTCGCATGGGAGTCGGTTCGCTGGCGGGAATGGGGGCGGTTCGGCTCTACGGTAAAACAAGCTGAATGAGTGTGTCGCGATCTGGATAAATGCGCCATGAAAACCGCGCGTCGGGAGCGCGGATCGCGACGACCAGCGCTGGGCCGGTGACGACAGCGGAGGCGGCGCCTGGCAGTGTGCGGACGTCAGCCGCAGGTCGCGCGGATACAGGACGATACTTGCGCAGTTCTGCGCATCCCGGTGCCGCGACGCGCCATATTGCATGCCTTCCGCGGCATCCGGGCGGGTGCACACAACCAAGGCCTGTCACGACGCGGATCATGCGGCGCAGCACTGAAAAAAAGGGGTTTCCTGTAAACACGGTGTGCCTGCAGGGATGGTCGACTACACCATCGCCGTCGCAGCAGATGCGATTGGTGGCGCATGCCCCGTTCCACGATCGTCAATGTCGGTATAGCATCGCCCCGTTTTGATACTTAAGGCCCCCAGGAGGGCAACATGAGCAACGGTAATGGTGTGTCGGTCGTGACCGACGCTGTCGAGAACGTCAAAGAAACCGCCACCAACGTTGGCGAGACCATCGCCCACGCTGCCGAAGACGCAGTGAAGTCGGTCAAGAAGACCGTCAAGCGCGCCACCAAGGCTGCCGGTACCCGCGTTGCCAAGGCCAAGAAGGCCGTGGCCAAGGTCGAGAAGACCGTTGCCAAGAAGGCCGAAAAGGCTGCCAAGTCGGTCGGCAAGACTGTTGCCAACGCCAAGAAGAAGCTGGAAGCGGCCAAGAAGAACGCCAAGGCCGAAGCCGCTGCCCTGAAGAAGGAAGTGGCCAAGAAGAAGGCCGCTGCAGGCAAGGCTGTGACCAAGAAGGCCGCCGCTGCCAAGAAGACCACCAAGGCCGCCACCAAGGCTGCCGGCAAGAAGGTCGCCACCGTGAAGAAGGCTGCCACCAAGAAGGCCGCCGTCGCCAAGAAGACCGTTGCCAAGAAGACCGCGGCCGCCAAGAAGGTGGTCGGCAAGAAGGTCGCCACCGCCAAGAAGGCTGTGGCCAAGAAGACCGTCGCCACCAAGAAGGTCGCTGGCAAGAAGGCCGTGGCTGCGAAGAAGGTTGTCGGCAAGAAGGTTGCCGCCACCAGGAAGGTCGCCACCAAGAAGACCGCCGCCGCCAAGAAGGTTGTCGGCAAGAAGGCTGCTGTGGCCAAGAAGGCCGTCGGCAAGAAGACCGC
This sequence comes from Stenotrophomonas sp. YJH_SMC_120, assembly GCF_059368675.1. NCBI lineage: Bacteria > Pseudomonadati > Pseudomonadota > Gammaproteobacteria > Lysobacterales > Lysobacteraceae > Stenotrophomonas > Stenotrophomonas sp. YJH_SMC_120. Next base: position 104,941 of record NZ_JCAFRY010000011.1, read on the forward strand.
CGTTGCCAAGAAGGCAGCTGGCAAGAAGGTTGCCGCCACCCGCAAGACGGTTGCCAAGAAGGCTGCCCCGCTGAAGAAGGTCGCTGCCAAGAAGGCTCCGGCCAAGAAGGCCGTGCGCAAGGCCGCCAAGCGCAAGTAATCGCGCCGTGACCGAAGGCCCTGCCACCCACCGGGTGGTGGGGCCTTTCGCGTTTCCGGGACACTGTCCGGGGCAAGATGCGGGTTCTTTCCGCTGGAGCCCCGGGCATGCGCGGTATCGACTTCAGTTCCTGGCAGGGCGTGCTGTCCACCTTGGCCGGCCTGGTCCTGATCACCCTGCTGGGCGTGGGCATCCGCCTGCTGGTGATGCAGACCCTGCAACAGCGCCGCGAGCGCGAGAACCGGCAGATCAACGAACGGCTGCGCACGCTGATGGCGGCCTACAAGACCCTGGGCGGTTCGTTCACCGGCGAACTGGGCGTGGATCCCAGCCATCGCCGCGACCTGCGCCAGCGCGAAGATGCCGAAGGCATCGCCGAACCCCGCTCGGATCGCGCGCGCCGCATCCGCGATGCCGTTGAAGCGGCGCTGTCGGACATCCTGCTGCTGGGCACCGACGAACAGGTGCGGTTGGCTGCGCGCGCTGCCAACGATCTTGCACAGGGGCGACCGGTGCATACCCACGAACTTGTGGTCTCGCTGCGCGACTTCGTGCGCGAAGCGCTGGACCTGGCGCCGATTCCGGCCGACCTGCAGATACCGCCGCAGGGGCCGACCCGGCCGTGCGGTGCCAGTGGCAAGGGCCGCAACGACGGCGATGCCAAGGGCGGTCGTGCGGGTGGAAGCGGCAGTGGCGGAATGGGGGCCGGCATGGGCGGTGTGGGCCTCGGCGCCGGCGCCGCACTGGGCGCCGGCCATGCCTCCGGCAGCGATGGAACGGACGCGCGCTGAGCACGTCCGCCCGGTTCAGCGGGTCAGTTCGTAGATCGGCACGAAGCCACCGTAGATCATCCGCGCGCCGTCGAACGGCATCGGATTCGTCGCCGGATCAAACCTTGGGTCTTCCATCATCTTCTTCATGCCGGCGTCGCGGGTCGGCTTGTCCGGCCATTCGATCCAGGAAAACACCACCGTCTCGTCCGGCGTGGCTTTCACCGCGCCGAAAAAGTCGGTGGTCTTGCCGTGCGGTACGTCGTCACCCCAGCACTCGACCACGCGCAGCGCGCCGTACTCGATGAAAACGGGATCCCCTGTGCGTGCATGGGCGAGGAACTTCTCTTTGTTGGCGGTGGGCACCGCCAGGACGAAACCATCGATGTAGCTCATTGCCTGCCTCCGGATGGACCGTGCCGCATGCACGGCCTTCAAGTACACGACGTACCAGGGCGTCGGGGATCGACATCCTCTGGGCGCCCGTTCAGCCCGGGCCACCGGGCAGCGGTGCCAGCACCGTATCCGGTGGCTGCTGGCCGGCCAGGTGGCGCACGAAGTAGTCCCACATGCGGTGCGTGTAGGTGGCGTCGTTGCGGAACAGCTCGTGGTCCTGCCGGGCCAGGTACAGCAGGTCGTAGCTGCGCTGGGCCTTGTTCAAGGCGGCGGCCAGCTGCAGGGTCAGCGCCGGCGGTGCGTTTTCGTCCAGTTCGCCATAGACCAGCATCAGATGCCCGCGCAGGTTGCCGGCCAGCGCTGCGTTGTCGAGCCAGGCAAAGGGCGCCGGCACGCCATCGGTCATGGCCGTGGCTGGCAGCACGCCACCGAACAGCCGGTCCATGCCGTGCAGGGCGCCGCCGTACATGCCCTGGAAATTGTGACTGCCGGCCGAGGCCACGCCCACCTTGTAGAACGCCGGGTAGCGCAGCAATGCCCGCGCCGCGCTGTAACCGCCGAACGAATGCCCGTAGATGCCGACCCGCTGCAGGTCGATGCCCGGGTAGCGTTCGCCCAGCTGGCGCAGCGCGGCCACATGGTCATCCAGCTGCACATCGGCGCCGTGCAGGAAGCTGCTGTCATGGAAGGCCTTGTCGCGGCCGCCGGTGCCGCGCGCATCGATGCTGACCACCACGAAGCCAAGCTCGGCCAGGCTGGCGCGTGACACCGGATTCAGCGCGGACACCGCCTCGGCGTAGGTCACCGGGGCATTGCTGATGAAGGCGCCGCCGTACATCGCATCGATCACCGGGACGCTGCCGTCATCGCGATAGTCGCGGGGCAGGTAGACGGTGGCGAAGATCGGCGTGCGCCCGTCGGCGGCCAGCAGACGTTCGCGCTGCGGTGGGCGCCACCCCGCAGCAAGCACTGCCCGGTTGTCCGCCGCTTCCAGCAACAGCAGCTCGCGACCGTCATCGCTGGCCCGCAGCACGGTGCGTGGTGGCTGGTCGAGACGGGAAACGGTATCCACCAGATAGCCACCACTGGGCGACAGCGCCTGGGGTGCGCGCCCGCCGAACAGCGCGCCGGTACCGGCATCGGCCATGTGGTCGTAGCCATCGGCGGCCAGGCGCTGGACCGGCCCTCCCTGCAGCGATACCCGGTACAGGCCGCGCACGTAAGGATCGCCCGCGTCGACGCCACCGGCGCTGAAGTACGCCCAGCCACCGGCAGCGTCCACACCCAGCAGGTCGCGCACCGCCCAGTGGCCGCGGGTGAGCTGGCGCAGCACTTTGCCGTCGGACAGGCGCACCCGGTACAGATGGCCCCAACCATCGCGCTGCGAGAACCACACGGCGGTGTCCTGCCCGGGCAGGATGGCCACCGCTGGCCGGTTGTAGGAATACACGTTGAGCTGCAGGCGAGTGTCGCTGGCTTCTTCCAGAACCGTGCGTAATGCACCGCTGCTGGCATCGATCTCCACCAGGCGCAGCCTGCGCGGCGTGCCGAAGTGCGCGATCACGGCATACAACCGATCGCCGTCCCAACCCAGGATGCCGGCCTCACTGAGCGTGTTCCAGCCCTCGGGCAGCGCGATGTCATGCTGCCTGCCGCTGCGGGTATCCACCACAAACAGGGTGTCGCGCACCTGCTGTGCATCGCCCAGCACCCCCAGCTTCACGGTATGCACGCGCGGCCGCGCGCTGTGGGTCGGGCTGCTTTCCAGATAGGGGTAGTCCTGCAGCGCGCGTTCGTCGTAGCGGATGCCGGCCACGTAGCGCCCGTCCGCAGACCAGCCAACCGCGAACGGCTGCACCGGCATTCGGCCCTGACGGCGTGGAATACCGCGCAGGGCGAAGTCCGGCAGCACGCCATAGCCATTACCGGTTTCTCCGCCGTGGGTCAGTGCCCGTGGCGCCGTGCCAGGCGACTGCAGCCACAGGTTGTTGTCGCGCACCTGCAGCCACGCATCGCCTACGGGCGAAGGCAGTGCATCGGCCGGCGGCCGCGCATCCGGCGAACGTGCGCATTGCCAGCGCGGCCATTGGCAATCGACGGGCACTTCTCCGCTGAACCGCAGGCGCAGGCCATCGTCCGCCTGCTGCACGCTGGCCAGGCGCAGGCGTGGCCCGCTGGCACCGAGCGGTGCAACCGCAGCGTCCAGCGCAGTGGGTTCGAACAGGGTCTGGCGTGTCGCCTGGACGGGATCGACCAGTACCGCCTGGCGCCGGCCCTGAGTGTCTTCGCGCTCATACCAGAATCGTCCATCGGCCAACCAGTGGGGCAGGACCGAAGCATTGCGCAGCGCGCCGCGCAGATGACTGTCATGCACGCGTTCGGCGCGCTGGTAGTCGGCCGCCTGCAGCGCATGCGTGGTGTGTGGCGACAAGAGGGCAACGCATGCAAAGACAGCGGCGCGGACACACGTCCGCAGCGGATCGGAAACGAGCAAGGCAACCTCCTGTTGCAATCGTCGAAGGATTACAGATGCACGCGCGCCGCGCGCGTATGCCAGACGGAGCCTGAATCAAGCCCAAAAATTCAGCAATGCGAAGACCACTGTTTTCAGGGAGCGTTGTGGCGAATAACGGAGAATTTACATTCCCGATGCGATGGCGCCCTGGCGCTGCTGCACACCATAAGAAAGTAAAGGTGTACCCCCATGAAGAATTCGCTGATTGCTCTGGCCCTGGCCGCTGCCCTGCCGTTCACCGCTTCGGCTGCTGAGAACCTGTCGTACAACTACGCTGAAGCCGACTACGCCAAGACCGACGTCGATGGCATCAAGGCTGACGGCTGGGGCGTCAAGGGTTCCTACGGCTTCCTGCCGAACTTCCACGCGTTCGGTGAATACAGCCGTCAGGAAGTCGACCACACCAACATCAAGGTTGACCAGTGGAAGGTCGGTGCCGGCTACAACGTCGAAATCGCTCCGTCGACCGACTTCGTTGCCCGCGTTGCCTACCAGAAGTTCGATCGCAAGCACGGCCTGGACTTCAACGGCTACAGCGCTGAAGCCGGTATCCGCACCGCCTTCGGTGCCCACGCCGAGGTCTACGGCATGGTCGGCTACGAAGACTACGCCAAGAAGCACGGCGTCGACATCGACGGCCAGTGGTATGGCCGCCTGGGTGGTCAGGTCAAGCTGAACCAGAACTGGGGCCTGAACGGCGAGCTGAAGATGAACCGCCACGGCGACAAGGAATACACCGTCGGCCCGCGCTTCAGCTGGTAATTGTTTCCTCGGCGCGCCTGCGCGCTGAAGATGCCTCGACAGGCCCGGCCCATGCCGGGCCTGTTGCGTTTCCGGCTGGGCAAACGCTCGCTACCTGACCGTGTCGCGGTGGAAGGGCGGCATTGCAACGAATTGGATTCCGCAGGCGTCGGCTGCGCCCTAGGGTGAGTGGCCTGTCCTGCAGGAATGCAACGATGCCCCCGTTTCCCTCGCCCCGCGATTCTCCCTGCCGCTTGTTGCTGCTGGATCCGCATCCACTGTTGCGGCATGGCGTGCAGGAACTGCTGGCCCGGCAGACGGGCCTGCAGGTCGATGGAAGCTATGGCCGCAGCGGTGACCTGCTGCAGCGCCTGCAGCAGCAGGCAGCTGCGATCGATCTGCTGCTGGTTGACGCCTTGCCGATCGGTGACAGCGGGGAAGGCCTGGAACTGCTGCGGCACGTATCACGACATTGGCCGGCAGTGCCGATCCTGGTGCTGTCCGCACACTGCAACGCGGGTGTCGTGTCCTTGGCCCTGCAGGCCGGTGCGCGCGGATTCCTGTCCAAGGCCTGCGCGCCGCAGATGCTGCTGCGCGCGGTGAGCGTGGTTGCCCGCGGCGGGCGCTTCGTGCCGCCGGAGCTGCGTGCACAGTTGAACCAGTCCCGCCGGCAGCGCCCGCAGTCCATGCGTTCACCACGGTTGAGTACGCGCGAGCGCGCTGTCCTGCAGTGGGTGCTGCGTGGCTGCAGCACCGGCGAGATGGCACGCCGCAGCGGGCGTGCGGCCAGCACCATCAGCACGCAGAAACGAGCGGCCTACCGCAAGCTGGGCATCCGCAACGATGGCGAGCTGTTCCGCTTCCGCCATCTGATCGACGCTGATTGAGGCGGGGTTACTCGCCCTGGTACTGCTTTTCTTCGACCAAGGCCGAACCGGCCACGCGGTTGATCTCGTTCTTCACCTGCACGCGCTCGCCATTGGTGCCATAGACACCGCGTGCCAGCTGGATGAAGGCATCGTCGAACACCTGGGCCGCTTCCTTGTCGCGCAGCTGGTCCTGGATGTCCCACATGCGCTCGTTGATCACCTTCAGCTGCTGCTTCAGCGCGGCCAGTGCCGGTTGTGCGTGCAGCAGCTGCTGCAGCAACGGCAGCAGGCCGTCCAGCTCGGTGCGGACGTTGGCCAGCTTGGCGGCATCGTCGATGCGCTCGGCCTTGATCTCGAGAATGGTGATCTTGTCGATCAGCTCGCCGATCGATACCGGAGTCAGGATGGCGTCCACGCGGTTGGTTCCTGGAAACAGGGCGCCATGATACCGCGCTGCTGGCATTGGCCGCAGTCCACGGGATTTACGCCGAATTTGCGCCACGGGCCCGGCAGCACCCTCGATCCGTTACGGCCCCCGCCTCGACACTGCGTTCCCGGCGGCGTGACCGCCTTCGACGAGGAACACAGTGCAGTGAACAGCAAGGGGATGATGGCGGCGCTGGTGGCCGCCCTGGCAGGGCTGCTCGGGATCGGCAGCGCGCAGGCGCAGGTGCAGGTCAGTGGCAGTGCGGCGTTGACCAGTGACTACGTATGGCGCGGCAGCTCGCAGAGCGACGGCGACCCGGCGGTGCAGGCCGGCGCGAAGGTCTCGATCCCAGCGGGCTGGTACGCCAGCGTGTGGGGGGCCAACGTTTCGTTCAAGCCGGACAATGGCGCGCGCAGCGAGTTCGACCTGGTGGCGGGCTGGTCCGGCGCACTGGCACCGGACTGGAGCCTGGATGCCAACCTGACCCGTTACGTGTACCCGGGCACCGGCCGCGCGCTGGACTGGACCGAGCTCAACACCACGGTGACCTGGAAGCAGCGCGCCTGGCTGCAGGTCGCCCATTCCAACGATGCGTTGGCCGGTGGCCATCGCGGTACCTATGCCCAGCTGGGTGTGCGTGTGCCGTTGCACGAACGCCTCCGCCTGGAAGCAGCGGTGGGCCAGTACTGGCTGGCCACCGCGCAGGGCCCGGACTACCTGCATGGGCAGCTCAGTGCCATCGCCTCGCTGACCCCGGCATGGGAACTGCGCGCCACCGTGCATGACACGGACAGCGCAGCCAAGCGCCTGTTCCCCGGCAACGCCGGTGGGCGATGGGAGCTGGCGCTGCAGGGCAGCTTCTAGTCGGCCAGCGACGCCTGGCGCGCGCGCAGCGCGCCGGGCAGCCACAGCAGCAGGGCCAGCGCAGCCACGGCAGCGCCGGCCACGCAGACGCCCGTCCAGCCGAAGCGCTGGTAGACCTGCGCAGACAGCAGCGAACCCAGCGAACCGCCGATGAAATAGCCGGTCATGTAGCCGGCATTGAGGCGGTTGCGTGCCGCCGGTTGCAGTGCGTAGATCAGGTTCTGGTTGCTGACGTGCAACAGCTGCGCGGCCAGGTCCAGCACCACCACGCCCACCAGCAGCGCCAGCAGCGAGTGTGCCGACAGCCCCAATGGCAACCACGACAGCAGCAACAGCAGCAGTGCAATGGCGGTGGCACGCCCGGTCTGGCCACGGTCGGACATGCGGCCAGCCAGGGCGGCCGCCAGCGTGCCGGCCGCGCCGACCAGCCCGAACAGCCCGATGGTGGCGTCGCTGTAGGCATACGGCGGCTGTGCCAGCAGGAACGCGAGCGGGGTCCAGAAGATCGCGAACATGGCGAAGCTGCAGGCGCCCAGCAGCGTGCGCTGGCGCAGCACCGGTTCCTGCACGAACAGCACGCCGATCGAGCGCAGCAATGCGAAATAGCCCAAGCCGGCGCTGTGGTGGAATCGCGGCAGACCGCGCTGCAATGCCAGTGCGGTCAGCACCAGGGTGGCAGCGGCGATCGCATACACCAGGCGCCAGTCGCCCAGGCTGGAAAGCAGGCCGGCCACGGTGCGCGCCAGCAGGATGCCCAGCAGCAGGCCACTCATCAGCGTGCCGACCACGCGACCGCGATGTTCCGGCGCGGCCAGCGTAGCGGCGAACGGCACCAGCACCTGGGCGACCACCGAGAACAGGCCGGTGATGGCGGTGCCCACCAGCAGCCAGGTCAGTGACGGTGCGCAGGCACTGATCACCAGTCCGCCGGCCGACAGCAGGCTCATCACCACGATCAGGCGGCGGCGTTCGAACAGGTCTCCCAGCGGCACCAGCAGGATCAGTCCGGCGGCATAGCTCAGCTGCGCGGCGGTAACGACCATGCCGACCTGGCCGAACGGCACACCGAAGGCGTCGGCGATGGTGTGCAGCAGTGGCTGCGCATAGTAGTTGCTGGCCACGGCCACGCCGGTAGCCACGGACATCAGCAGCACCTGCCAGCGGTGCAGAGGGGGGAGGGACGGGCTCACGCGGTGTTCCAGGAAGCGGGGGGCACAGTGTCCACCTGCTGCGGCCATGATGGAAATGAATCATCATCATCCATGCCATCTGGAAACGAGATAGTTGGATGAATCTCAAGCAGCTCGAGTTTGCCGTTGCCCTTGCCGAGGAGGGCAATTTCACCCGCGCCGCCGAACGCTGCCATGTGGTGCAGTCCGCGTTGAGCCACCAGATTGCCTACCTGGAGCAGGAACTGGGCACGCCGCTGTTCGAGCGCCTGCCGCGGCAGGTGCGGGCGACGGCAGCGGGTGAGGCGCTGCTGGTGCACGCACGCCAGGTGCTGGTCAGCCTGCGCCACCTGCGCGCCGATGTGGCGGCGGTGAGTGGCGAGGTGCGCGGGCTGCTGGCGATCGGGCAGATCTCCTCGCTGACCGATATCGATGTGGTGGCGATGCTGGCCGCGTTCCAGCAGGCGCAACCGCAGGTGGAATTCCAGTTGCGGGTGGACAAGAGCGAGGACCTGATCGCGCAGGTGCAGTCGCGTGACCTGGATGTTGCACTGGTGGGGTTGGCGCCTTCGGCCGGCCTGGACGGGGTCTGCCACCAGATGCTGCAGGAAGAAGACCTGGTGGCGGTGCTGGCCCCCTCGCATCGGCTGGCTAGGCGCAAGCGGCTGCCATTGACCGAATTGCAGGACGAGGCGCTGGTCGACTTCCCGCGCGGCACCGGTGCGCGGCGGCAGACCGACGATGCTTTCGTCGCCGCTGGCCTGCCGCACACGGTGCGTTTCGAGGTCAACCTGATGGAACTGGTGGAGCGCTTCGTCCGCCATGGTCTGGCGGTTGGCATCGTGCCGGCGCTGATCGCCGAAGGCTTCCAGGGCGTGGTGCGGATTCCGCTGCAGCCAACCCCGACCCGCCGCGTGCACCTGGTCTGGCAGCGGCTGCCGACACCGGCGGCGCGGGCGTTCGTCGAGGCCGTGCTCAGCCGCGCAGGCGCAGGCTCAGGCCCTTGAGGAAGTTGCGCAGCATCTGGTCCAGGCAACGCCGGTAGTTGGTGTGCCCGGGCTGGCGGAACAGCGCACCGACTTCCGACTTGGAGACGTTGAAACCGGCGCTGGCGAAGATCTCCATCAGATCGACGTCGCGCAGCTGGAACGCCACGCGCAGCTTCTTCAGCACCAGGTTGTTGTCGATGCGGGTTTCCACCGCGCGCTGCGGCTGGCTCTCGTCGCGACCGCGCAGGTGCACGATCAGGCCATCGAGGAAGTGCGCCAGCGCGCTGTCGCTCATCGCTTCGAAACCGGCTTCGTCCTCGCGGCGCAGCCAGGCCTTCACCTGTTCGGGATCCACGGCGAAGGCCGGGTCGGCCATCTGGCACAGGGTCACCACGTGGTGGTCGCCCAGGTCCAGGGAATAGCGCACGCTGCGCAGGACATCGTTGTTGATCATGGCCCATTGTACCGGGCCCTGGCGTGTCACCGGAGTGTCATCGAACCGCAGCATCGTGGGCACTCGTTCGCTGAGACCCTTGCATGCGCCGGTATCTGTTTTCCGCACTGCTGCTCGCCAGCAGCTTCGCTGCCTTCGCCCAGGACCGCTTCGTACCCGTCGAGCGGCGCCTGAGTGCATCCCAACTGGCCGAGGTCGGGCTCAGTCCAGCGCAGTTGCAGGCGCTGAACCGGGTACTGCGCGAGGCAGAGCGCGCGGCCACCGGGCCGACGGCAGCGGTGGCCCCCGCCGCTGCGCCGCTGCCTGCCAATGTGCCGGCACCGGCAGCAATGCATCTGGGCCTGGAAGAAGGACCGGTCAATGCACGCGTGGTCGGAGAGGTCGCAGGCTGGCAGCCCGGCACGCTGTTCACCCTTGATAACGGCCAGCAATGGCAGGTGATGAAGGGGCAGATGAAGCTGCGCAAGGTGCTGCAGTCGCCGCAGATCGCCGTTGTTCCAGGAATTGCCGGGCGCTGGTTCCTGCAGGTCGACGAAGACCTGCCCAAGGCCCGGGTATTCCGCGTGCGCTGAGCCGCGCACGCCTCGGGCGTGGTCAGCCGGCATCGGCAGCGCAAGGGCGGGCCGACGGTGCCAGAATGGGGGTCTGGTTTTCCCCCTGGAGTTGCCTGATGACCCGCACTGTCCTGATTACCGGCGCCACGTCCGGCTTCGGCGCCGCCGCCGTCCACCGCTTCGCCCAGGCCGGCTGGAAAGTGATCGCCACGGGCCGCCGTGGCGAACGCCTGCAGCCGCTGGTCGATCGCTACGGCAAGGACGTGGTGCATGCCGCCGCCTTCGACATCCGCGATCCGGTTGCGATGGAAGCGGCGCTGCTGGCACTGCCGCCCGCCTTTGGCGAGATCGATCTGCTGGTCAACAACGCCGGCCTGGCGCAGGGCACCGCGCCGGCACAGAGCGCCAAGTTGTCGGACTGGACCACGATGATCGACACCAACATCACCGCGCTGGTGACCCTGACCCACCGCCTGCTGCCGCAGCTGGTGGAGCGCAAGGGCGCGATCATCAACATCTCGTCGGTGGCCGGCGTCTACCCGTACCCGGGTGGCAACGCCTACGGTGGCACCAAGGCTTTCGTCAGCCAGTTCTCGCTGGGTCTGCGTTCGGACCTGCACGGTACCGGCGTGCGCGTGACCACGATCGAGCCAGGCATGGCTGAAACCGAGTTCACCGTGGTGCGTACCCACGGCGACCAGGCGGCGTCGGACAAGCTCTACAACGGCGCCAACCCGATGACCGCCGAAGACATCGCCGAACAGATCTTCTGGGTGGCCACGCTGCCGCCGCACCTGAACATCAATCGCCTGGAACTGATGCCGGTCAGCCAGTCCTTCGCCGGTTTCCAGGTCGCCCGCGAAGGCTGACCGCCGTTTGCAGAGTCGAGCATGGCTCGACTCTGCAGAAACAAGAAAAAGCCGGGCAATGCCCGGCTTTTTCATTCACAGCGGCAGGCTTACTGGGCCTTGATCGCCATCGCCTGCAGGCCGGTGCCATCCAGCTTCTGCTTGGCCTCGGACAGTTCACCGGCACTGCCATACGGCCCCATGCGCACGCGGTACACGGTCTTGCCGTTGATCTGTGCTGACTCCACGCGTGCCGCAAGTCCCATCATCGCCAGCTTGGCCTTGGTTGCTTCGGCATCGCCGGAGGCGCCGAAGGCGCCTGCCTGCAGGATATAGCGGGCGTTGTCGGCGGCCGCCGGTGCGGCAGTAGCCGGGGTACCCGCCGTTGCCGTTGCGGTTTCCGCGCGCGCTGCCGGCGTGGCGGCGGCGGTGCTGGTCGAGGCCGTGCTGGCCGGCGGCGTTGCCGCAGCCGGACGTTCACTCAGCGGTGCCGGCAGCGGACGGCTGGTGGCGGTCACCTGCGCGGTGCTGGACACGCTGGCGGTGGCCGCCGGTGCCGGTGCGGTCGTGGTCGCCGGCGGAACCGGCTTGCCTTCCAGTGCCGCCTGCGCGCGCTGCGCTTCGGCCTTGGCCCGGCGCTGGTCTTCGGCACGCGCGCTGGCGGCCAGTTCGGCGTCGGACATCTCGACTTCCTTGCCCGGCAGCAGGGTGTAGAAGTCGTACTGGGTGGCAGCCGGCTTTTCCGGTTCGGCCTGCTTCGGCGCAGCCGGCTGCGCGGCCGGCTGGGTACCGACATCGCTGTCGGCATCGGCGACCGGGGCCGGCTGCGCGTTCGGGTTCGGCTGCGGACCGGCGCGCAGGAAGCCATCGCCCTCGCCCTTGAACAGGTTCGGCGCCGCCAGGAACACCACGGCCGCGATCGCTACACCGGCCACCAGCCACACCCATCCGGGGGTGCCCTGGCTGCCGCTGTTGCGTCGTGCCTGGCTTTTGCCGCGTCGTGCTGCCATGTGTACTGCGTCTCCTGATGCTTACATTTTTTCCGGGGCGCTGACGCCCAGGAGTTCGAGGCCATTGGCCAGTACCTGGCGCGCCGCACAGGCCAGGGTCAGTTTGGCGTTGCGATCGGCGGCATCTTCCACCAGCACCGGCGTCCCGTGATACCACGTGTGGAACGCGTGCGCCAATTCACGCAGGTACTGCGCCACCAGATGCGGTTCCAGCGCCACGCCGGCCGCTTCCACCACTTCCGGATAGCGCGAGATCTCGTTCATCAGCAGCAGCGAGGCATCGTCGGCCAGGCGGCCGAGGTTGGCCAGGCCGTTGCCCTGCTCGTACACCAGGCCCTTCTCCTGCGCCTGGCGCAGCAGGCTGCAGACGCGGGCATGCGCGTACTGCACGTAGAACACCGGGTTGTCGTTGCTCTGCTGGCGGGCCAGGTCGATGTCGAAGGTCAGCTGCGAATCGGGCTTGCGCGCGATCAGGAACCAGCGGGTGGCATCGCGGCCGGCTTCCTCGATCAGGTCGCGCAGGGTGAAGTAGCTGCCGGCACGCTTGGACAGCTTCACTTCCTCGCCGCCACGCATGACGGTGACCATCTGGTGCAGCACGTATTCCGGCCAGCCCTGCGGGATGCCCACTTCCATCGCCTGCAGGCCGGCGCGCACGCGGGCCAGCGAGCCGTGGTGGTCGGCGCCCAGCTCGGTGATCGCGCGCTCGTAGCCGCGCTGCCACTTGGACAGGTGGTAGGCCACGTCGGGCACGAAGTAGGTGAAGGTGCCGTCGGACTTGCGCATCACGCGGTCCTTGTCGTCACCGAAGTCGGTGCTGCGCAGCCACAGCGCGCCACCTTCTTCATAGGTATGACCCGACGCCTGCAGCTTGGCCACCGCTTCGGCTACCTTGCCGTCGGCGTACAGCGAGCTTTCCAGGAAATAGATGTCGAAGTCGACGCCGAACGCGGCCAGGTCCAGGTTCTGCTCGTTGCGCAGGTAGGCCACGGCGAAGCGGCGGATCGCCTGCATGTCGTCCGGGTCCTTGGCGCCGACCACGGTGCTGCCTTCCAGGTCGACGCTGGCGCCGGCCATGTAGGCGCGGGCGACGTCGGCGATGTACTCACCGCGGTAGCCACCTTCCGGCCAGCCGTCCTGGTCCGGCGCGATGCCCTTGATCCGTGCCTGGGTGGACAGCGCCAGGTTCTCGATCTGCACGCCGGCGTCGTTGTAGTAGAACTCACGCTTGGCGTTCCAGCCGTTGGCATCGAGCACGCGCGCCACGCAGTCGCCGATCGCCGCCGCGCGGCCATGGCCGACATGCAGCGGGCCGGTCGGGTTGGCCGACACGTACTCCACGCCCACCGTGCGGCCATTGCCGGACAGGTTGCGACCGTAGTCGTGGGCTTCCTTGATGACCGACGCGGCTTCGCGCTGGTACGCGGCCGGGGCCAGGTGGAAGTTGATGAAGCCGGGGCCGGCGATCTCGACCTTGCTCACGTCCTCGCTGCGCGGCAGCGCCTCGACCAGCGCCTGCGCCAGTGCGCGCGGATTGCTGCGCGCGGCCTTGGCCAGCAGCATCGCGGCGTTGGTGGCGAAGTCGCCGTGGTCGCGGGTCTTCGGGCGCTCGACCACGAAGTCCGGCGGCAGGGAGTCGGCGGGCAGGGTGCCATTGGCGCGCAAGGCTTCGATGCCTTGGCTGATCAGGGCGCGGAGGAGATTTTTCACGAGGCCTGCTGTGAGAATGAGCGGCGGAATCGCCCATTTTAGCGCAGATACCCACGCCCACGCTGACCAGAACATGCCTGTGGGGGCGGCCGATGGCGCCTGAAGGGCCGCGCTCAGCCGAACAGCCGCGGCTGGGGCGGGGATAGCAGGCCCCGTTCAGCAAATGAAACGGGACGGCCCTCGCCGACCACGAAGTGGTCCAGCAGGCGCACGTCCACCATCGCCAGCGCCTGCTGCAGTTCGTCGGTGATGCGGGTATCGGCGCTGGAGGGTTCCGGGTCGCCGGAAGGGTGGTTGTGGCTGAGGATCACCGCCGCCGCGTTGTGCAGCAGAGCGCGCCGCACCACTTCGCGGGGGTAGACCGGTGCGGTGTTGATGGTGCCGTGGAACAGCTCTTCACAGGCGATCAGGCGGTGGCGGTTGTCCAGGAACAGGGCCATGAAGACCTCGCGGGCCTGGCCACGCAGCCGGTGCTGCAGGTAGCGGCCGACCGCCGCCGGATTGTTGCCAACCGCCTCGCCGTGCTCCAGCTCGGCCGCCAGGTAGCGATGGGCCAGTTCCAGCCCGGCAGCAAGCGTGCAACTGCGTGCCGGGCCGAGCCCGGGCAGGCGGGCGAGCTCGGCGGCGGGGCGGTCGAGCAGTACCCGCAACGGGCCGTGCGCCTGCAGCAGGTCGCGCGCGGTCTGCACGGCATCGCGGCCACCGAACCCGGAGCCGAGAAACAGGGCCAGCAGTTCGGCGTCGGAAAGTGCCGTGGGCCCGCGCGCGATCAGCTTCTCGCGGGGGCGTTCCTGTTCGGGCCAGTCATGGATGGGCATGGCCCATCATCGCCAGACCTTGCGGTGGCTCCCATCGGGGCATGCCGCGGACTGGGGTCGGAGGTTGCCTCAGCCGCGCCGGGTCTGCAGGTAGTCGAACAGTTCCTGGTTGTTCTGCAGGCCCAGTTTGCGCTTGGCTTCGGCCTTCTGCCGGCTGATGGTCTTCGGGCTGCGCCCGCAGCGCTCGGCGACTTCGTTCACGCTGAGGCCGGCTGCCAGCAGCTCCAGCACTTCCTGTTCGCGTGCCGACAACGGCGCCGGCTGACGCGGAAACAGCAGGTCGCGCGCCTGCAGGTGGTGGCGCAGCTGCTGGGAGACGAATACCTGCCCGGCCAGCGCGGCGTTCAGCGCGTGGGGCAGTTCGGCGAAATCGGCGCACTTGTCGACCAGGCCACTGATACCCTCCCGCAGCAGGCTGTCCAGCAGGCCGGGATGGCGGGCGCCGGTCAGCACCACCACCGGCAGGCCAGGGCGGCGCATGCGCAGCGCGTCGATCAGCTCCGGACCGTCCGGACCGGCACCCGGCATCGACAGGTCGGTCAGCACCGCATCGCAGTCGTGGTGATCCACCAGCTCCAGCAGCTGGGCGCCGTCGCGCGCACTGCCGACGATGTCCATCAGGTAGGTCTGCAGCACGATACGGATGCCATGCAGGACCACGGGATGGTCGTCGGCGATGATGATGCGCGGATGCACGCGGCTCCTCGAAGGTCGGACAGGCCACGGCGGGCGGCAGCCAATGCCTGATTCTGCAAAAGCGCAGACCCGTAGAGGTATAGGAAAGGTCCGAAACTGGTGCCGGGTGAATCCCGGGTCAACGGAGACGGACTCCATCTGCTGATAGCCGCCCGCTATGTGCGCCCTGCACCGGGACATTACCGACCATCGGGTAAGCTAGCGCCCTCGTTTGCACAGGAATTCCAGGTGGCTGACTCCCCCAACGCTTCCCCCGCGCCGGCCCGCGCGCTGGAAGGTCAGAAACTGCTGTTGTGCGTCGGAGGCGGGATCGCGGCCTACAAGGCCCTGGAACTGGTGCGGCGCCTGCGCGACGCCGGTGCCCAGGTGCAGGTGGCGATGACCGCCGGAGCACAGCAGTTCGTCACTCCGCTCAGTTTCCAGGCCCTGTCCGGGCAGCCCACCCGCACCACGCTGTGGGACAGCGCCGCCGAACAGGCCATGGGCCACATCGAGCTGGCCCGCTGGGCCGACCGCATCGTGGTCGCCCCGGGTACCGCCGATCTGCTGGCCCGGCTGGCCCAGGGCCACGCCGATGATCTGGTCAGCACCCTGTGCCTGGCCAGTACCGCGCCACTGACGATCTGCCCGGCGATGAACCACCGCATGTGGCTGCATCCGGCCACCCAGGCCAACATCGCCCTGCTGCGCCAGCGCGGCGCGCAGGTGGTCGGCCCGGTCGACGGTCCGCTGGCCGAAGGCGAGTCCGGTCCCGGCCGTCTGGCCGAACCGGGCGACATCGTTGCCGCGCTGGCTGCCAATGGCAGTGCTGCAGCGGCGGTTGTCGCACCGGAAACCCGCGCGCTGCAGGGCCTTCGCCTGCTGATCAGCGCTGGCCCGACCTATGAAGACATCGATCCGGTGCGCTACGTCGGCAACCGCAGCAGCGGCAAGATGGGCTTTGCCCTGGCCGCGGCCGCCGCGACGATGGGCGCCCAGGTGGTGCTGGTCAGCGGACCGGTACAGCTGCCGACGCCAGCCGGCGTGCAGCGCGTGGACGTGCGCTCGGCCGCGCAGATGCGCGATGCCGTGCTGAAGTCGTTGCCGGCCGACATCTATATCGGTGCCGCCGCGGTGTCCGACTACACGCCACGCCAGGTCGCGCCGCAGAAGCTGAAGAAGACCGCCGACAGCCAGTCGCTGGTGATCGAGCTGGTGCGCACGCCGGACATCCTCGCCGAAGTCGCTGCACAGACACAGTCGCTGAAGCTGGTGGTCGGCTTCGCCGCCGAGACCCACGACGTGGAGAAATATGCGCGTGGCAAGCTGGTCGACAAGCGCCTGGACCTGGTGATCGCCAACCAGGTCGGCATCAGCGGTGGTGGATTCGAGAGTGACAACAACGCCGCCACGGCCTTCTGGCAGGACGGTGAACAGGTATTCCCGGCCACCTCCAAGCGCGAGCTGGCCGAACAACTGCTGGCGCTGATCGCGCGGAGACTCCAGGCATGACCCAGGCTTTCACTTCCCAACCGCTGCAGGTCAAGCTGCTTGATCCGCGTTTCGGCGACAGCTGGCCGCTGCCCGCCTACGCCACCGAAGCCAGTGCCGGCATGGACCTGCGCGCGGCGCTGGATACCGCGCTGACCCTGCAGCCGGGCGACACCGCGCTGGTGCCCAGCGGCCTAGCCATCCATATCGCCGATCCGCACCTGTGCGCGGTGATCCTGCCGCGTTCCGGGCTGGGCCACCGCCACGGCATCGTGCTCGGCAACGGCACCGGCCTGATCGACGCCGATTACCAGGGCCCGTTGCTGATCAGCGTCTGGAACCGTGGCCGCGAGGCCTTCACCATCGAGCCGGGCGATCGCATCGCGCAGCTGGTGGTCGTGCCGATTGCCCGCGTCAGCCTGCAGGTGGTGGATACTTTCACCGACAGCGTGCGGGGAACGGGTGGATTCGGCCATACCGGGGTGCGTTGACGGGGGACATTGATGAGCGGCATCGGGGAAGGGCAGCGGGAACGGTCGTTGGGACGCAGTGCGCCACTACTGGGGGTGCTGCTGGTCCTGCTGGCCGGCTGGTTCGGATGGAGCGCGGTGCAGCAATGGCGGCAGGAGTCCAATGGCCAGGCGCTGGAAGAAGCGCGTGACCAGGCCGTGCAGGGCTTGCAGGAGGCCGCAGCCGGCCAGCTGAAGCAGCTGCAGCAGCAGTTGAAGAACGAACGCGTGCAGCAGGCACTGCAGGCCGGTGACGCCGCGGCAGCGGCGCTGGCCGTGCGCGAGAGCTGGACCGGCGTGGAGCAGGCTGACGTGCTGACCGCCGATCTGGCCACGGCCTATGCCGACCCGGCCACCTTCGGCTACGCACGCCTGGCCCTGCTGGAACAAGCGCTGGCCGAGGGCAAGCCTGGCCTGCGCGTGGTGCGCGATGCAGGTGGCAATCGCCTGGGTCTGGCGGCTCCGGTGCAGCTGGGCAGCCTTGGCCCGGCAGTGCTCTACGTGCGCCAGCCATTGCTGCGGCTGACCTCGCCGCTGGACCAGGTGAGCGCCCCGTCCACCGGTTTCCTCGGCCTGCGCCAAGGCACGCATGACCTCGTTGCCCAGGGCGACGCCGGCCTGGCCGAGAGCGCCGAAGCGCTGGCGCGCCCGGTTCCGGGCACGCCGTTGCGGCTGGTGGCCGCCGTACCGAATGTCGAAGCGGGTCCACTGGGCCTGGGTTCGCTGGCCAGTGCCATCGTCGCGCTGCTGCTGGCGTTCATCGCCGTGCTGCTGGTGGTGGGTAGAGGCCGGCTGCCGAAGTCGCTGCCGTTGCCGCGCCGTGCGGCCGTGGCGGAAGCGGATCATGGCCCGACCCTGAGCGAGAGCCTGCAGATGGCGCCGCCACCGGTGGCCGCCGCCAGCGCCGCGGACACTGCGCCGCCGCCGCCACCGGTCCCTGCCGGGGAACTGGCCGCCGGCATCTTCCGCGCCTACGACATCCGTGGCGTGGTCGGCAGCGAACTGACGCCGAAGACCGCCGCGCTGATCGGCCAGGCCATCGGTACCGTGGCGCTGGAACAGGGCCTGCGCGAGGTGGTGATCGGCCGTGATGGCCGCCTGTCCGGCCCGGAACTGGCTGCGGGATTGGCCGAGGGCCTGCGTCGCACCGGTTGCGCGGTGATCGACGTCGGCCTGGCACCGACGCCGGTCGTCTATTACGCCGCCTTCCACCTGCGTACCGGCACCTGCGTGGCGGTCACCGGCAGTCATAACCCGCCCGAGTACAACGGCTTCAAGGTGGTCATCGGCGGCGAGACGCTGTCAGGCGATGCCATCACCGATCTCTACCAGCGCATCGTCGAGGGGCGCCTGGCGCAGGCGGCCGAGCCGGGCGATTACCAGCAGCGCGATGTCAGTGCCGACTACATCCAGCGCATCGCCGACGACGTGCAGCTGGACCGCCCGTTGAAGGTCGTGGCCGATGCCGGCAACGGCGTTGCCGGTGCGCTTGCACCACAGCTGCTGGAAGCCATCGGCGCCGAAGTCATCCCGCTGTACTGCGATGTCGACGGTACCTTCCCCAACCATCATCCCGACCCGAGCGAGCCGGCCAACCTGGAAGACCTGGTGCAGACGGTCAAGCGCTTCGGCGCCGACCTCGGCGTCGCCTTCGACGGCGACGGAGACCGGTTGGGCGTGGTCACCGGCGAAGGCAGGATCATCTATGCCGACCGCCTGCTGATGCTGTTCGCCGCCGACGTGCTGATGCGCAACCCCGGCGCGATGGTGATCTACGACGTGAAGTGCACCGGCAAGCTGTCCGATCACGTGCTGCGCAATGGTGGCAGCCCGTTGATGTGGAAGACCGGGCACTCGCTGATGAAGGCGAAGATGCGCGAGACCGATGCCGAGCTGGCCGGCGAGATGAGCGGCCACTTCTTCTTCAAGGAGCGCTGGTTCGGTTTCGACGATGGCCTGTATGCCGCCGCACGACTGCTGGAGATCCTGGCGCAGCGCGAGGAAACCCCGGACGAGGTGCTGGCCGAGCTGCCGGAGATGGTGGCCACGCCGGAACTGAAGGTGCCGGTGGCCGAAGGCACGCCGCACGCGCTGGTGGCGATGCTGGTGGCGGCGGCACAGTCGCCGGAGAATCCGTACGTGGGTGGGCGGCTGTCGACCATCGACGGCCTGCGCGTGGACTTCCCCGATGGTTGGGGCCTGGTGCGCGCGTCCAACACCACGCCGGTGCTGGTGCTGCGCTTCGAGGGCAACGACGAGGCGGCACTGGAGCGCATCCAGGCGCTGTTCCGCAGCCAGCTGCAACCGGTGCTGGGCGACACCCCGCTGGGGTTCTGACCCCTTTGGAAGCTGCAGCAGAATGGGTAGTGCCGGCCGCTGGCCGGCAAGCCCATGAACCTCACACACCCTGCAGTTGCCGGCCTGCGGCCGGCACTACCCCTTGAAACGCAAGCCCACGCCTGGCTCGGTGAACAGGTAGCGCGAATCCAGCGCTGAATCACCCAGCTTGTGCCGCAGCTTGCCGACCAGGATGCGCAGGTAATGGGTGTCGTGCTGGTGGGTCGGGCCCCAGATTTCCTGGAGGATCTGCGGCTGGGTCACCACCCGCCCGGCATTGCGCAGCAGCAGCGACAGCAGCGCGTACTCCTTGCGGGTCAGCGCCACCGGCTCGCCATCCAGCGCCACTTCGCGGCGTACGAGATCCACATGCAGATGGCCATCGTCGAACACCGGTGGCGTGCCGTCGCTGGGCACGCTGCGTGTGCGCAGCAGCGCCCGCACCCGCGCCATCAGCTCCTGGGTGCCGAACGGCTTGGTCACGTAGTCATTGGCGCCGGTATCCAGTGCGCGCACCTTTTCGGCTTCACCCGCACGCACGGTCAGCATGATCACCGGCACCTGGCTCCACTGCCGCAGTTGCTCCAGCACCTCATGGCCTTCCATGTCCGGCAGGCCGATGTCCAGGATCACCAGGTCCATGTCCTCGCTGGCCGCCAGCTGCAGGCCTTCCTGGCCGGTGGCCGCCTGCCGCACCTGGTAGCCCTGCGCGCGCAGGCTGATGTCCAGGAACCGGCGGATCTGGGTTTCATCATCGATCACCAGCACGCGCGGGGCCGGCGCGCTGGCGTCAATCGGAGTCGGGCTCATCGTGGGAGGCTGGCTTGAGCAGGGGCAGGGTGATGCGGATCAGGGTACCGCGACCGTCGCGTCCGGGCAGCGCCTGCACGCTGCCGCCATGCGCACCGACCATGCCCTGGCAGATGGTCAGGCCCAGGCCGGTGCCGTGGCGGCCACGGTCGCCGCGCTCGACGCTGTAGAACATGTCGAAGATGCGCGCGCGCTCGTCATCGGGAATGCCGGGGCCGGCATCAATCACATCGATGCGCAGCTGTCCGTCCAGTTCGCGCGCCTGCACCTGCACGGCGGCATCGGGTGGCGAGAACTTGGCCGCGTTCTCCATCACGTTGAACACCGCCTGTTCAACCAGCGCCGGGTGTACCCAGATCGGCGCGAGCGTGGCCGGAATATCCAGCTCCAGCCGCACCTTGGGCTGGTAGCGCTGCAGGCGCCGCGCCGCTGAGCCGATCAGCTCGTCCACGCCGATCCAGTCGCGGTTGATCTTCAACCCTTCGTGGCCGAGCCGGGTCATGTCCAGCAGGTTCTGGATGTAGCGGTCCAGCCGCTCGCCTTCGACCAGGATGGTGTCCAGCAGGGCACGGCGATCAGCCGTATCCATCGCCGCACCGTAGCTGGCCAGGCTGTCGGCCGAACCGATCATCGCCGCCAGCGGCGAGCGCAGGTCGTGTGACACCGAAGAGAGCAGGGCCGAGCGCAGCCGCTCGGTCTCGTTGCTGACGTGGGCCTGCTCCAGTTCGGCCACCAGCCGCGTGCGCAGCGCGGCCTGGGCGATGTCGTCGACCATCGCCTCGGCCAGCTGCCGCTGCTCCGGCAGCAGGCGCGCCTGTGCGCCGGGCAGGTAAAGGCCCGCCACGCCGATGGCGCGGTCTTCGCCATCCAGCAGCGGCAGGAACCACCATTGCGCACCGGCCAGGGTGTCGGTGAAGCGCCCGCTCGGCTGGCCGTGGCGCAGTGCCCAATCGGCGGCGGCCAAGTCGGTATCGCCCGGCTGGCTGCGGCCACCGGTTGCGGTATCGGCGCCGATCCGTAGCCACGCTGGAACGTCCATGGCCTGTTCCAGTGCATGCCGACCCGCCTGTGCCACCTCGCCGTTGCCGGCCGCGCTGGCCAGCTGCCGTCCCAGCTGCTGGCGCGCACGCGCATGTCGATTCGCCGCACGCAGCGCGATCACCTGCATGCGCAGGCGCGAGGCCAGGCGTCCGGCCACCAGCGCGGCGGCCAGGAACAGGAACACGGTGATCACGCCCTGGCGCGCGCCGATGGCGAAGGTGAAGCGCGGCGCGATGAACAGGAAGTTGTAGGCGAGGAAGCACAGGATCGCCGCCATCACCGCCACGCTGGCACGCGTGCGTGCGGCCACCAGCACCACCGCCACGATGAACACCATCGACAGGTCGGCCATGCCGACCCAGCGTTCGGCCAGCCATGCCACCGCACAGGCCAGCGCGGTGGCGATCAGCGCCTGCACCGGTTCGTAGCTGATGCCGCGCATCGGCGGCAGCAGGCCCTCCCGGCGCGAGCGCGCACGTGCCTGCGGGGTGCTGATGATGGTGATCTCGTAATGCGCGCCGCGCTGGATCAGCTGCTGGGTCAGGGTGCGGTTGAACATCCGCGCCAGTGGACGTTCGCGGGTCCGGCCGAGCACCAGGGTCGACACGCCGTTGTGCGCGGCATGGTCGAGCAGGGCATCGGCGATGCTTGATCCGTGCAGCAGTTCGGCGTCGCCGCCGAGGCGCCGTGCCAATGCGAAGGCCGCATCGATCTCGCGCCGGGTCGCCTCGTCCTGGCGTCGGCCCTGCACGGTCACCACCGTCCACGGCGCATCGCGGCGTTCGGCGATGCGCCGCGCCACCCGCACCAGGTACTCGCTCTGACCGCCGCCATCAATGGCCACCAGCACGCCACGACGCAGTGGCAGGTTGCTCTCGCCGCGCGCGGCGCGCGCTTCACGCAGGCTGCTGTCGACGCGGTCGGCGGCCTCCTGCATGGCCAGCTCGCGCAGTGCGGTGAGGTTGGCCGGCGAGAAGAACGCCTGCAGCGCCTGCGCGGCCTGTTCGGGCACATAGACCTTGCCCTGCTGCAGGCGCGCGATCAGCTCGCGCGGCGGCAGGTCGACCAGCACGATGTCATGCAGGCGGTCGAGCACCCCATCCGGCACGGTCTCGCTGACCCGCACACCGGTGATGCGCATCACCACGTCATTGAGGCTTTCCAGATGCTGGATGTTGACCGTGGTCCAGACGTCGATGCCGGCATCCAGCACCTCCATCACATCCTGCCAGCGCCGCTCGTGGCGGCTACCCGGGGCATTGCGGTGTGCCAGTTCGTCCACCAGCACCAGCGCCGGATGCCGTGCGAGCACGGCATCCAGGTCCATCTCCTGCAGCACATGGCCGTGGTAGTCCACGTCCTTCAGCGGCAGCTGTGGCAGCCCCTCCAGCAGCGCCTGGGTATCGGCGCGGCCATGGGTTTCCACCAGCCCGACCACCAGGTCAACGCCGCGGCGCAGCTGTTCCTGCGCGCGGGTCAGCATGGTGTAGGTCTTGCCCACGCCCGGCGCCGCGCCGAGGAACACGGTCAGCTTGCCGCCGGCTTCGCGTTGCAGGCCTTCAACCAGGGCATCGGCCTGGCGGGTACGCGCATCAGTCATGGGTGCCATTGTGCGCGCAGCCGGTGCAGGCCGGCATCACGGCGCCTTGGCCGCGTGGTCCAGCGCGAAGTTCAGCGTCACCACGTTCACCCGCGGCTGGCCGAACAGGCCCCACTGGCGACCTTCGGTATGCGCCTGCACCAGTGCCTGCACGCGTTCCACCGGCAGGCCACGGGCACGCGCCACGCGGGCTACCTGCAACTGCGCTGCAGCCGGTGACAGCTGAGGATCCAGGCCGCCGGCGGACTGGGTGACCAGGTCCGCAGGAACCTGCGCCGGGGCAACGCCTTCGCGTGCGGCCACCGCCGCGGTGCTGGCGGCAACACGCTCGGCCAGCGCCGGGTTGCTGCGCGCCATGTTGGAACCGGCTGCCGCCATCGGGTCGTAGTTGGCCGCCGACGGACGTGCCTGGAAGTAGCCGTCACCGGCGAACGGCTGCGACAGCCACGCCGAGCCGCGCACCTGGCCGCTGCCATCGCGCAGCAGGCTGCCCTCGGCCTGGGTCGGGTAGGCCAGGCCGGCGAAACCGGTGGCGATACCGGCGTAGACCGCACCGGCCAGCAGCAGGGTGGCCAGGCCCAGGCCGATCGCCGGGCGCCAGCTGGCGCCGTCCTGCAGGCTGGCCACGCAGGCCTCGGCCTTCGGTTCGCGGGACAGGGAAGTGGATTTGGAAGCAGAACGGTTCATGCGCCGAATACCAGGACAAGAAGGAGGTCGATCAGCTTGATCGCCGCGAACGGCAGCAGCACGCCGCCGAGGCCGTACACCAGCATGTTCCGGCGCAGCAGCGCCGTTGCGGTGGCCGGGCGGAAGCGCACGCCACGCAGGGCGAGCGGGATCAGGGCGGGAATCACCAGGGCGTTGAAGATCAGCGCCGCCAGCACCGCGTTGCGAGGGCTCGACAGCTGCATCACGTTCAGTGCGGCCATGGCCGGAACCGCAGCGGCAAACAGCGCCGGCAGGATCGCGAAGTACTTGGACACGTCGTTGGCCAGCGAGAAGGTGGTCAGCGCACCGCGGGTGATCAGCTGCTGCTTGCCTACTTCCACCACTGCCAGCAGCTTGGCCGGGTCCGAATCGAGGTCGACCATGTTGCCGGCCTCTTTCGCCGCCTGCGTACCGGAGTTCATCGCCAGGCCGATGTC
Source organism: Stenotrophomonas sp. YJH_SMC_120 (assembly GCF_059368675.1). Taxonomy (NCBI): domain Bacteria; kingdom Pseudomonadati; phylum Pseudomonadota; class Gammaproteobacteria; order Lysobacterales; family Lysobacteraceae; genus Stenotrophomonas; species Stenotrophomonas sp. YJH_SMC_120. Next base: position 128,822 of record NZ_JCAFRY010000011.1, read on the forward strand.
GGCCTGGGCCAGTGCCGGGGCATCGTTGGTACCGTCACCGACCATCGCCACCAGGCGGCCACCGGCCTGCTCCTGGCGGATGCGCGCCAGCTTGTCTTCCGGTCGGGCCTCGGCGATGTAGTCATCGACGCCGGCTTCGGCAGCGATCGCGGCGGCGGTCAGCGGGTTGTCGCCGGTGATCATCACCGTGCGGATGCCCATCGCCCGCAGCTGCGCGAATTTCTCGCGCATGCCGTGCTTGACCACGTCCGACAGCTCGATCACGCCCAGCACGTGGCGGCCCTCGGCCACCACCAGCGGGGTGGCACCGTTGCGTGCGACCTGCTCGACGCGGCCGGCCAGTTCAGCCGGTACATTGCCGCCCAGCGCCTGTACGTGGGCACGGATCGCATCGGCGGCGCCCTTGCGGATCTGCCGCCCATGTTCAAGATCCACGCCGGACATGCGGGTCTGCGCACTGAACGCCAGGTACTCGGCGTGGTCCGGTTCGGCGGTGGCGCAGCCCTGTTCGCGCGCCAGGCGCACGATCGACTTGCCTTCCGGGGTCGGGTCGGCCAGCGAGGACAACAGCGCCGCTTCACGCAGCTGGCTGGCATCGATACCGGCCAACGGATGGAAGTGGCTGGCCTGGCGGTCGCCGTAGGTGATGGTGCCGGTCTTGTCCAGCAGCAGCACGTCCACGTCTCCCGCGACTTCCACCGCCTTGCCCGACTTGGCCAGCACGTTGGCGGCCAACGCGCGGTTCATGCCGGCGATGCCGATGGCCGGCAGCAGGCCGCCGATGGTGGTCGGGATCAGGCAGACCAGAAGCGCGATCAGCAGCAGCGGGTCAACCTGCACGCCTACCGCCGCGCCGATGGCCGGCAGCGTCGCCACCACCACCAGGAAGGTCAGCGTCATCGCCGCCAGCAGCAGGGTCAGTGCGATCTCGTTCGGCGTCTTCTGCCGGTTGGCGCCTTCCACCAGCGCGATCATCCGGTCCAGGAAGCTGTGGCCCGGCTCGGCGGTCACCCGCACGATGATCTGGTCGGACAGCACCTTGGTTCCGCCGATCACACCGGAACGGTCGGTACCGGCTTCGCGCAGCACCGGTGCCGATTCGCCGGTCACCGCTGCTTCGTTGATGGTGGCCAGGCCCTGCACGATCTCGCCATCGGCCGGTACCAGCTCACCGGCACTGACGATCACATGGTCGCCCGGGCGCAGCTCGGCGGCTGGCAGCTGGGTTTCCGCGGCACCCGGCTGCGGTGCGGCCAGGCGGCGCGCCACCAGGTCCTGGCGGGCGCGGCGCAGCGATGCGGCCTGGCCACGGCCACGTGCTTCGGCCACGGCTTCGGCGAAATTGCCGAACAGCACGGTCACCAGCAGGATCGCGGTCACCGCCAGGCCAAAGCCCAGCGGCGCATTGCCGGTCAGGGTGACGATCGCGGCCACGATCGTGCCGGCCATCACCACCGCCATCACCGGGCTGCGCACCAGATGCATCGGCGACAGCTTGCGCACTGCCTCGACCAGTGCGCGGCGCAGACCTGCGCCATCCAGCAGGGCAGGGCGCGGTGCGAGGGAACTACGGGTTGAACTTGCATGGGTACTCATTGCGGTGTCCTCAGTGCAGTCCCAGGCTCAGGTGGTCGGCGATCGGGCCGAGTACCAGCGCCGGCATGAACTGCAGCACGGTCAGGATGACGATCACCGAGACCAGGGTCAGGGCGAAGGTCGGCGTTTCGATCTGCAGGCTGCCGGCAGACTCCGGCGCCTGGCGCTTGGCAGCCAGCTGTGCAGCCACCACCAGCGGGATGATCAGCAGCGGGAAGCGACCCAGCAGCAGTACCAGCGAGCAGCTCAGGTTCCACCACAGCGTGGCGTCACCCAGCCCCTCGAAGCCCGAACCGTTGTTGGCATAGGCCGAGACGTACTCGTAGAACACCTGGCTGATGCCATGGAAGCCGGGATTGGAGGTGCCGGCCAGACCGGGCACGGCCAGGGTGATCGCGGTGAACACCAGCAGGGTGATCGGCTGCAGCAGCACCAGCAGGGCCAGCAGGCGTACCTGTGGCGTCTCCAGCTTGCGGCCGAACAGTTCCGGCGTACGCCCGGTCATCAACCCGGCCAGGAACACGCCCAGCAGCAGGTACACGATGAACTGCTGCAGGCCGCAGCCGATGCCGCCCCAGATCGCGCTGACCAGCATGTTGACCATCGCGATGCCGCCACTGAGCGGCGCCAGCGAATCGTGCATGCCGTTGACCGAGCCGTTGGAGACCTGGGTGGTCACCGCCGCCCACAGCGCAGTGCCGTCGGCGCCGAAGCGCACTTCCTTGCCTTCCATCAGCAGCGGGGTGGCGGCGCTGGCGCTATGCCCTTCGCTCCACATCATCGCGCCGGTGGACAGCAGCGACATGCCCAGCATGCAGCTGAACACCAGGGCGCCGAAGCGGCGCCGGCCGGTGAACGCGCCGATCATGAAGATCACCGCCATCGGCACCAGCAGGATGCCGACGATCTCCAGCGCGTTCGACAGCGGGGTCGGGTTCTCCAGCGGGAAGCTGCTGTTCGGGCCGTACCAGCCGCCGCCGTTGGCGCCCAGCTGCTTGGCTGCGACCATCGCCGCCACCGGTCCCAACGGCAGTTTCTGTTCGGCCATGCCGGCGCTGGCATCGATCGGCGTGGCCTGTGGGCCACCGGCCATCGTCGACGGCACGCCCTGACTGGTCAGCACCAGCGTCCACACCAGGCACAGCGGCAGCAGGAAGCGCACGCACAGGCGCACCACGTCCACGTAGTAGTTGCCCACCGCCACCTGGCGGTCATCGCCGGCCCCGGTGGTCGCCGCAGCCTGCGGCGCACGCGAGAACAACGCGCGCAGCGTCGCCACCGCCAGCGCCAGGCCCATCATCGGCGTCACCACCTGCAGGCCGGTGATGCCGGTCATCTGCGAGAAGTAGGACAGCTGCGCCTGGCCCGAATAGTGCTGCTGGTTGGTGTTGGTCAGGAACGAGATCATCGTGTGCAGCGCGGTGTCCCAGCGCATGTTCGGGATCTGGTCCGGGTTCAACGGCAAGCAGGCCTGGGTCATGAACACCGCCTGGGTCAGCACCGCGACCACCACGTTGCTCAGCACGAAGGCCAGCACATAGCCGCGCCAGGACATGGCGCGCGATGGATCGACGCCAAGCACCTTGTACAGCGGCTTCTCGATCCAATGGAACAGCACGTCGACCTTCATCGGCGTGCCGCGCATCACGCGCGCCAGGTACAGGCCCAGCGGCCACGCCAGCAGCAGGCTGGCGGCAATAATCACAAGCATCTCAGTCATGGCCGGCTCCGCTCAGAACGACTCGGGCCGCAGCACGACATAAAGGAGATAGGCGGCGGCAACCAGCACCAGCACGCCACACAACAACGACAGCCAGGGGGACATTGCAATAGCGTCCTGGTGGAACCCCTCCACCTCAGGCCGCCATCGTCGTCCTACCCCCCATAAACGCACTACGCGCCGGACCGGGCCGACGCGTAAAGAGTGCATAAATTCCGTGGGCCAACCCGTAACCAGGCCCGGGGTAGCGCCGGGCCATGCCCGGCGGAGGTCGCGCCGTCAGCCCGCCGGAGCGTCCGCCGGCACCAGCCCCTTCAGCTCGCGATAGCGCTGCAGGGTGCTGTCGATCTCGGCCTTCAACGCCTGCTGCTGCTGCACCAGCCCGGCCTGCAGGCGCTGCTGCGCCTGCAGCTGCGCATGCCGCTTGCGGATCGCCTCGGCCTGCTTGTCGGCCACCTTGGCGCCGGCCAGCTCGCGGTCTCCCGCCGCCGACAGCAGCGCCACCAGCGACTCACGCAGGCTGGTGACGTTGTACTCGGCGGTCTTCAGGTTGTTGTCCAGCACTTCCTGGCGCTCGGCAAACACCCGGCGCAGGTCGGCCTCGCTGCCGTAGGTGGACAACATGGCCTGCTCGGTGCGCTGGCGGGTCTGCTCGGCCATCAGGTCCAGCTGTTGCTGCTGCGCAGCGGTGCTGGCAGCGGCACGCTCCTCGTCGGTCAACGCGCGCTGGACCTGCGCATTGCGCAGGCCCGTGCTCGCATTGAATTCCTCGCGGGCATGGTTGACCGCGTCGGCCGGCAGCGAATCACTGCAGATCCGCTCCTTGCCCTCGTTCCAGCAGTACAGCTTCTTTTCCGCCTTGCCGCTGTCGCGCGACTGCGCCGGTACGGTGAATGGCACGACCAGCAGCAGGCCGGCGAAGAGGACAGCAGGAACTCGGGACATGACCTTTCCCCTGGGTCGGTCAGCGGATCGAACGAACGCCGTACTGGGCCCGGTAGGCTTCCAGCGGCTGCCGGTAACCCACAAGTTCCGGGTTGCCGGAGGCGAAATCAAGCAGATCGGCCAGCGATGCCACGGCGATCACCGGGATACCGGCTTCTTCGGCCACCGACTGCGCGGCAGAACGGCGGTCGGTCTCCGAAGCGATCTCCTGGCGGTCCAGCGCCACCACGATGCCGGCCGGGGTGCCACCGGCGGCGCGGATGATGCCCAGCGCTTCGCGGATCGCCGTACCGGCGGTGATCACGTCGTCGACGATCAGCACGCGCTTGCCCTGCATGTCGGCGCCGATCAGCTGGCCACCCTCGCCATGGTCCTTGGCTTCCTTGCGGTTGAACGACAGCGGCAGGTCGCGGCCACGCTGGGCCAGCTCACAGGCCATCGCGGTGGCCAGCGGGATGCCCTTGTAGGCCGGGCCGAACACCACGTCGTACTTGATCCCGCTGGCATCGATGGCATCGGCATAGCACGCGCCGAGCTGGGACAGCAGCGAGCCGGAGTCGAAGCGCCCGGCGTTGAAGAAATAGGGGCTCAGCCGGCCGGACTTGAGGGTGAACTGGCCGAAGCGAAGGGCGTCGGCGGTCAGGGCCAACTGCAGGAAACGGTGGCGGTGGTCGCTCATCAAAACTCGATTCATCTTCATTTGGAGCACAAATCCTAATCCAGCTGGGCGTTTCGCGCTCGTCCGGCCCCGTGTGAAGGCGCTGGCGGGCCCACCCGGCGGACTGCGCAGCCCTGCAGTCAACCGGTATGCTTGCCCGGTTTCCCGCCGTAGGTCTTCCGCATGCGCATCATCAGTTTCAACGCCAATGGCATCCGTTCCGCCGCGACCAAGGGCTTCCTCGACTGGTTCCGTGCCCAGGATGCCGATGTCCTGTGCATCCAGGAAACCAAGGCCCAGGAAGACCAGCTGAGCGACCCGATGTTCCGCCCGGACGGCCACCACTGCTTCTACCGCGACGCCATTACCAAGAAGGGCTACAGCGGTGTGGCGATCTACAGCAAGCGCGAGCCGGACCAGGTCATCACTTCGCTGGGCTGGGCCCCGTTCGACGACGAAGGCCGCTACATCGAGGCACGCTACGGCAACCTCAGCGTGGTCTCCTTCTATATCCCGTCCGGCAGCTCGGGCGACCTGCGCCAGGGCTTCAAGTTCGAAGTGATGGAATGGCTGCGGCCGATCCTGGAGGAGTGGGCGCGCAGCGGCCGCGACTACGTGCTGTGCGGCGACTGGAACATCGTGCGTTCGGCGCTGGACATCAAGAACTGGAAGTCCAACCAGAAGAATTCCGGCTGCCTGCCGGAGGAACGCGACTGGCTCAACGCCCTCTGCGCCGACCACGGCCAGGCCACCGACGTCGCCGCCGGTCGCGGCTGGGCCGATGCCTACCGCCTGCTCAACCCCACCGGAGAGGACTACACCTGGTGGAGCAACCGCGGCGCCGCCCGTGCCAACAATGTCGGTTGGCGCATCGACTACCAGTTCATCACCCCGGGCCTGCGTGACCGCCTGCGAAGCTGCTCGATCTACCGCGACGAGCGCTTCTCCGACCACGCCCCGTTCACCGTGGACTACGACCTGTGACCGAGGCTGCCAAGCCGCGCCGACCGTGGCAGCAGGTGTTGTCCAACCTGAGCCAGCGCAAGGTGCTGGCGATGCTGCTGCTCGGCTTCAGTTCCGGCCTGCCGATCTATCTGGTGGGCAACACGCTCGGCTTCTGGATGCGCAAGGAAGGCATCGAGCTGAGTACGATCGGCTTCCTGTCATGGGTCGGGCTGGCCTACACCATGAAGTTCCTGTGGGCACCGATCGTCGACAAGACCGACGTGCCTCTGTTCGGCCGCTTTGGCCGCCGCCGTGGCTGGATGCTGCTGTCGCAGCTGGTTGTGTTGGTGGGCCTGGTCGGCATGGCGCTGGTCCAGCCCAAGGGGGGCCAGATCCAGTTCCTGGGTATCGCATGGCAGCACATCGTCGTGTTCGGCGTGATGGCTGTGATCGTGGCGTTTGCTTCGGCCACCCAGGACATCGTCATCGATGCCTGGCGCATTGAAAGTGCTGACAACAGCGAGCAGCTTGGACTGCTGACCTCATCCTCGGCACTGGGCTACCGCACTGCATTGCTGGTCACAGATGCGCTGATCCTGATCATCGCGGCCCGTGTCGGCTGGCAGGTTTCCTACGAGATCATGGCCGTGCTGATGGCGCTTGGCGTGGTGGCCGTGGTCATGGCCCGCGAACCCGCGCGGGAAGTGGCTGCCGTGCAGGCGCAGGCGACCTCGCTGTGGACACCGCGCGGATTGTTCGACGCCGTAGCGGGACCGTTCATCGCCTTCGTCCGCGAGCATCGCAGCGGCGCGATCCTGATCCTGGTGGCCATCAGCGTCTATCGCATGGCCGACTTCGTCATGGGACCGATGGCCAACCCGTTCTACGTCGATCTCGGCCTGGACGAGGACACCGTGGGCGCGGTGCGTGGTTCGGTCGGGCTGGTCGCGACCTTCGTCGGTATTGCCGCAGCGGGCCTGGTCTCGGTCCGCTGGGGGGTGCTGGCGGCGCTGATGGTAGGCGCCGTGCTGGGGCCGGCCTCCAACCTGGCGTTTGCCTGGCTGGCCTATTCCGGCCCGGACACAACCCATTTCGCCGTGGCCATGGCAATCGACAACTTCGCCAGCGGCTTCGCCGGTACGGCGCTGATCGCCTACATGTCGAGCCTGACCAGCATCGGATACACCGCAACCCAGTACGCACTGCTGAGTTCGTTCTACGCGATGCCCGGCAAGGCGCTCAAGGGGCTCTCGGGGTGGTCGGTACAGACGCTCGCACAGGGCCGGACGTTGCTGGAAGGCTACGCGCTGTTCTTCGTCGGTACCGCGCTGGTGGCGATCCCGGTGGTGATCCTCTGCGCCCTGCTGATCCTGCAGCAGGGCCGTCGCCAGGCCGCCGGCTCGACCTGATTGCCTGCCCGCCCGGTCTGCGTGATCATCGCCCCGACGCGCCGAGGGGGCGGTGCCTTGCGAACGGGGAAGTGAGCATGGCCGACGTTGTGCTGCGGGACCTGGACCCGCTGCTGCTGGAACGTATCAAACGCGTCGCGGTCGCCCGCGGCTGGACCCACGAACAGACCTGTGCCGCCTTGCTGGAGCAGGGGCTGTTCAGCAGTGAACTGGAAGTCCGCTCCGGCTTCGGCGATCCGGAAGTGGATGCCCTGTCCGATGCCATTGCCGCCCTGCAGGCCTTGCCCGCAGGGCAGGGCTTCGATTAGCGGCCGCGCCGCAATGCTGTAGAGACGAGCCCACGTCCGGCTGCCCGGTAGATCCACGCCACGCGTGGATGGCGCCACCTCACGCCAGGTGGATCGCACCCAGGATCCGCGGGCCCTTAGCTCCGGTCACGCTTGGCAGGTTGCCGGCCAGCCCCTCCATCGTCCGCTGCGCCAGCCATGCAAAGCCCATTGCCTCCACGTACTCCGGGTCCAGCCCGTGCACGGCGCTGGATTCCACCTGCACGTCCGGCAGCCGCGCCGCCAGGCGCTTCATCAGCTGCCGGTTGCGTACCCCGCCGCCACAGACCAGCAGGCGGCGGGTCTGCGGCTGCTGCGCCAGCAGCGCGTCGGCCACCGTTGCCACGGTCAGCTCCAACAGGGTCGCCTGCACGTCGGCCGCCGCGTACTGGCCCTCGGCCATGTGCGCCTCGGCCCAGGCCAGGTGGAACTGCTCACGGCCGGTGCTCTTCGGCGGCGGCAGCGCGAACCACGGGTCCGAGCGCCAGCCCGCCAGCAGGCCCTCGTCCACCGCGCCGCTGGCGGCGTACGCGCCGTCGGCATCAAAGGTGCGGCCGGTGTGGCGCTGGCACCAGGCATCCATCAGCGCATTGGCCGGGCCGGTATCGAAGCCACGTACCGCACCTTCGCGCGGAATCAGGGTCAGGTTGGCGATACCGCCCAGATTGAGCACGGCGCGGTCTTCGTCGGTCGTGCCCAGCATGGCCAGGTGGAAGGCCGGCATCAGTGGCGCACCATGGCCCCCGGCCGCCACGTCGCGTCGGCGGAAGTCGGAGACCGTGGTGATCCCGGTCAATTCGGCGATGCGGTTGCCGTCGCCCAGCTGCACGGTGAAGGCGGGGTCGGCCAGCGGCCGGTGACGCACGGTCTGCCCATGCGAGCCGATCGCGCGCACCTGGCTGCCGTCCACGCCAGCCTCGGCCAGCAGCTGGTTGGCGGCCCCAGCGAAGCTGATCGCGATCCGGGCGTCCAGCTCGCCCAGCTCCTCCAGCGAATCCAGTGGACCACCTTCGCCCAGCGCCACCAGCCGTGCACGCAGCACCGGCTCCCAGCGGGCGGTCAGGCCGTGCACGAAGCGGCAGCCTCCGCCGGCAGGAAACTGCACCAGCGCGGCATCGATGCCGTCGGCACTGGTGCCCGACATCAGGCCAAGGTACAGGGGGGCGTCAGTGTCGGCAGTCGTGTTCATGGCGGGCATAAAAAAAGGACGCGGCAAGCTTGTGCTGCCGCGTCCTTCTTCGTCAACGCAGGGGCTCAGCCGCGCTTGCGGCCGGTGCTGCTCTTGTCCTTGGCGCTGGCCACCTCGGGGGCGGCCTCGTCGCGGCTGGTCGGTGCCGGGCTGGCGTCGGCGTAGATCAGCTTCTCCATGCCCTGGATGCGGGCCATCGCCGGCGCGGTCTGCGCGCGGAAGGCGACCAGCTCGGCGCCCTTCAGCGGCTCCGGCGGCGGCATGGTCACGGTCAGCGGGTTGCGGTGCTCGCCGTTGACGCGGAATTCGTAGTGCAGGTGCGGGCCGGTGGCCAGGCCGGTCGAGCCGACATAACCGATCACCGTGCCCTGGGCCACCCGCTGGCCGGTCTTGATGTTCGCAAAGCGCGACATGTGCCCATACAGGGTGGTGTGGCCACGGCCGTGGTCGAGGATCACCACGTTGCCGTAACCGCGCTGCACGCCGGCGAACTGCACGCGGGCGTCGCCGGCGGCCATGATCGGGGTGCCGGTGCGCGCGGCGTAGTCCACGCCCTTGTGCATGCGCATCTTGCCCAGCACGGGGTGCTTGCGCGCACCGAAGGTCGAGCTCAGCCGCGCGAACGGGATCGGCATGCGGATGAAGCTCTTCTTCAGCGAACGGCCGTTGATGTCGTAGTACTCGGACTTGCCGTTGCGGTCGAAGCGGAAGCCGGAATAGGTCTTGCCACCGGTGGTGAAAGTCGCGGCCAGAATCTTGCTGGTGTCCACCTTCTCGCCTTCGCGCCAGGTTTCATCCATCACCACGCTGAAGCGGTCGCCCGGCTGCAGGTCCTTTGAGAAGTCGATGTCGTACTTGAAGATGTCGTCGGTCATCGTCGCGATCGCCGACGGCGACAGCCCGGCGCGGCGGGCCGCGGCATACAGCGAGCTGGTGATCTCGCCACTGGTGACCACCGTGCGCGTGGAGGTCTCGCGCTTGGTCACCTTCTCCTTGATGTCGTCACCGGCCAGGCTCAGCTCCACCCGGTTGTCGGCATCGCGGTCGAAGCGGATGCTGCGCAGGTCGCCGGACAGGGGCATGTCGAAGGCGATCTCGGCGCCCGGGCGAAGCTTGGTCAGCGCCTCGCGCGCCCCCGGGTGGTCCAGTACCCGGTGCAGGGTGGTCGCCGGGATACCGGCCTTGTCGAACAGATCGCTCAGGGTCTGGCCGCGTTCCACGCGCAGCACCTGCCAGCTGTCACCGGGCACCTGCTGCTGGCGGGCCATGGCCAGCGGCGGCAACGGCAGTGCCAGGCTGGTATGGCTGTCGGCAAAGGGGGCGTCGATGGTGTGCGAGAAGCCCGGCACGATCGTCGCCACCAGGGCGCCGATGGTCGCGAACAGGCTGGCATGCATCCAATGGCGCCGGGTCCAGCGCTCGTTGAAGGCCGCGGGAAGATGTTGCCTGAGCTTCCGATGCAGGGCGTTGTCGTGCAGGACGTGGAGGCGTTCCTGGAAGCGCTGCTTGCGTGCGCGCCCTTGTTCGGAATTGTGCATCGGCGGTTTTTTCCTGGTGGCCCGGGAGCGGGGGCCTGATCGCCGGTTACCATAGACACCTGAGAAAACCGCGTCAAACCCTTGTGCCCATTGGCTTTTGTGAAGCCAATCGGGTTAACTTTGCTTTAACACCCCACACAAGAATCGGCGTTGCCGGGAGTAGTCACGTGTCCTCGATTGAAGAAGCCCTTGCCCAGATCGGCCGTGGTGCCGACGAGATCCTCAAGCTCGAGGATCTGCGTGCGCGCCTGCAGGAGGGCCGCCCGCTGCGGATCAAGGCCGGCTTCGACCCCACCGCGCCCGACCTGCACCTGGGCCACACGGTGCTGCTGAACAAGATGCGCCAGTTCCAGGACCTCGGCCACCAGGTCATTTTCCTGATCGGCGACTTCACCGGCATGATCGGCGACCCGTCCGGCAAGAGCCTTACCCGCAAGCCGCTCAGCCGCGAGGACGTGCTGGCCAACGCGCGTACCTATGAGGAGCAGGTGTTCAAGGTGCTGGACCGCAGCCGTACCGAAGTCCGCTTCAACTCGGAGTGGTTCGGCAAGATGGGCGCGGCCGACATGATCCGCCTGGCCGGCCAGCACACCGTGGCACGCATGCTCGAGCGCGACGATTTCGCCAAGCGCTACGCCGCCCAGCAGTCCATCGCCATCCATGAGTTCCTGTACCCGCTGGTGCAGGGCTACGACTCCGTGGCCCTGGAGGCCGACGTGGAGCTGGGCGGTACCGACCAGAAGTTCAACCTGCTGATGGGCCGTGGCCTGCAGGAGCATCACGGCCAGAAGCCGCAGGTGGTGCTGACCATGCCGCTGCTGGAGGGCCTGGACGGCGTCAACAAGATGTCCAAGTCGCTGGGCAACTACATTGGCATCAGCGAACCGGCCATCGACATCGTCACCAAGACCATGAAGGTGGACGACACCCTGATGTGGCGCTGGATCGAGCTGCTGTCCTTCGACATCAGCCAGGCCGAAGCCGTGCAGCTGCGCCAGCAGGTGGCCAATGGCGGCCTGAACCCGCGCGTGGTCAAGCTGCGCCTGGCGCGTGAACTGGCGACCCGCTTCCACGACGCCGCAGCGGCCGAGCAGGCGATCGCGGGCTGGGAAGCGGCGGTGACCGGGCAGGGCGACATCACCCAGCTGCCGCTGCAGGACGTGGCGATCCCGGTCGAAGGCCTGCGTATTGCTGCGCTGCTGACCGCGGCCGGCCTGACCCCGAGCAACTCCGAAGCCAACCGCAAGCTCAAGGAGCGCGCAGTCAAGGTGGATGGCGAAGTGGTCGAAGACGGCCAGCAGGTGTTGCAGCCGGGCTTCGAAGGCCTGTTGCAGGTCGGCAAGCGTACGTTTGCCCGCGTGCGCCTGGTCGCTGCCTGAGACAAAGGAAGGGCCGGCGCTAGCCGGCCCTTCCTTGTGCTCTTGTAGAGCCAAGCCCACGCTTGGCTGCTCTTCGCGGGAACCTACCGCAGCGCGCCGGATGAACGGATGCAACATCCGGTGAAAAAAATCGCCACACCCCCTTCACAAACGATGGGAATAGGGACATACTTCTCCTCCCCCGTCGCAGGGGTCGCCACCAAGGGGCTTCAGCGACAACAGGGCGCCCACCACCGCCGAACGAGATGATCGAACGAAGGTGTTGACGGACTGAAAAAGTCTGGCATAATGGGCGGCTCGCTACGAAGGAAACTTCGCAGCACACGGGAACGGCGCTGAGGCCACTTCCCTCGATCTTTGAAAGTATGCGCAGGTATCTTGTGAAGGCGCCTGCAGGAAGGATGATTGTCCATCTTGCAGACGTTTGATCAAGCAACTATTAATTGTTTTAAAGCAAGCGATACGTTGCCAGAATCAATCATCTGCAGCTTTA